>NZ_JBIBVY010000004.1:0-435996 GCF_043080665.1 Streptomyces sp. NPDC014991
AGCGTGAGGGAAACGCCCGGTTACATACCGAACCCGGAAGCTAAGCCTCACAGCGCCGATGGTACTGCAGGGGGGACCCTGTGGGAGAGTAGGACACCGCCGAACAATTTTTCAGAAAGGTCGGATCCTGAACTTCGGTTCAGGGTCCGGCCTTTTTCTGTTGTGCGTAACGTGTCGTTCACGTTGCGCGCCGAGCATCCAGCACATGGGAACTGCTGCACTGCTCAGGGCCGCCGGCGTCGGAGCCGGTGACGAGGTCGTCGTACCGGCCTTCGGGAACGCCGAGGTGGCTGAGGCCGTGATCCTGGCCGGCGCGCTCCCGGTGTTCGCCGACATAGACCCGGTGACCTACTGCGTCGCCCCGGAAGCCGTCGACGCGGCCATAACCCCCCGTACCGCGGCCGTCGTTGCCGTACACCGCTTCGGACGGCGCGCCGACATGAGGCGGTTGCACGCGCTCGGACAGCGGCACCGGCTCCTCGTGCTGGAACACGCCGAGTCCGAGGCGCCGTACGACGAGACGGCGCAGCGCAGGGAGCGGGCCGGCTATCTCGACGCCAGACTGAAGGGCGTACGGACGCCGGACGGCGGGGACGGGCACACCTACCAGCAGTACGTCGTACGGGTGCCGGGCAACGGCCGGCCCGACCGGGACGCCTTCGCACGCGCCCTCCGGGTCAAGGGAGTCGGCTGCCGGGTGCCGGTGAAGACGCCGGTGCATCGACTGCCGGAGTTCCGCCGGTGCGTGTCCCTGCCCGAGACCGAGCTGGCCGCCGACGAGACGCTCGCCCTGCCGGTGGACGCCTCGCTGACGAAGCGTGAGATGCAGCGGATCGTCTCCGCCTGCAACGCCCTCGGCGGACTGCTCCAGCCCGCCTTCTGAACAGGCACCGAACGCATTTGGGAACTCGGGCCTGTCCGGGGTACAGTTTCTTCGTCGCCGCGAGGGAAACCTCGAAAGCGACCGGCCCCTATAGCTCAGTCGGTAGAGCGTCTCCATGGTAAGGAGAAGGTCAACGGTTCGATTCCGTTTGGGGGCTCCAATGAAAAGGCCCCACCCTTCCGGGTGGGGCCTTTCTCATGCCTCCTAGAGGATTTCCGGGATCCGCATCGTCAGGATCGCCATGTCGTCCGAAGGGGCGTCCGAGGCGAAGCGTTCCACCGCGCGCATGATGCGTGCCGCGACCGCCCCGGCCGTCAGGCCCGTGCACGTCGTCAGGACGTCGGCGAGACCGTCGTCGCCCAGCATGCGGGTGCCCTCCCGGCGTTCGGTGACGCCGTCCGTGACGCAGAGCAGCACGTCACCGGGCTCGAGGGTGACCGTCTCCTCGTACAGCTCCAGATCCTCTATGACGCCCAGCAGTGGCTGCGGCTCGGCCGCCGCCACGACCGTGCCGTCCTGACGCAGCCGCAGCGGCAGGGGGTGGCCGGCGCAGACCACCTTCAGTTCGGCGCTGCCGTCCTGCTGCGGGCGCAGCTCGCCGTAGAGCAGGGTCAGGAAGCGGCTGCGGTCGCCCTCGTCGAGGATCGCGGAGTTCAGGCGCTCCAGGACCGCCGGCCCCGACAGGCCCTCCCGGGCCAGCAGACGCAGGGCGTGCCGGGCCAGGCCGGTGACCGCCGCCGCGTTCGGGCCCGTACCGCAGACGTCGCCGATGGCGAAGCCGTACGCGCCGTCGCCGATGGGGAAGAGGTCGTAGAAGTCGCCGCCGACCTCGTTGCCCTCGCCGGCCGCGCGGTAGATGACCTCCACCTCGACGTTGTCGATGTGCGGCAGGCCCGGCGGGAGCAGGCTTCGCTGGAGTGCCTGGCTGATGGCCGTACGCTCCGAGTACAGGCGGGCGTTGTCCAGGGCGAGGGCGGCCCGGCGGCTCAGGTCCTCGGCCAGCTCCAGGATCTCCTGGCGGAAGTGCTCGTCGGTGGGCTTGCCGAGGGTCAGCATGCCGATGACGCGGTTGCGGGCGACGAGCGGCAGCACGACCGTCTCTCCGCCGACCGCGGAGGCCGTCGCGAGCGTGGGACCGATACCGGAGGAGAACTGGTGCGTGGAACCGCCGGTCAGTCCCAGGCTGCGCATGGAGCTGCGCAGTGCCGCCTGGTGGGCCACCTCGCCCGGGGTCGTCCAGATGCGGGCACCGGGCGTGGGCACCGGGTCCGGCGGGGAGACCTTCGACAGCAGCGACTTGATGCCGTCGATGAGTTCCTCGTCCTCGTGCAGGACGTACGACAGGTACGGCTCCGACGCCTGGTCGGCGATGGTGTACACCGCGCACCACGTGGCCAGGGTGGGGACGGTCATCTGCGCCATCAGGGCCAGCGTCTGGTCCCGGTCCAGGGTGCCGGCGAGCAGGTCGGAGGCCTCGACCAGGAAGCTCAGGGAGCCGCGGCGCAGCCGTTCCAGCTCGCCCAGGCGGGCCGACTCGACGGCCAGGGCGATGCGGTCGGCGGCGAACTGGAGGCGCAGCGCCTCTTCGTTGGTGTAGCGGCCGGGTGCCTCCGCCGCGACGCCGAGGGAGCCGGTCAGGCGGCCCTCGACCTTCAGCGGGACGGTGACGACCGAGCGCATGCCGGTGCCGGCGAGCAGCGGGACGGCGCCGGGGACGGCGGCGAGGTCGTCGTGGACGGCGGGCATGCGCGCGGAGCCGTAGCGGCCCGGGCCCGCGTCGACGGGCACCCGCGCGAAGCGCTGGCGGGCGGAGGGCAGGCCGGTGGAGGCGCGGACCTCCAGCTCCGTCTCGTCGTCGGTGGCGAGCAGCAGGAACGCGGAGTCGCCGTCGAGCATGTCCCGGGCGCGCTCCACCGTGCGCTGGAGCAGACCGTCGAGGTCGTCGGGGGCGGGGGAGCCGATGAACACCTCGAAGGGGTCGGTGTTCGGTCCGTCGCCGGACGAGGTCTGGTCGGTGGCCGGGACGCGGGACGGCGTCTGCAGGACGGCGCGCTCGTGGTCCCGGACCAGCAGACAGACGGTGGACGGCTCGCCGCCGGTGTCGCGCACCCGAAGATGGGAGGCGTACACCTGGGCCACGCGGCCGTCGGCGCCGCGGATGCCGTAGCTGCCCTCCCAGCGGGAGAGCTGGAAGGCCTCGGCGATGCCGGTGCCGGTGCCCGGGGTGTGCGGCCAGGCGGCCAGCTCGGTGAGGGGCTTGCCGACGACCTCGGCCGCGGGGAAGCCGAACAGTTCCTCGGCGTCCTCGTTCCAGGCGCTGATGCTGCCCTTGCGGTCGACCTGGAGGACCGCGACACGGACCCGCCCGTCGGCCAGCGGGAGCAGGTCGGCGGGCAGGGCGGGGCCGGCGGCGCGGGTGCCCACCATCCGTGCGGGCAGGTCGAGCTGGAACCAGACCTTCTTGTGGGTGGGGGTGTAGTCCACGCCCCAGCGGGTGGCCAGGGCCGCGCACAGCTGGAGGCCGCGGCCGCCCTCGCGTTCGGGGCTGCCCATGACGGCGGCGCTGTTCTGGAGGGGGACCTCGCGCTCCGGGTACCGGTCGGCGACCTCGATGCGCACGCCGTCCTCGGTGCGCAGGCAGAGCACCTCCGCGTGCGTGCCCGCGTGGACGACCGCGTTGGTCACCAGCTCGCTGGTCAGGACCACGGCGTCGTCGACGATGTCGGTGAACCCCCAGCCCTGGAGGGTGTCGCGGACGAAGGACCGGGCGGTCGCGACCGATCGCCCGACGGGCTCGAAACTGGCAGCCGCGCGCGCGGTGATCACAGAACTCCTCGGCCGGTCGTCGGAGGGCAGGGCTGCGGGGCCGGCCGGCTCGTGCCGCTGCTGCGGCATCAGCTCGCCCGTCGGTTGTGGCTCCGGGGGCTGTCCCCCGGGGATCACTCCGGTGGTCATGGTCTGCGGCCGCCCCTCCGATGCCCGCTCGTGCTCGTGCCACCGCCCAGGCCGGTCGGACCGGTGCGGCTGGACAGCCGCTTGCAAGGTTACTTACCTTCGCGGTCCGAGCGGATGCCGGTCGGCGGTGTTCACCCCCCACGGTGTGCGGACGATGTGCGAAGCTGCCGAACTGTTATGGCCTGGTTCGGCCGGGGTGAAACACTGGGCAGGCTTCGATGGAGGTCGGGTCGGGCTGCGTGCGTTCCGTGCGGGCGGGCAGCAGCCCCTGGTGAGGCCGGATCCCGTCTGGGCGGAACTGGCAGGAACACGCAGTAGTAACCGGTACGCCGACGTGCCCGGGATGCCGATGACGGCACCCGGGCAGAAGCGGGCCGGGCACAGCAGTAGCGGTCTACCCCTCCGGGAGGGACACAGTGGAGTCTGGCGCGGCGACGCGGGGTACGAGGACGCGCGCGAAGGGCGGACCATCCCTGGGCAGGAGCGGCGCGACCACCGAGGTGGACACGGCGGCCCTGAACCGGCTGCTGGCGGCGCTCGTGTCGATGCGGGACGGGAACTTCCGCAAGCGGCTCACGGTGTCCGGAGACGGCGTGATGTCGGAGATCGCGGCCGTCTTCAACGAGGTGGCGGACCGGAATCTGCACCTCACCGGCGAGTTGTCGCGGGTGCGGCGCATGGTCGGGCGTGAGGGAAAACTCACGGAACGGCTGGAGACGGGGGCCTGCGAGGGTTCCTGGGCGGCGGCCGTCGACAACTCCAACGCGCTGGTGGACGATCTCGTCTGGCCCGTGTCGGAGGTCAGCCGGGTGCTCACGGCGGTCGCCGAGGGTGATCTCTCGCCCCGCATGGAACTGCGGACGCAGGGGCCGGACGGTGGCACCGGGCATCCGCTGCGCGGTGAGTTCCTGAAGGTCGGCCGTACCGTCAACAACCTGGTCGACCAGCTGTCGACGTTCACGGACGAGGTCACGCGGGTGGCCAGCGAGGTCGGTACCGAGGGCAAGCTCGGTGGGCAGGCCCAGCTGCGCGGGATGTCGGGTTCGTGGAAGGACCTGACGGAGTCCGTCAACACCATGGCGTACCGGCTGACGGCCCAGGTGCGGGACATCGCGCTGGTGACCACGGCGGTCGCCCGGGGTGATCTGTCGCGCAAGGTGACCGTCCATGTCGCCGGCGAGATGCTGGAGCTGAAGAACACCGTCAACACGATGGTGGACCAGCTCTCGTCCTTCTCCTCCGAGGTCACGCGGGTGGCCCGGGAGGTGGGCACCGAGGGCATCCTGGGCGGCCAGGCGCGGGTGCCCGAGGTGGCCGGTGTGTGGAAGGAGCTGACCGACTCCGTCAACACGATGGCGGGCAACCTGACCGCGCAGGTGCGCGGGATCTCGCAGGTCACCACGGCTGTGGCCAGTGGTGACCTGTCGCAGAAGGTGACGGTTCCGGCGCGCGGCGAGGTCGCGCAGCTCGCCGAGACGATCAACCAGATGACCGAGACGCTGCGGATCTTCGCGGACGAGGTCACGCGCGTGGCGAACGAGGTCGGCGCGGAGGGGCGGCTCGGCGGGCAGGCGAACGTGCCGGGCGCGGCCGGGACGTGGAAGGACCTGACGGACTCCGTCAACACGGTGTTCCGGAACCTGACCACGCAGGTGCGGGACATCGCCGCCGTGACGACCGCGGTGGCCAGCGGTGACCTGTCGCAGAAGGTCACCGTGGACGTGGCAGGCGAGATGCTGGAGCTGAAGAACACCGTCAACGGCATGGTGGACCAGCTTTCCTCGTTCGGTGCCGAGGTGACGCGGGTCGCGCGGGAGATCGGCGTCGAGGGTGAGCTGGGCGGCCAGGCGCAGGTGCCGGGGGCGGCCGGGACGTGGAAGGACCTGACGGACTCCGTCAACACCGCGTTCCGCAACCTCACCGGGCAGGTGCGCAACATCGCCCAGGTGACCACGGCGGTGGCCAACGGCGACCTGTCGCAGAAGGTCACCGTGGACGTGTCCGGCGAGATGCTCCAGTTGAAGAACACCGTGAACACGATGGTGGACCAGCTGTCCTCGTTCGCCGACCAGGTCACGCGGATGGCCCGGGACGTGGGCACCGAGGGCCGGCTGGGCGGTCAGGCCCGGGTGGACGGCGTCTCCGGCACGTGGAAGGAGCTGACGGACTCCGTCAACTTCATGGCGGGCAACCTGACCTCGCAGGTGCGCCAGATCGCCCAGGTGACGACGGCGGTGGCGCGCGGTGACCTGTCCCAGAAGATCGACGTCGACGCGCGTGGCGAGATCCTCGAACTGAAGAACACGATCAACACGATGGTGGACCAGCTGTCCGCCTTCGCCGACCAGGTGACCCGGGTCGCGCGTGACGTGGGTACGGAGGGCCGCCTCGGCGGGCAGGCGCAGGTGCCCGGGGTCGCCGGTGTGTGGCGGGACCTGACCGACTCCGTGAACGGCATGGCCGGCAACCTCACCGCGCAGGTGCGCAACATCGCGCAGGTCGCGACGGCGGTGGCGCGCGGTGACCTGTCCCAGAAGATCACCGTGGACGCGCGCGGCGAGATCCTGGAGCTGAAGAACACGCTGAACACGATGGTGGACCAGCTGTCGTCGTTCGCCCAGGAGGTCACGCGGGTGGCCCGCGAGGTGGGCACGGAGGGCATGCTCGGCGGGCAGGCCGAGGTCCAGGGCGTCTCCGGCACCTGGAAGGACCTCACGCAGTCGGTCAACTTCATGGCGAACAACCTGACCATCCAGGTGCGCAACATCGCCGAGGTCACCACGGCGGTCGCGAAGGGCGACCTGTCGAAGAAGATCACGGTCGACGCCAAGGGCGAGATCCTCGAGCTGGTCACGACGGTCAACACGATGGTCGACCAGCTGTCCAGCTTCGCCGAGCAGGTGACGCGGGTGGCCCGCGAGGTGGGCACCGAGGGCATCCTGGGCGGGCAGGCGCACGTGCCGGGTGTCACCGGTATCTGGAAGGACCTCAGCAACAACGTCAACCTGATGGCCAACAACCTGACCATGCAGGTGCGGAACATCTCCCAGGTGGCCGCGGCGGTCGCCAACGGTGACCTGACGCGGCAGGTGACGATCGAGGCCAGCGGTGAGGTCGCGCAGCTCGCCGACACCATCAACACGATGGTCAAGACGCTGAGTTCGTTCGCGGACCAGGTCACCAAGGTGGCCCGTGAGGTGGGCACGGACGGCATCCTGGGCGGCCAGGCGCACGTGCCCGGGGTGGCCGGCACCTGGAAGGACCTCACCGAGTCGGTGAACCAGATGGCGTCCAACCTGACCGGTCAGGTCCGCAACATCGCCATGGTGACCACCGCCATCGCCAAGGGTGACCTGACGAAGAAGATCGACATCGACGCGCGCGGTGAGATCCTGGAGCTGAAGACGACGATCAACACGATGGTCGACCAGTTGTCCAGCTTCGCCGAGGAGGTCACGCGGGTGGCCCGCGAGGTGGGCACCGAGGGGCAGCTCGGCGGCCAGGCACGGGTGCGCGACGTCGACGGCACCTGGCGGGACCTCACCGAGTCGGTGAACGAGATGGCCGGGAACCTGACCCGTCAGGTGCGTGCCATCGCGCGCGTGGCGACCGCGGTGACCCGCGGCGATCTCAACCTGAAGATCGACGTGGACGCGTCCGGTGAGATCCAGGAGCTCCAGGACTACATCAACAAGATGATCGCCAACCTGCGCGACACCACGATCGCCAACAAGGAACAGGACTGGCTGAAGGGCAACCTGGCCCGCATCTCCGCCCTCATGCAGGGCCGCCGGGACCTGGAGGACGTGGCCTCCCTGATCATGAGCGAGCTGACGCCGGTGGTGTCCGCGCAGCACGGGGCGTTCTTCCTGGCGATGCCGCTGATGGAGGGCAGGGCCACCGGCGGCGGCGAGGACGGCTACGAGCTGCGGATGCTGGGCTCGTACGGCTACTCGATGGGCTCCATGCCGACGTCGTTCCGGCCCGGTGAGGCGCTGATCGGCACGGCCGCCGAGGAGAAGCGCACGATCCTGGTGGACAGGGCGCCCAGCGGCTACCTGAAGATCGCCTCCGGGCTCGGCGAGGCCCCGCCCGCGCAGGTGATCGTGCTGCCGGTGCTGTTCGAGGGCGAGGTGCTCGGCGTGATCGAGCTGGCGTCCTTCACGCCGTTCACGCAGATCCAGAAGGACTTCCTCAACCAGATCGCCGAGATGATCGCGACCAGCGTGAACACCATCTCGGTCAACACCAAGACCGAGAAGCTGCTCAAGCAGTCGCAGGAGCTGACCGAGCAGCTGCGGGAGCGGTCGGCCGAGCTGGAGAACCGGCAGAAGGCGCTCCAGGCCTCCAACGCCGAACTGGAGGAGAAGGCCGAGCTGCTGGCCCGGCAGAACCGGGACATCGAGGTGAAGAACACCGAGATCGAGGAGGCCCGGCAGGTCCTTGAGGAGCGTGCCGAGCAGCTCGCGGTGTCGATGCGCTACAAGAGCGAGTTCCTCGCCAACATGTCGCACGAGCTGCGCACGCCGCTCAACTCGCTGCTGATCCTGGCCAAGCTGCTCGCCGACAACGCCGAGGGGAACCTGTCGCCGAAGCAGGTGGAGTTCGCCGAGACGATCCACGGCGCGGGTTCCGACCTGCTGCAGCTGATCAACGACATCCTCGACCTGTCGAAGGTGGAGGCGGGCAAGATGGACGTCTCCCCGACGCGCATCGCGCTCGTGCAGCTCGTGGACTACGTGGAGGCCACCTTCCGGCCGCTGACCGCGGAGAAGGGCCTGGACCTGTCGGTACGGGTCTCCCCGGAGCTGCCCGCCACCCTGCACACCGACGAGCAGCGGCTGCTCCAGGTGCTGCGGAACCTGTTGTCCAACGCGGTGAAGTTCACCGACTCCGGGTCGGTGGAGCTGGTGATCCGGCCCGCCGGCGCCGGGGTCCCGCAGTCCATCCGGGAGCAGTTGCTGGAGGCCGGTTCACTGGTCGATCCCGAGGGTGAGCTGATCGCGTTCTCGGTGACCGACACGGGTATCGGCATCGCGGCCAGCAAGATGCGGGTGATCTTCGAGGCGTTCAAGCAGGCGGACGGCACGACGAGCCGCAAGTACGGCGGGACCGGGCTGGGGCTGTCGATCTCGCGGGAGATCGCCCAGCTGCTCGGCGGTGAGATCCACGCGCAGAGCGAACCGGGCCGCGGCTCGACGTTCACGCTGTACCTGCCGCTGCACCCGAGCGAGCTGCCGCCGCAGGGCTACCAGCAGCCCGTGGCCGCGCTCGAGGCCGGTGACCTGGTCGCGTCCGAGGCGCGCCGGTCCCTGGAGCTGTCGGCCGCGGAGATCGAGACGCCGGCCGAGGTGAAGTCGTACCGGGAGACGCAGAACGGTCCCGCGGCCCTGTTCCGGCGCCGCCGGCGCAGCCTGCCGGAGGAGGGGCAGCGCACCGGGCAGTGGGCGGTGGCGCCGGAGCAGGAGGGCACGTCGCAGCCGGGCCGCGCGGTGCGGTTCGGCGGGGAGAAGGTGCTGATCGTCGACGACGACATCCGCAACGTGTTCGCGCTGACCAGCGTCCTGGAGCAGCACGGTCTGTCGGTGCTCTACGCCGAGAACGGCCGTGAAGGCATCGAGGTGCTGGAGCAGCACGACGATGTGGCGGTCGTGCTGATGGACATCATGATGCCGGAGATGGACGGGTATGCAACGACCACGGCGATCCGCAGGATGCCGCAGTTCGCGGGGCTGCCGATCATCGCGCTGACGGCGAAGGCGATGAAGGGCGACCGGGAGAAGGCGATCGAGTCGGGTGCCTCCGACTACGTCACCAAGCCGGTCGACCCCGACCACCTGCTGTCGGTGATGCGCCAGTGGATGAGCCCGGAGTGAGTGCGGCGGGCCGCGGTGCGGCGGGGACGCTGTGGGGCGGGCGGTGCGGCCGGGTGTGGCGTGAACTCGCGGGAACGTCGGGAGGGCGTCGGAGGTTGTTGCATCATGAAGGCGGGGAACACGCGGGAATGCGGGATTCCGGGAACCCTCCGGAGGCCCGCCGCGTTTCCTCTACGTGCACAGTGACATCACGGTGACAGGGTGTGGCGACAGACGGGGTGCGGCTACGATGACCGGCACAAGGACGGGCGGCGAAAGGGAGTCGTCCCCTGGGGCGGCGCCCGGCGTACCGCCGGGGCGAGGAGGGCGGGCCATGGTGCAGAAGGCCAAGATCCTCCTGGTCGATGACCGGCCGGAGAATCTGCTGGCGCTGGAGGCCATCCTCTCTGCGCTCGATCAGACGCTGGTGCGGGCATCGAGCGGGGAGGAAGCGCTCAAAGCGCTGCTCACGGACGATTTCGCGGTCATTCTGCTGGATGTCCAGATGCCGGGCATGGACGGGTTCGAGACGGCGGCGCACATCAAGCGGCGTGAGCGGACCCGTGACATCCCGATCATCTTCCTCACGGCGATCAACCACGGCCCGCACCACACCTTCCGGGGTTACGCGGCGGGCGCGGTGGACTACATCTCCAAGCCCTTCGACCCGTGGGTGCTGCGCGCGAAGGTCTCGGTCTTCGTCGAGCTGTACATGAAGAACTGCCAGCTGCGTGAGCAGGCGGCGCTGCTGCGCCTCCAGTTGGAGGGCGGCGGCGGCAAGGGCGCGGTCGCCGGCCGGGAGTCGGCCGGGCTGCTCGCCGAGCTGTCCGCACGGCTCGCGGCCGTCGAGGAGCAGGCCGAGGCGCTGTCCAAGCAGCTGGACGACGACTCCGCCGACGCGGCGGCCGTCGCCACGGCGGCCCATCTGGAGCGCAAGCTCACCGGTTTGCGCCGCGCGCTCGACGCCCTGGAGCCGGGCACGGGCAGCGGCGCCTCCCTGCCGTCCCAGAACTGACGCGCGCCGGGCCCTGACTTGCCGGTGAGCGGGCGTCAGTTCCGGTCCTCCACAGGCACGACACGAACGGGTGAAGCTGTGGGCACACGTGTCCGCCGTCGTCTCCCCCGGTAACCTCACACCCATGGCCTCACGTCCGTCCGCAGCCAAGAAGCAGCCCGCGAAGAAGGTGGCAGCTCCCGCGAAGGCTGCGGTGAAGAAGGCCGCCGTGAAGAAGGCCGCGGCCAGGAAGGCGCCCGCCAGGAAGCCGGCGGCGAGGAAGGCCGTGCCGCCGAGGCCGGCTCCCAGCCCCACCGGCGGTCTCTACCGGCTCGTGCGCGCCCTCTGGCTCGGCCTCGCGCACGCCTTCGGCGCCGTCTTCCGCGGCATAGGGCAGGGTGCGAAGAACCTCGACCCGGCCCACCGCAAGGACGGCGTCGCCCTGCTGCTGTTCGGCATCGCCCTGATCGTCGCGGCCGGCACCTGGGCCGACCTGAAGGGGCCCGTCGGCGACCTGGTGGAGATGCTCGTCACCGGCGCCTTCGGGCGGCTCGACCTGCTGGTGCCGATACTGCTCGCGGTGATCGCCGTACGGTTCGTCCGGCATCCGGAGAAGCCGGAGGCCAACGGCCGGATCGTGATCGGCCTGTCGGCACTCGTCGTCGGTGTGCTCGGCCAGGTCCACATCGCCTGCGGCGCGCCCGCGCGCAGCGCCGGCATGCAGGCCATAAGGGACGCCGGCGGCCTCATCGGCTGGGCGGCGGCCACCCCGCTGACGTACACCATGACCGAGGTGCTCGCCGTACCCCTGCTGGTGCTGCTGACGGTCTTCGGGCTGCTGGTGGTGACCGCCACTCCGGTCAACGCCGTCCCGCAGCGGCTGCGGGCGCTCGGCGTGAGCCTGGGGCTGCTGCCCGACCACGAGGACGACGAGTTCGTCGAGGACGGCGCGTACTACGGCGAGCACTACGACGAGCAGTGGCGCGAGGCGCCGCCGGCGCGTCCGCGCGGACGCTCGCGCGCCCCCCGGGCGTACGACCCGGGCGGGGTGGAGGAGGAGGCCGTCGCGCAGCGCCGCGGGCGTCCCCGGCGCTCCGCCGTGCCCCAGCCGGATCCGCAGCGGCATCCGGACGCCGTGGACGTCGCCGCGGCCGCCGCCGCCGCGCTCGACGGTGCCGTGCTGCACGGCATGCCGCCGTCCCCGCTCGTCGCCGACCTCACACAGGGGGTGGGCGCGGACCGGCGTGAGGACACCGCCCCGGTGCCCACGCCGGCGCCCGCCGGCTCTCCGGTGCGGACACCGGCGCCCGCGTCGTCGTCCGTACCCGCCCCGGCGCCCCGGCCGAAGCAGGAGCGGGTCGCGTCCGGGCCCGTACCGGACCTCACCAAGAAGGCCCCCGAGGTGCCCCGGGAACTGCCCGCGCGCGCGGAGCAGCTCCAGCTGGCCGGTGACATCACCTACGCGCTGCCCTCCCTGGACCTGCTCCGGCGCGGCGGCCCCGGCAAGGCGCGCAGCGCGGCCAACGACGCCGTCGTCGCCTCGCTCACCCAGGTGTTCATGGAGTTCAAGGTCGACGCGGCCGTGACCGGCTTCACCCGCGGGCCGACGGTCACCCGCTACGAGGTCGAGCTGGGCCCCGCCGTGAAGGTCGAGCGGATCACCGCGCTCACCAAGAACATCGCCTACGCGGTGGCCAGTCCCGACGTGCGGATCATCAGCCCGATCCCCGGCAAGTCCGCGGTCGGCATCGAGATCCCGAACACCGACCGGGAGATGGTCAACCTCGGTGACGTCCTGCGTCTCGCGGAATCCGCCGAGGACGACGACCCGATGCTGGTCGCCTTCGGCAAGGACGTCGAGGGCGGGTACGTCATGCACTCGCTGGCGAAGATGCCGCACATGCTGGTCGCCGGCGCGACCGGTTCCGGCAAGTCGTCCTGCATCAACTGCCTGATCACCTCGGTCATGATGCGGGCGACCCCGGAAGACGTCCGGATGATCCTCGTCGACCCCAAGCGCGTCGAACTGACCGCCTACGAGGGCATCCCGCATCTGATCACGCCGATCATCACGAACCCCAAGCGGGCCGCCGAGGCCCTCCAGTGGGTCGTCCGCGAGATGGACCTCAGGTACGACGACCTGGCCGCCTACGGATACCGGCACATCGACGACTTCAACCGCGCGGTGCGCGAGGGCAAGGTCAAGCCGCCCGAGGGCAGCGAGCGGGAGCTGCAGCCGTACCCGTACCTGCTGGTGATCGTGGACGAGTTGGCCGACCTGATGATGGTCGCCCCGCGGGACGTCGAGGACGCCATCGTGCGCATCACGCAGCTCGCGCGCGCGGCCGGCATCCACCTCGTGCTCGCCACCCAGCGCCCGTCGGTGGACGTGGTCACCGGTCTGATCAAGGCCAACGTTCCCTCCCGGCTGGCCTTCGCCACCTCCTCGCTCGCCGACTCCCGGGTCATCCTCGACCAGCCGGGCGCCGAGAAACTGATCGGCAAGGGCGACGGCCTGTTCCTGCCGATGGGCGCGAACAAGCCGACCCGTATGCAGGGCGCGTTCGTGACCGAGGAGGAGGTCGCGGTCGTCGTCCAGCACTGCAAGGACCAGATGGCGCCCGTCTTCCGGGACGACGTCACCGTCGGCAGCAAGCAGAAGAAGGAGATCGACGAGGACATCGGCGACGACCTCGACCTGCTGTGCCAGGCCGCCGAACTGGTCGTCTCCACCCAGTTCGGGTCGACTTCCATGCTCCAGCGCAAGCTGCGCGTCGGATTCGCCAAGGCCGGGCGGCTGATGGACCTCATGGAGTCCCGCAGCATCGTGGGACCGAGCGAGGGCTCCAAGGCGCGTGACGTTCTCGTGAAACCCGACGAACTGGACGGCGTGCTCGCGGTGATACGCGGGGAGAGTGAGGGGTAGCGCGAAGGGCCGTCCGGCGGGCGTGGGTTACGCCGACCGGCCGGACCCCCGTGACCCACCCGTTAGACAACGGTGAGCAACCGTTTCCCTCAGTCGTACGTCCAGTTGAGCGAGAGGACAGGTAGGCCTCCCATCCCGGGGTACCTGCCCGTCAGCCCTCGGTGTTCCGGGCCGATCCGATGGCGTACAAAGTCCCGCCGCCCGCTTGCCCCACCCTTTCGTACCCCCCCTAGACTGAGCTTCCAGCACAGGTGGCTACACGCTCGAAAGGCGCCCCCGTGTCCCTCGGCAACTCTCCTGAAGACGAGCGTCCGATCCCAGACGAGTCCCACGAGGCCCGGCCCTCCGTGGGCCGTGCCTTGCAGCAGGCGCGGATCGCGGCCAGGCTGACGGTGGACGACGTCAGCAGCGCCACTCGCGTCCGCATCGCCATCGTGCACGCCATCGAGGCGGACGACTTCACCCCCTGCGGCGGCGACGTGTACGCCCGGGGGCACATCCGCACGCTGGCCAGGGCCGTCCACCTCGATCCCGGTCCGCTGATCGCCCAGTACGACGCCGAGCACGGTGGCCGCCCCGCGCCCACCCCCGCCGCACCGATGTTCGAGGCGGAGCGGATCCGGCCCGAGCGCCGCGGCCCGAACTGGACCGCGGCCATGGTCGCCGCGATCGTCGTGGTGATCGGCTTCGTCGGGTTCACCGCCGTCAAGGGCGGCGACGGCGGCTCCCGGACGCAGGTCGCCGAGGGCGCCACGCCGGCTGCCGGCAAGACCGCCTCGGCGACGCCGAAGAAGGCGAAGCCCGCCGCGCCGACCGGTGAGCCCTCCGACAGTGCCATCGCCGCCGCCCCCCAGGACAAGGTGACCGTCCAGGTCAGCGCGCCCGGCGGGCGCAGCTGGATCTCGGCCAAGGACCACAACGGCCGCATGCTCTTCGACGGGCTGCTGAAGAAGGGCGAGTCGAAGACGTTCCAGGACAGCTCCAAGATCAACCTGATTCTGGGCGACGCGGGCGCCATCGAGCTGTACGTCAACGGCAAGAAGATCGAGGACACCTTCAAGCCCGGCGCGGTGGAGCGGCTGACCTACACCAAGGGCGACCCGGTGGCCGGCTGACCTGCCCCGCGGCGCGGATGTGACGGAGTCGGCCGCGCTCGGCCAACCCCGTCGACGTGGGGTGTCATCGGGACGAAGTAGTCTTGAGCCCATGCCTGAACGCCGTACCGTCGCACTCGTCACTCTCGGCTGCGCTCGTAACGAGGTGGATTCCGAGGAGCTCGCAGGCCGTTTGGAGGCGGACGGCTGGCAGCTCGTCGAGGACGCCGCGGACGCCGACGTCGCCGTGGTCAACACCTGCGGCTTCGTGGAGGCCGCCAAGAAGGACTCCGTCGACGCCCTGCTGGAGGCCAACGACCTCAAGGACCACGGCAGAACCCAGGCCGTCGTGGCCGTGGGCTGCATGGCCGAGCGGTACGGCAAAGAGCTGGCCGAGGCGCTGCCCGAGGCCGACGGCGTGCTCGGCTTCGACGACTACGCGGACATCTCCGACCGCCTCCAGACCATCCTCTCCGGCGGCATCCACGCCGCCCACACCCCGCGCGACCGGCGCCGACTGCTGCCGATCAGCCCCGCCGAGCGACAGGAATCGGCCGCGGCGGTGGCGCTGCCCGGACACGGTCCGGCCGACCTCCCCGAGGGCGTCGCGCCCGCCTCCGGCCCCCGTGCGCCGCTGCGCCGCCGGCTGGACGGGGCGCCCGTCGCCTCGGTCAAGCTCGCCTCGGGCTGCGACCGGCGATGCTCGTTCTGCGCCATCCCCTCCTTCCGCGGCTCCTTCATCTCCCGCCGCCCCAGCGACGTCCTCAACGAGACCCGCTGGCTGGCCGAGCAGGGCGTGAAGGAGGTCATGCTGGTCTCCGAGAACAACACCTCCTACGGCAAGGACCTCGGTGACATCCGCCTGCTGGAGTCCCTCCTGCCGGAGCTGGCCGAGGTCGACGGCATCGAGCGGGTGCGGGTGAGCTACCTCCAGCCGGCCGAGATGCGCCCGGGCCTGATCGACGTGCTGACCTCCACCCCGAAGGTCGTGCCCTACTTCGACCTGTCCTTCCAGCACTCCGCGCCCGACGTGCTGCGCGCCATGCGCCGCTTCGGCGACACCGACCGGTTCCTCGAGCTGCTCGACACCATCCGCGGCAAGGCACCCCAGGCCGGTGTGCGCTCCAACTTCATCGTCGGCTTCCCCGGCGAGACCGAGTCCGACCTGGCCGAACTGGAGCGCTTCCTGAACGGCGCCCGGCTGGACGCCATCGGCGTCTTCGGCTACTCCGACGAGGAGGGCACGGAAGCGGCGACGTACGAGAACAAGCTGGACGAGGACCTCGTCGCCGAGCGGCTGGCGCGGATCTCCCGGCTCGCCGAGGAGCTCGTCTCGCAGCGTGCCGAGGAGCGCGTCGGCGAGACCGTGCGCGTCCTGGTGGAGTCCGTCGACGAGGAGGAGGGCGTCCACGGCCGTGCCGAGCACCAGGCCCCGGAGACCGACGGCCACGTCCTGCTCACGAGCGGCGCCGGCCTGAGGGTCGGACGTATGGTCGAGGCGAAGGTGGTCGGTACGGAAGGTGTCGACCTGGTCGCCGAGCCGCTGACCGGCTCGCTCGCGTGTAGTGAGGAGGCGGGCAGATGACCGGAGTCCCGGCATCCGCCGCGGGCGGCTCCTCCGGCGCGCAGGGCGCACCGGGCACCGCCGCCGCTGCCGACGGCGTCACGTCCGAGGTCTCCGGTTCTGCTTCTGGTCCGGCCACGGCCCCCGAGGGCGGCGGCAAGCCGGCTCGCGGCGGGAAGATCGCGGCCGCGGCCGTCAACCAGGCCAGCGTCTGGAACGTCGCCAATCTGCTGACGATGCTCCGGCTGGTCCTGGTGCCCGGCTTCGTGGCTCTGATGCTGGCCGACGGCGGCTATGACCCGGCCTGGCGCTCGCTGGCCTGGGCGTGCTTCGCCATCGCCATGATCACCGACCTGTTCGACGGGCATCTGGCGCGCACGTACGACCTGGTCACCGACTTCGGCAAGATCGCCGACCCCATCGCCGACAAGGCGATCATGGGGGCGGCGCTCGTCTGTCTGTCGGCCCTGGGCGATCTGCCGTGGTGGGTCACGGCCGTCATCCTCGGCCGGGAACTCGGCATCACCCTGCTGCGTTTCCTGGTCATCCGCTACGGCGTGATCCCCGCCAGCCGGGGCGGCAAGCTCAAGACGCTCATCCAGGGCGTGGCCGTCGGGATGTACGTCCTGCCGCTGACGGGGTGGCTGGCCACCTCGAGGTTCTGGGTGATGGCCGCGGCGGTCGTCCTCACGGTCGTGACCGGCCTCGACTACGTAAGACAAGCCATTGTGCTGCGGCGACAGGGAATCGCCGAGCGCTCGGCGGCGTTGGAGGAGAAGGAAGCGTGAGTTCCGGGGCCACCGAACTGGTGCGACTACTGACAGTGAGGGGTGAGACCCTCGCCGTCGCCGAGTCGCTGACCGGTGGTCTGGTCGCCGCGGAGATCACCGGGGTGCCCGGGGCCTCCCGGGTGTTCCGGGGCTCGGTCACCGCCTACGCCACCGAGCTGAAGCACCGGCTGCTGGGCGTGGACGCCACTCTGCTGGCTCAGCGCGGAGCGGTGGATCCGCAGGTCGCGGCGCAGATGGCGGCCGGAGTCCGCGAGGCGCTGGGAGCCGACTGGGGCATCGCGACCACCGGGGTCGCCGGCCCCGACCCGCAGGACGGCCGGCCCGTCGGGACGGTGTACGTCGCCGTGGACGGGCCTTGCACCGCCCGGGCCGGTTCTGCCGGTGGCGGAAAAGTCGAGGGTCTGCGGTTGAACGGCAGCCGTGCGGAAATTCGTATGGAGAGTGTACGGAGCGTACTCGCAGTGCTTCTGGAGCGGCTTGCGGGCGAACAGACCGGGAATGAGCGGGCACAGGATACGGAACGGAACGGGGGGTTTTGATGTTTGCAGCCCTGAGTGAACACGACATCGCTCCCCGCACGGCCGCGGCGCGAGGCGGTACGGTGGGGCGAGAAGGATGCGGCTACGCGGTCCGAGGAGGGAGCCACCGATGATTCTGCTCCGTCGCCTGCTGGGTGACGTGCTGCGTCGGCAGCGCCAACGCCAGGGCCGTACTCTGCGCGAAGTCTCCTCGTCCGCCCGAGTCTCACTCGGCTATCTCTCCGAGGTGGAGCGGGGGCAGAAGGAGGCATCCTCCGAGCTGCTCGCCGCCATCTGCGACGCGCTGGACGTACGGATGTCGGAACTCATGCGAGAAGTGAGCGACGAACTGGCGCTCGCCGAACTGGCACAGTCCGCCGCGGCCGAGCACGTGCCCGCGCCGGTCCGGCCGATGCTGGGTGCCGTCTCGGTGACCGGCGTGCCACCGGAACGGGTGACGATCAAGGCACCCTCGGAGGCCGTGGACGTGGTCGCCGCCTAGGGTGCGTGTACGCGACCCGGCAACCCGATACGAGTGAGGCCCCGGCCGGCTCATCCCAGTGACCACTGGGAAGCCGGCCGGGGCTTCCGTTTTGTCATGCGCTCCGCGCGGGGCCCGGGGCCCTTCGTCCGTTTGCCGGAGTCGGGCGGTGCGGTCATCGTGGAGGGACGTGACGGGGCCGAAGCACCGGAGGAAGCGGATGTACGTCGTGAAGAGCCCATTGGCCGACGCGGCCCTGAAGACCGTGTCCGAGGCGCTCCAGGGCGCCCTCGTGGACCTGGTGGACCTCTCCCTGGTCGCCAAGCAGATCCACTGGAACGTCGTCGGGCCCCGCTTCCGGTCCGTCCACCTCCAGCTCGACGACGTGGTCGCCTCGGCCCGCACCCACTCCGACACCGTGGCCGAGCGCGCCTCGGCGCTGGGCGTTCCGCCCGACGGGCGCGCCGCCTCGGTGGCCTCCGGGAGCGGCATCGGCACCGCTCCGGCGGGATGGATCAAGGACACGGACGCGGTCGGCACGATGGTGGACGCGCTCGGCGCGGTGATCGTCCGCATGCGGGAGCGGGTGAACGCGACCGGCGAGGCGGACCCGGTGTCCCAGGACATCTTCATCGGCATCACCGCCGACCTGGAGAAACATCATTGGATGTTCCAGGCGGAGCACGCGTAGCGGCTCGCCGCAGGACGGCGGCCCCCTGCCGGGCCGTCCGTGGACCGAGTGGTGCGGCGTTGCTTCGGTGAGCCCGTGGTGCGCCTCCCGAGCGGGACGGGCGACGGTCTAGCGTCCGGCTGGAGGTGGTGGCGGGCATGGTGGGGCGGATAGTGCGCTACGGGGTGGCGCTCGGATGCGGCGCGGCCTGGTGGTGGGCCGTGCTGCGGCTCGCCGTCGGCGAAGGCCCGGGCGTGCTGGAAGGCGCCGTCGTGGCGGGCGGCTGGGGGCTGAGCGTGCTGCCCGTGCACTGCGCGCCCAAGCGGCGCGCGACCGGGGCCGTGCCCGCCGGCCGCTGGCAGGCCGCCTGGCGGGCGGGCGACATCACCACGGCGCCGCAGTCCTGTCCGGGCGAGCTGTCCGACCCGTCGTGAGCGCTGACGGTCCGGTACGGGCAGTGCCGAAATCCGGCGGCGTCGGTCGATGAGAGGCCTGCGGAGGGTGCCGGGTGCCGGTCCGGGTGGTCAGCCGGTGCGGCGGGGGTACTTCTCGCGCCAGCGTTGCGGTGAGCCCGGTGCGGGAGCGGGGCCCGTCTGGCAGGTGGGGCACCAGTAGGTGGGCCGCTCCTGGGAGCCGTCGCCCTGGTCGGCCACCCGCACGGGGGTGTGGCAACGCAGGCAAGGGCGGGACGCGCGGCCGTAGACGAACAGATCCTGCCGGTGCAGGCCGGTGGTCTGCCTGACCGGGCGGTCGCGGTTCGCCTCCAGCAGCTTCTTGGCCAGGAGGGGCAGCTTCTCGGCGCGGTCCCCGGGGAGTGTGCCGGCCGGTAGCCAGGGGGTCACGCCGAGCAGGAAGCACAGCTCGCTCTTGTACACGTTGCCGATGCCGGCCAGGTTGCGCTGGTCGAGCAGGGCCTCGCCGAGCTGGCGGGCGGGGTCCGCGAGGATGTTGGCCAGCGCGCGATCGGGGTTCCAGTCCGGGCCGAGCAGATCGGGGCCGAGGTGGCCGACGGCCCGCTCCTCGTCGGCCGTGTGCAGCAGCTCCAGGACCGTAAGGCGGTAGCCGACGGCCGCGCGGTCGGCGGTGGTGAGGACCGCGCGGATCTGGTGGGCCGGTCCGCCCCGCCAGCGCTCGCCCGTGCCGAACACCTTCCACGCTCCCTCCATGCGCAGATGGGTGTGCAGGGTCAGACCGCCCTCGAACCGGGTGAGCAGGTGCTTGCCGCGCGGGATCGTGTTCAGCACCGTGCGGCCGGCCAGGTCGACCGTCGCGTACTTCGGCACCCGGAAGTCGCTCCGGGTCAGCGCCTTGCCCGCGAGGGCCTCGTGCAGCCGTCGCGCGGCCTGCCAGACCGTGTCACCTTCGGGCATGCGTCAAGAGTGCCACGCGCTCGGCGCTGCCACGGCGGGGTGGGAGAGCGCCGCCGGGTCCGGGGTCTGGGGGTGGGTGGACGGTGTCGATCCAGGGGTGTGTGGGGCAGGTGGGTGGGACGGTGTCGGGTCCGGCGTCTGTGGGGCGGGGCCGAAGTCGGTCGCGTTGGGTGGGGTGGCTCGGGGCATGGGGTCGGTCACCGCGGCGGAGCGGTGCGTGGCGGCGCGGTCCCGGTCAGGCTCTCAGGCGCAGGCCGCGTGGTGTCGCCACGAATCCCGCCGTCTCCAGGAGGGTGCCCACGGGCGAGGTCAGGGCCTGGACGCCGTTGATCCGCTCGACCGTGACCGTGCCGAGTGAACCCGCGCGGGCCGCCGCGGCCAGCGCTTCGGCGGCCGTACCCAGACGGTGGTCGTCCGGGACGTCGGTGTCCGGGTCGGCGGGCCAGGCCAGCAGTGTCTTGCCGCCGCGCTCCATGTACAGCGTCAGCTCGCCCTCCACCAGGACGACCAGTGAGCCCGCCTTGCGGCCCGGCTTGTGCCCGGCTCCGGTCGGCGGCTCCGGCCAGGGGAGTGCGGCGCCGTAGGCGTTCGCGGGGTCGGCCGCGGCGAGGACCACAGCGCGGGGGTCGGGTGCCGGGGCGTCCGTACGGCCGTTGCCCCGGCCCCGGTGCGCGGCCGGGCCGAACGGAGCGGAGCCGTACGAGCGTGAGCCACCGGGACCGGCGGCGTAGGGGGCGGGGCCGCCGCCGCGGGGGCCGCCGTAGCCGGGGGAGGCGAACGGGTCGGCGAGGTCGCGGGGCGGGACGCGGTCGCCGGCGGCGGTGGGGCCGTCCTCCGGCGGCCAGGTGAAGTCGCCGTCCAGGCCCGGGTGGGCGAGACCGCCGTCGGCCCCGTCGAAGGCGCCGGGAGGTGTGTGGCCGTGCAGGGTGCCGTCGGCTGTGCCGAAGGGCGCATCGAACGGGTTCGGGAAACCCGAGTCGGCGAAGCCGTTCGCGCCACCCGGGGCCACGAGGCCACTGTGACCGGCCGGGACGGGCAGCCCCTGGGACCGCTCGCGGGCGTTCGCCACCGCACGCAGGCGGTCCACCGCGCCGTCCATGGCGAACTGGGCCGCGCCCAGCCCCTCGACCACATAACCACGCCGGGCCTGGCCGCTCTCCTCGAACACGGACAGGACCCGGTACACCGCCGAGAAGCCGCCCTCGACACCCTCCGCGGCGACCGCGCCGCGCGTGACCACGCCGTGCCGGTCCAGGAGCGTGCGTGCCAGCGCGTGCGCGCGCACGGTGACGTCCGGCTCGGCCGCGGGCAGCAGCGACCAGCGGCCGGCGACGGTCGGCGGGCCGGTGCGGGAGGCGGTGCGCGCCGCGGCCGTCAGGGAGCCGTACCGGCCGCGCGGGACGCTGCGCTTGGCACGGTGCGCGGTCGAGCCCGCGGTACGGCCCGAGCCCAGCAGGGAGCGCATCGGCGCCAGCGTGTCGTTGGTGAGCCGGCCCGACCAGGCCAGGTCCCACAGCGCGTCGGCCAGTTGCGGGTCGGTGGCCTCGGGGTGGGTGGTGGCCCGGACCTGGTCGGCGATCTGCCGGAAGAACAGGCCGTAGCCGCCGGAGAGGGCGTCGAGGACGGACCGGTGGAGCGGGCTCAGCTCCAGCGGGTGCGGTGACGGCAGCAGCAGCGGCGCCGCGTCGGCCAGGTAGAGGGAGACCCAGCCGTCCTTGCCGGGCAGGGCGCCCGCTCCGGCCCACACCACCTCACCCGCCGCGGTCAGCTCATCGAGCATCGACGGGGTGTAGGCGGCCACGCGGGAGGGCAGGACCAGCTTCTCCAGCGCGGAGGCCGGCACCGAGGCGCCCTGCAACTGCTCCACGGCGCGCACCAGTCCGTCGATGCCCCGCAGCCCGTGGCCCTTGCCGATGTGCTGCCACTGCGGCAGGAACTGCGCGAGCGCGGGCGGCGGCACGGGTTCCAGCTCGTGCCGCAGGGCCGCCAGGGAGCGGCGGCGCAGGCGGCGCAGTACGGCCGCGTCGCACCACTCCTGGCCGATGCCCGCCGGGTGGAACTCGCCCTGGACGACTCGGCCGTTGGCGGCGAGCCGGTGCAGGGCGCCCTCCGTGACCGCGACACCCAGGCCGAAGCGGGCCGCTACCGTGGCCGACGTGAACGGACCGTGCGTGCGGGCGTACCGGGCGAGGAGGTCGCCCAGCGGGTCCTTGACCGGCTCGGTGAAGGCCTCGGGGACACCGACCGGCAGCGCCGTGCCGAGCGCGTCGCGCAGCCGGCCCGCGTCCTCGATCGCCGCCCAGTGCTCGGCGCCCGCGATCCGCACCCTGATGGCCCGGCGGGCGCCGGCCAGCTCCCGCGCCCACTGCGGGTCCGCGCCCCGTGCGACCAGCTCGGCGTCGGTCAGCGGGCCGAGCACGCGCAGTATGTCGGCGACCCCCTCCACGTCCTTGACCCGGCGGTCCTCCGTGAGCCACTGGAGTTCGCGCTCCAGCTCGGTCAGCACCTCCGCGTCGAGCAGTTCGCGCAGCTCCGCCCGGCCCAGCAGCTCGGCCAGCAGCCGTGAGTCCAGGGACAGCGCGGCGGCGCGGCGCTCGGCCAGCGGGGAGTCGCCCTCGTACAGGAACTGGGCGACGTACCCGAACAGCAGGGAGCGGGCGAACGGCGACGGCTCCGGGGTGGTGACCTCGACCAGGCGTACCCTGCGGGACTCCAGGTCGCCCATCAGCTCGACCAGCCCGGGAACGTCGAAGACGTCCTGGAGGCATTCGCGGACCGCCTCCAGGACGATCGGGAAAGAACCGAACTCGCTCGCCACCTGGAGCAGCTGGGCCGCCCGCTGGCGCTGCTGCCACAGCGGGGTGCGCTTGCCCGGGGTGCGGCGCGGCAGCAGCAGCGCGCGGGCGGCGCACTCGCGGAACCGGGAGGCGAACAGCGCCGAGCCGCCGACCTGGTCGGTGACGACCTGGTCGACCTCGCCCTTGTCGAAGGCGACGTCCGCCGCGCCGACCGGGGCCTGGTCGCCGTCGTACTCGGTGCCGGTCTTCACCGGCTCCCGGTCGAGCAGGTCCAGGCCCATCAGGTCGGCGTCGGGCAGACGCAGCACGATGCCGTCGTCGGCGTGCATGACCTGCGCGTCCATGCCGTACCGCTCGGACAGGCGGGCGCCGAGGGCGAGCGCCCAGGGGGCGTGGACCTGGGCGCCGAACGGCGAGTGCACGACGACGCGCCAGTCGCCCAGCTCGTCACGGAACCGTTCGACGACGATCGTGCGGTCGTCCGGGACATGGCCGCAGGCCTCGCGCTGCTCGTCCAGGTACGACAGCACGTTGTCCGCCGCCCAGGCGTCCAGACCCGCGGTGAGCAGGCGCAGCCGGGCGTCGTCCTTGGACAGCGAGCCGATCTCGCGCAGGAACGCGCCGACCGCGCGGCCCAGTTCGAGCGGGCGGCCGAGCTGGTCGCCCTTCCAGAAGGGCAGCCGGCCCGGCACCCCGGGCGCGGGGGAGACCAGGACGCGGTCGCGTGTGATGTCCTCGATGCGCCAGGAACTCGTGCCCAGCGTGAAGACATCGCCCACCCGGGACTCGTAGACCATCTCCTCGTCCAGCTCGCCGACCCGGCCGCCGCCCTTCTTGGGGTCGGAGCCGGCGAGGAAGACGCCGAACAGGCCACGGTCCGGGATCGTGCCGCCGGAGGTGACGGCGAGACGCTGGGCGCCGGGCCGGCCGGTGACCGTGCCGGCCACCCGGTCCCAGACCACGCGCGGGCGCAGCTCGGCGAACGCGTCCGACGGGTAGCGGCCCGCGAGCATGTCGAGCGTGGCCGTGAACGCCGACTCGGGGAGGGAGGCGAACGGGGCGGCGCGGCGGACCACGGCGAGGAGGTCGTCGTACTGCCAGGTGTCCAGCGCGGTCATGGCGACCAGTTGCTGCGCGAGCACGTCCAGCGGGTTCGCGGGCACCTTCAGGGACTCGATGGCGCCCGAGCGCATCCGCTCGGTGACCACGGCCGCCTGCACGAGGTCCCCCCGGTACTTCGGGAAGACGACACCCGTGGAGACGGCGCCGACCTGGTGTCCCGCGCGGCCCACGCGCTGGAGGCCCGAGGCGACCGAGGGCGGGGACTCGACCTGCACGACGAGGTCCACGGCACCCATGTCGATGCCCAGTTCCAGGCTGGACGTGGCGACCACCGCGGGCAGCCGGCCCGCCTTGAGGTCTTCCTCCACCAGGGCGCGCTGCTCCTTGGAGACCGAGCCGTGGTGCGCGCGGGCGATCACCGGGGGCGCGCCCTGGGCCGCGCCCGAGCCGCCCATCAGCTGGGCGGGGGAGTGGTGCTCGTCCAGGGGTTCGCCGGTGGCGCGCTCGTACGCGATCTCGTTGAGCCGGTTGCACAGCCGTTCGGCCAGCCGGCGGGAGTTGGCGAAGACGATCGTGGAGCGGTGGGACTGGACCAGGTCGGCGATCCGTTCCTCCACCTGCGGCCAGATCGACGGCCGCTCCCCGCCCCCGGCCGCGTCGGCCGCCGGGGCGCCGCCCAGCTCACCCATGTCCTCGACCGGGACGACCACGGACAGGTCGAACTCCTTGCCGGACTCCGGCTGGACGATCTCCACCTTGCGGCGCGGCGACAGATAACGGGCCACCTCGTCCACCGGGCGCACGGTCGCCGACAGGCCGATCCGGCGGGCGGGCCTCGGCAGCAGCTCGTCCAGCCGCTCAAGGGAGAGCGCGAGGTGCGCACCGCGCTTGGTGCCCGCGACGGCGTGCACCTCGTCCAGGATCACCGTCTCCACGCCGGCCAGCGCGTCACGCGCGGCCGACGTCAGCATCAGGAACAGCGACTCGGGAGTGGTGATGAGGATGTCAGGCGGGCGCGTGGACAGCGCGCGGCGCTCGGCGGGCGGGGTGTCGCCGGAACGGATGCCGACGCGGATCTCCGGCTCGGGCCGGCCCAGGCGCACGGACTCCTGGCGGATGCCGGTCAGCGGGCTGCGCAGATTGCGCTCGACGTCGACCGCGAGGGCCTTCAGCGGAG
Organism: Streptomyces sp. NPDC014991; assembly: GCF_043080665.1. NCBI lineage: Bacteria > Bacillati > Actinomycetota > Actinomycetes > Kitasatosporales > Streptomycetaceae > Streptomyces > Streptomyces sp. NPDC014991. Next base: position 25,139 of record NZ_JBIBVY010000004.1, read on the forward strand.
ACACGTACAGCACCCGGCAGCGCTTCTTCGGGTCGGCCGGGGGCGGGGCCGAGGCCAGCTGGTCCAGGGCGGCGAGGAACGCGGCCAGCGTCTTGCCCGAGCCGGTCGGGGCGACCACCAGCACGTCCGAGCCCTCCCGGGTGGCCTGCCACGCGCCCGCCTGGGCCGCGGTGGGCGCGGAGAACGCCCCCGTGAACCAGCCGCGGGTCGCGGGGGAGAAGCCGTCCAGGGCTCGGTGTGCGGAGCTGACCATGCGTCCATCCTGCACCCGCCCACTGACAATCGCTCTGACCTGGGCAGATCAGGACCAGTGAGGTTCCTGTGCCCCGCCGGCGCCCGCCGCGGTGCGGGCAGGCGGCGCGGAGGGCGCGGCGGGTGCCACGGTCACGGCACCGCACCCCGCGGTCGGCGCGTCGCGGCAGTGGTGGTCACGTCGCGGCAGTGGTGGTCACGCGGGCGTACGGGCCGTCGGCGGCCGAGGCGGGGGCCGGGCCCACCCGGTGGGCCAGGTCGGCCCGCGCCTGTTCCGCCGGGCCGCGGCCACCCCGGCCCGGCCGGCGCGCCCGGCCGGCACCTACGGCGCCCTGGACCGGCCGGCCGACGAGGAGGACGTGCGCCCGACCGGTCAGCCCACGAAGCGGCCGTGCGCCCGCAGCGTGCGCAGCGCCTCGATCGTCACCAGGGGGCGCGCCTCCAGCGCGGGGGCCGGGGCCCACTGGCGCCACCGGACGGGCCAGCCGCCGTCCTCCTGCTGCTCGGCCGCCAGATGGTCCAGCGAGCGCGCCATCTCGTCATCCGTGAACCACGCGCGCGCGAGCGAGTCCGGGCTGCGGGCGAAGTCGTGCGGGAAGTGGTGCTCGCCCGGGGCGTAACCGGGTGCGACCGGGAACGCGTCGAGACGGCCGGGGTCCAGCGCCGCGAGCCGCTGCTGCCGCACCAGGCGGCCCAGCCGGCCGGCGGCGGCCTCCGCGCGCGGGCGGTCGGCAGCGGAGTCCAGGAAGGTCATGGCGGCCTCCACCTCGTAGGGGTGGGACTTCTCCAGGGACTCCACGGCCTGCCAGCAGAAGTCGGTGGCCCGGAACAGCCACGCGTGCCACACCGCGTTGCGGTGCAGCACACCGACCACCGGTCCGGTGGCCAGCAGCTCGCTGGGCGGGTCGTCGACGACCGGGACGAACGGCGCCGTCGGATACCCGCGCTGGCCGGGGTGGACGGCCGGCAGCGCGCCGTCCGGGGTGGAGACGGAGGTCAGGTAGCGGCACACGCGCTCCACCCGCTGCCCGCCGCACCGCCCGATGGCGTCCAGCACGCGCAGGGCGTGCGCGGTGTGCAGGGGCTGGCTGACGGGCCCGCGCAGATCGGGTTCGAGCGCGTGCCCGTAACCGCCGTCCTCGTTGCGGTAGGCGTCAAGTGCCGCCTCCACCGCGTCCGGGGTGCCGTGCAGGAAGTGGTAGGCGAAGAGGCGCTGTTCCAGGACGCGCGCGGTGAGCCACACGAACTGCTCGGCGCGGAGGAGCGGGGAGCGCGCCGGGGGCGTGGAGGGGAGCGGGGAGACTCCTGTTTCGGGCATGGGTCAGACCGTAGGACGGAAAGCGGTCTCGAAAGGCACTCCGGGCCAGGGCCCACACTCAGGGGCGGGATACTGGGGTCATGCGGTTGACGGTCTTCTGGCAGCGGATGGCGGAACACTTCGGTCGGGAGTACGCCGACACCTTCGCGCGTGATCACGTCATGTCCGAGCTGGGCGGACGCACGGTGAACGAGGCACTGGACGCCGGCTGGGAGGCCAAGGACGTGTGGCGCGTGGTCTGCGCGGTCATGAGCGTGCCCGGTGAGAGACGCTGACGGACCCTGACCGACCGGCCGGAATGCCGCGGACGCGGGGGCCGGGGCCGGTGGGGACACCGGCGGTACGGCACTGATCTGTCACGAAGGCCGCCCACGGGCACCGGCTGCTTGTGACGTGGGCGAGACTTGGTCCGTGGCACCGACTGACGAGGACTACCTGGCACCGCCCGCGGACGGCGACGATCCGTCCGCGCCGTCCGACCGGCACGCGGCACCGGCGACGACACCACCCGGCCGGGCTCCGGCCTCCGGGGCCGTCGCTCCGGCCGGCCGGATGCCGCGCTGGCTGCCGCGCGCCATGGTGCTCGCGCTCGCGCTGATCGCCGCGTTCCAGCTGGGCAGCTGGGCCTTCCACCAGTTGACCGCACTGTTGATCAACATATTGATCGCGTTCTTCCTGGCCCTCGCGATCGAGCCGGCGGTGAGCCGGATGGCGGCCCGCGGGATGCGCAGGGGGCTCGCCACCTTTCTGGTCTTCCTCGGGCTGACCGTCATCGCCGCCGGTTTCGTCACCCTGCTCGGGTCGATGCTGGCCGGTCAGATCATCAAGATGATCGAGGGTTTCCCGGACTACCTGGACTCCCTCATCAACTGGATCAACAACTCCTTCCACACGGAACTCAAACGGGTGGACGTCCAGGAGGGCCTGCTCCACTCCGACTGGCTGCGCAAGTACGCGCAGAACAGCGCGGCCGGTGTCCTCGACGTGTCCGCGCAGGTCCTCGGCGGCCTCTTCCAGCTGCTGACGATCGGACTGTTCTCGTTCTACTTCGCCGCCGACGGCCCCCGGCTGCGCCGCGCCCTGTGCTCCGTCCTGCCGCCCGCCCGCCAGGCCGAGGTGCTGCGCGCGTGGGAGATCGCCGTCGACAAGACGGGCGGCTATCTCTACTCGCGTGGCCTCATGGCACTGATCTCCGGGGTCGCGCACTACATCCTGCTCGAGTCCCTGGGCGTGCCGTACGCGCCCGTGCTCGGTGTGTGGGTCGGCCTGGTCTCGCAGTTCATCCCCACCATCGGGACGTACCTGGCGGGCGCCCTGCCGATGCTGATCGCGTTCACCGTCAACCCCTGGTACGCGGTGTGGGTGCTGGCCTTCGTCGTGGTCTACCAGCAGTTCGAGAACTACATGCTCCAGCCCAAGCTGACCGCCAAGACGGTGGACATCCACCCGGCGGTCGCCTTCGGTTCCGTCATCGCGGGCACCGCACTGCTCGGTGCGGTCGGCGCGCTGATCGCCATCCCCGCGGTGGCCACGCTCCAGGCGTTCCTCGGGGCGTACGTGAAGCGGTACGCCGTCACGGACGACCCCCGGGTGCACGGGCACCGGGGCCGGCCGGGCGGTCCGGGAACGCTCACGCGCGTCCGACGGCTGTGGTCCGGCCGTTCCGGCGCGCAGGAGCGGCCGTAAGGCGGGGCGGTGACCGCGACGGGGCCGGTAGCCGCGACGGACTGGCGGTGACCGCGACAGACCGGCCGTGACCGCCACGTACCGGCGGTTGACCGCCGTGGTCGCAACGGGCCGCCGTGGTCGCCCGGCCGCGGCCGCACGGTCGCACGGGGCGCGTCGGCCGAGGCCACTGAGCCACCCTGCGGGAGCCCTGCCCGGCCCGCGTGGTGAGCTTGACACAAAAATCGAACATCCATTCATATGGAGGCTCAGGCGAGGCTTTCGGTGGGGCGACCATGTCCCGGTTCGAGGGCAGATGCCCCTCGGTTATCCACAGGCTGGGCCTGCGTCGGGGCGCATTGTCAGTGGCAGGCGTTAGCGTCTTTGACGTGAAGCGATCGACTCAAGCAAACCGGGTGGAACCCATGGCAGGAACCGACCGCGAGAAGGCGCTCGACGCCGCGCTCGCACAGATTGAACGGCAATTCGGCAAGGGCGCGGTCATGCGCATGGGCGATCGGTCGAAGGAGCCCATCGAGGTCATCCCGACCGGGTCGACCGCGCTGGACGTGGCCCTCGGCGTGGGCGGCCTGCCGCGCGGCCGTGTCATCGAGGTCTACGGACCGGAGTCCTCCGGTAAGACGACCCTGACCCTGCACGCGGTGGCGAACGCCCAGAAGGCCGGCGGCCAGGTCGCGTTCGTGGACGCGGAGCACGCCCTCGACCCCGAGTACGCGCAGAAGCTCGGCGTCGACATCGACAACCTGATCCTGTCCCAGCCGGACAACGGCGAGCAGGCCCTGGAGATCGTGGACATGCTGGTCCGCTCCGGTGCCCTCGACCTGATCGTCATCGACTCCGTCGCGGCGCTCGTCCCGCGCGCGGAGATCGAGGGTGAGATGGGCGACAGCCACGTCGGTCTCCAGGCCCGTCTGATGAGCCAGGCGCTCCGGAAGATCACCAGCGCGCTCAACCAGTCCAAGACCACCGCCATCTTCATCAACCAGCTCCGCGAGAAGATCGGTGTGATGTTCGGCTCCCCGGAGACCACGACCGGTGGCCGGGCGCTGAAGTTCTACGCCTCGGTGCGACTCGACATCCGGCGTATCGAGACGCTGAAGGACGGCACCGACGCGGTCGGTAACCGTACCCGCGTCAAGGTCGTCAAGAACAAGGTCGCGCCGCCCTTCAAGCAGGCCGAGTTCGACATCCTCTACGGCCACGGAATCAGCCGCGAGGGCGGCCTGATCGACATGGGCGTGGAGCACGGCTTCGTGCGCAAGGCCGGCGCCTGGTACACGTACGAGGGCGACCAGCTCGGGCAGGGCAAGGAGAACGCGCGCAACTTCCTGAAGGACAACCCCGACCTGGCCGACGAGATCGAGAAGAAGATCAAGGAGAAGCTGGGCGTGGGCGTCCGGCCGGAGAAGCCCGCCGTGGAGCCGGGCGCGGACGCGGCGGTCACCACCGCGGCGGCCGACGACGCCAAGTCGGTGCCCGCCCCGGCAGCCGCCAAGGCCGCCAAGCCCAAGGCCGCCGCAGCCAAGAGCTGACCCGTGACACGACGAACCGACTGGGCCGAGTACGAGTACGCCTCCCACGGCGCCCCTCGGGGGAGGGGCACCGGGGACCGGCCGGGCTCCGCCACGGACGGTGACGACGGGCACCGCGGCGACGGACACCGGGGCGGGTATCCGGACGACGGCTACGGCGAGCCCGGGGAGCGTGGGGCGTACGGCGAGTACGGCGGGCGCGACGTCCACGGCGGATCCGACGCGTACGGGGCCACCGGCGGACACGGGGGCGACGGCGGTGGCCACCCGGAGTCCGCGGACGGTGGGCCGCGAAGGGCCGGCTCGCCCGGCCGTGGCGCCGGAGCCTTCGGCGGCCCGCGGGGTGACGGCTCGCGGGGTGACGGCGGCGGGCGTGGCCGGCGGCGCGGTTTCGGGGACGCGCCCGGTGGGGACGAAGACGCCCTTCCCTCGTCGAGGGCCGAGCGGGGGGAGTCTTCAGGGGACCCGGCTGAGCGGGCGCGGGCGATCTGCCTGCGCCTGCTCACCGGGACCCCGCGCACCCGAAAGCAGCTCGCGGACGCCCTGCGCAAGCGGGAGATCCCCGACGACGTCGCCGACGAGGTGCTCTCCCGGTTCGAGGAGGTCGGACTCATCGACGACGGTGCCTTCGCGGACGCCTGGGTGGAGTCCCGGCATCACGGCCGCGGGCTCGCCCGCCGGGCACTCGCCCGGGAGCTGCGCACCAAGGGGGTCGACTCGGCGCTGATCGACGAGGCCGTCGCCCAGCTCGACTCCGAGCAGGAGGAGGCGACCGCCCGCGAACTCGTCGCCCGCAAACTGCACGCCACGCGCGGCCTCGACCGGGACAAACGGCTCCGGCGCCTCGCCGGCATGCTCGCCCGCAAGGGCTACTCCGAGGGCATGGCCCTCCGCATCGTCCGCCAGGCCCTGGAGGAAGAGGGCGAGGACACGGAGTTCCTCGGGGGCGGGGACCTCTTCTGACGCGGCCCTCCGGGACCGGCCGGCGGGGACCGGCGTCGGGGTGGGGTTAGCCCCCGCCGAGGACGCCGGGCCGCCGCAGTGCTCTCCCACACCCGCACCGGCGAGTCTGTACGCGCGCCCAGCGCACGTCACCGCCGATGCGTACAACAGAAGAGAGCCCGTCCCCATGATGCTGCGTTACGCCCTGCAGACGGTCCGCGCCCGCAAGGCCGGATTTCTCGGCGCCTTCCTCGCCCTGATGTGCGCCGCGGCTCTGATCACCGCGTGCGGCACCCTGCTCGACACCGGCCTGCGCGGCACCATCCGGACCGAGCGTTACGCCGCCGCTCCCGTCGTGGTCTCCGCCGACCAGTACGTCCACCGGACCACCGTCAAGCACAAGAAGGGCAAGACCAAGGTCAAGCACAAGGCGAAACCCATCGCCGAGCGGGCCTGGCTCCCCGCGCACCTGCGCGGCACCCTCGCCCGCACCCCCGGCGTGGCCCGGGTCGTCCCAGAACTCACCTTCCTGGCACAGCCGTTGACCCCAGCCGGCACCGCCGGCCGTACGGCCTACGGTCATGCCTGGGAGTCCGCCGCGCTGACGCCGTACCGGCTGACCACGGGCAGTGCCCCCGAGACCGCAGGTGACCTCGTCATCGACGGTGCCCTCGCCGCGCGGGCCCGGCTGCGCCCCGGTGACCGGCTCACCGTGCAGACCACGCAGGCCCCGCGCAGCTACCGCGTCACCGGCATCGCCGCCCCGGCCACCGCCGTACGCCATCAGACGTCCCTGTTCTTCTCCGCCGCCGAGGCCCGCCGGCTGGCCGCGCACCCCGGGCAGGTCACCGCCTTCGGTGTGCTGCCGGTGAAGGGGGCGGATCCCGAACAGGTGCGCCGGGCCGTGGCGCGGGCGCTGCACGGCACCACGGCCCAGGTCAGCACCGGCGACGCCCGTGGGCCCGTCGAGTTCCTGGACGCGGCTGCCGCCCGCACCCGGCTGGTCAGCATGGGCGGCGCCATGGGCGGCACGTCGCTGCTGGTGGCGGTGCTCGTCGTCGTCGGCACCTTCGCGCTGACCGTCCAGCAGCGCCACCGGGAACTCGCCCTGCTGCGGGCCATCGCCGCCACGTCCGGGCAGATCCGCGCCCTGCTCGGCCGGGAGGCGCTGATCGTCGGCGCGGCGGCGGGCACGGCAGGCGCACTCCTCGGGCTGCCGCTGGGCGGCTGGTTGTACGCCCGGTTCGTCGCCCTGGGCGCCGTACCCGACACGCTGGAGCGCGCCGTCGGTGTCTTCCCGCCGCTCGTCGCTCTCGCCGCCACCCTGCTCGGTGCCTGGACCGCGGCCCGGATCGCCTCCCGCAGAATCGCCCGGATCCGTCCGGCCGAGGCCCTCACCGAAGCGAGGGCCGAGCGCGCCCGGCCGGCCTGGGGCCGGATCGCCGCCGGGCTGCTGTTCCTCTCCGGCGGAGTCGTCCTCGTCGTCGTCCTCACCTTCCTGCGCGCCGAGCCCGCCTCGACTCCCGTGACCTTCCTCGCCGTCGTCGTCCTGTCCACCGCCGTAGCCCTGCTCGGCCCCCTCCTGGTCAAGGCCGCCGCGCTGCTGCTCGCCGGCCCCCTCCGGCTCACCGGTCACGGCGGCAGGCTCGCCACCGCCAACCTGCGCGGCAACGCCGCCCGCATGGCCTCGGTCGTCACCCCCCTCACCCTGCTCATCGGCATGACCTGCACCGTCCTGTTCGTGCAGTCCACCCTGGGGGACGCGGCCCGCACGCAGGTCCGCGAAGGTGTCCGGGCCGACTGGGTCGTCGCCGCCCGGGGCCCAGGCGTCCCCGGTGAGGCCGCCGAGCGGCTGCGCGCCCGGCACGACACCGTCACCGAGGTGGTCCGCACGACCGTGCGCGTCGGACTCGACAAGTACCCGGCGCAGGGCGTCACCCCGGAGGGCCTCACCCGCACCTGGGACCCGCTGGTCACCGATGGTTCCCTCGGCCGGCTCGGCCCCGGCACCGTAGCGGTCAGCGAACTGGCCGCCGGCCAGCAGCACGTCAGGCCCGGAAGCACCCTGAAGCTCACACTCGGCGACGGCACGCCCGCCACGCTCACCGTCGCCGCCGTCTACGCCCGGGGTCTCGGCTTCGGCGATCTCACCTTCGCCCACGACCTCGTGGCCCGACACGTCGACAACCCGCTCGCCTCCTCCGTCCTCGTCCGCACCGCCCGTACACAGACAGAACTCGCGACTACACTCCGTGAGTTCCCGGGAATACGGATTCTTTCTCCGGCCGCCGCCGACGCCCTCCAGGCCGACCGGCAGCAGACGAACGCCGAGGTCAACTACCTCGCCATGGGACTGGTCCTGGCGTTCACGGCCATCGCCGTCGTCAACACGCTCACCATGTCGGTCGCCGAGCGTGTCCGGGAGTTCGCCCTGCTCCGCCTCGCCGGCGCGACCCGCCGTCAGGTGCTGCGCATGCTGCGGACCGAGGTGCTGTCCGTCCTGCTTCTGGCCACCTCGCTCGGAAGCGGTATCGCGCTCGCCGTGCTCACAGCGTTCAGCGTCGGCATGACGGGCCGGGCGGCCCCCACGGTGACCCCGCTGCTCTACGCCACCGTCGTCGCGGTCGCCGGTCTCCTCGCCCTCGTGGCCGCCGCGGTGCCGGGACGCACGGTGCTCCGGGTGCGGGCGGTGACCGTGGCCACGGCGAAGGAGTAGCACCGGCACCGCCCGTGGGCCGGCGCGGCGGTGAACCCCCGGCCGGTCCGCGGGGTTCACCGCCGCGCGTGAGGCACAGCCGACGCGTGGCTCAGGGGCGCGCCGGCTCCACCGGCAGCCCCTCCGCGCGCCAGGCCTGGAAGCCGCCCACCAGGTCCGTCGCCCGGTGCAGGCCCAGTTGGTGCAGGGACGCGGCAGCGAGGCTGGAGGCGTAACCCTCGTTGCAGACGACGACGACCCGCACATCGTGCCCCGTGGCCTGCGGGACACGATGGCTGCCACGCGGGTCCAGCCGCCACTCGAGTTCGTTGCGCTCGACGACGAGGGCGCCCGGGATCAGCCCGTCGCGCTCCCGCAGGGCCGCGTACCGGATGTCCACCAGCAGCGCCTCACCGGCCTGAGCCGCGTCGTACGCCTCACGTGCCCCGATGCGCCGGTAGCCCGCCCGCACGCGGTCCAGGAGGTCGTCGATGCCCAGCGGCGGTCCGCCCGGCACGCCCGTCGCCTGCGACTGCTCGATGGTGCCGCTCACTGCCAGTCCTCCGGGCGTTCGACCTGCTCCAGGCGCAGCACCTGGCCGGTGCGACTGTAACGGCGGATGCGGGGCAGCGGCGGGTGGTAGGCGTGGACGGAGATCGCGTGTCGGTCACGGGACTCGTTGAGCACCTCGTGCACATGGTGCCGGCCGAACGCGCGGCCCTTCCCGGCGGACAGCCGCCGGGTGCGGTCCACGCCCTCGGTGAGTTCCAGCGTCTTCCAGCCGTCGGTCGGCAGCCGGGCGGCGAGGGAGTGTTCCGTGAGGTCGCCGGAGGCGGTGACGAACGCGCCGACCGAGTCGGCGTGGTCGTGCCAGCCGGTGCCGGTGCCCGGCGGCCAGCCGATCAGCCAGGCCTCGCTGCCGCCGGGTCCCTCCAGCCGCACCCAGGTGCGGCCCTCGGGGTCGAGCGGCAGGGAGGCGATCAGTTCCGCGTCGGCGGCCGTGCGCCGGGCGAAGTCGAGGAGGTCGGCCTGGGTGGGTGCCGCGGCGGCGACAGGGGACGCGGCAGCGGGCAGGGAGGGGGAGGGGACAGACACGTGCACCGTCCTGGAGCAGGTTCGCGGACACGGGCGCGCGACGGCGCCCGGAAAGGGGGGAAGAACGCGAATTCAGCAGGACGGGCGACACACGCAGCCCGCGTAGCGGACGAGGTCCATATGGACCCTCCGCCACAGGCGCACACAGGTGTCGGTCACGATCCGGAGTACAGCACGCCGCCGCACTGCGGTCAACCGACAGTCACCCTGTGGACCGAGGGTGAGGGGCGCGCGGTCAGCGCGCGCCGGAACCGGCCTCCGCCCCCTCCTTCGCCGCACCGCCCAGCGTGGCCTCGGCCGCCGCGTACAGGTCGGCCGGGCGGACCCCGCCCAGGGCCGTGACCAGGTGACCGTCGGGGCGTACGAGCAGCACGCTGTGCGCCGGCGCACCCGGGTAGCTCTCGGCGACCAGCAGCTCGGCCGGGTGCGGCAGCGCGGTCACGGCCGCCGCCAGCCGGGGCATCACCCCGGCGGACACCCAGTGTCTGCGGTCCCAGACACCCGTGCCGGGCGCGATCAGGACGACGAGCAGCGCACCACGGCCGAGCCGGTCGCGCAACCGGACGAAGGACCCGTCCTCCGCCGTGACCCGGACATCGGCCACCGGCGCGCCGGGCAGGGTGTCGACCGCGATCTCCGCCGCCAGCTGCCCGGGAGCGAGCGGCGAGCCGGCGTACGACCCGGGCCCGCCCAGCGGACCGCGCCCCAGATGGCCGTCCGTGAGCAGCGCGTCATGACTCCGGGCCGCGCCGGGGACGATGTGGCGCAGCCCGCCTCCGCCGCGCAGCACCGGCAGCGCCTGGTCGGCGGCGCGCAGCCGGGCGGCGACCACCGCGCGCCGCTCGGTCTGGTAGCTGTCCAGCAGGGCCTCGTGCGGGCCGTGATGCCAGGCCGCGCCCAGCTTCCAGGCCAGGTTGTCGGCGTCCCGGAGACCCTCGTCGAGCCCTTGCGTGCCCAGCGCGCCGAGCAGATGCGCCGCGTCCCCGGCGAGGAAGACCCGGCCGGCGCGCCACCGGCGGGCGAGGCGGTGGTGCACCGTGTGGACACCGGTGTCGAGCAGGTCGTACACCGGCGTGGAGCCGCCCGACCAGCCCGCGAGAGTCTCGCGGACGCGGGCCAGCAGCACCTCGGGCGTGACCAGGTCCTTGCCCGGCGGCAGCAGCCAGTCCAGGCGCCACACACCGTCCGGGAGGGGGCGGGCGGTCACCTCCCCGGCCGGGGGCCCGGACTGCCGCCACGGGGGCATCCGGTGAAGCAACGCGTGAGCCTCCCAGGGAAGTTCCACGCGCAGTGCGGCGACCGCGTGCCGCTCCACCGCCGTACGGCCAGGGAAGCGGATGTCCTGGAGCTTGCGCACGGTCGAGCGGGGGCCGTCGCAGCCGGCCAGATAACTGCCCCGCCACCAGGTGCCGCCGGTGCCGCGGGTGCGCGCGGTGACGCCGGAACGCTCCTGCTCGATCGCGTCCAGGCGGCTGTCGGCGACCACCCGTACCAGCGGCTCGTCGGCCAGGGCCGCGCGCAGGGCGTTCGTGAGAACGTGCTGGGCGATGTGCAGCGGGGCCGAGGGGCCGGCCTCGTCGAAAGCGACCTCGCTCATCACCTGCTTGCGCCGCAGGGACCGCCATCCGGCCCAGCGCACGCCCTGCTCCGCGAGCGCGACCCCGGTCAGCCGCTCCAGCAGGGCGGCCGTGTCCTCCCGCAGGACGACGGTGCGCGCCGGACGGGGTTCGTCCTTGCCGGGGCCCTCGTCCAGGACGAGGGCGGGGACGTCCTGACGGGCCAGCAGCAGGGCGAGCGTGAGCCCGACGGGCCCCGCTCCGACGATGATCACCGGGTCCATGACGCGGCGCCCCCTGCCCGTGACGATGCCCTGACGGAGACGAGTGAACAGGAAGGTGGAGCGGGGTGCACGATCACACGAGGTATGCAACCCATTGGCAGAGTTTGCGTCAAGCGACAGGAGGCAGTGGCGATCACGCCACTGCCTCCTGGTGGTGCATTCGGGTCTGATCGGGTGTCAGGCCGCGATTCCCGTCGCCGTGGTGCCCGTGATGTCCGCCACGTCCTGGGCACCGAGCACCGCGCCGGTCGACTTCTTGCGCCGCCGCAGCCGGCCCTCCAGCCAGCTCGCGAACGAGGTCAGCGAGAAGTTGATGACCACGTAGATGACGGCGACCACCGTGAACGAGGCGATGGTGTTGGCACCGTAGTAGCCGCTCGCGGTGTTCGCCGAGGCGAGCAGCTCGGGGTACGTGAGGACGGCGCCACCGAGCGCGGTGTCCTTCACGATGACCACCAGCTGGCTGACGATCGCCGGGAGCATCGCGGTGACCGCCTGCGGCAGCAGGACGAGCCGCATCACCTGGTTCTTGCGCAGACCGATCGCCATGGCCGCCTCGGACTGACCCTTCGGCAGGGCGAGGATGCCCGCGCGGACGATCTCGGCGAGCACCGAGGCGTTGTACAGCACCAGGCCGGTGACGACCGCGTAGAGCGGACGGTCGTCCGAAGTGACGTTCGTGTACTGGGAGTACAGGGCCAGTCCGAAGATCATCAGGACCAGTACCGGGATGGCGCGGAAGAACTCGACGACGATCGCGGCCGGGACGCGGATCCACGTGTGGTCCGAGAGCCGCGCGATGCCGAGGACGGCGCCCAGCGGCAGGGCGATGACCATCGCCGCGGCCGCGGCCTTCAGCGTGTTCTCCAGGCCGGGCCAGATGTACGTCGTGTAGGCCTCGGAGCCGCTGAGATACGGCTTCCACAGCACCCAGTCCAGCTGGTGTTTGTCGTCGAGGGCCGAGTACACCCACCAGCCGACGGCCGCGAACGCGACTACGAAGAGCGCCGTGAAAAGGACGTTGCGCCGCTTGGCGCGCGGCCCCTGGGCGTCGTACAGGACCGAGGTCATCGCTTCACCGCCACCTTCTTGCCCACCCAGCCGAGGATCAGGCCGGTCGGCAGGGTCAGGCAGCAGAAGCCGAAGGCGATGATCGCGGAGATCAGCAGCAGCTGCGCCTCCTTCTCGACCATGTTCTTCATCAGCAGCGCCGCCTCGGCGACGCCGATCGCCGCCGCCACCGTCGTGTTCTTCGTCAAGGCGATCAGGACGTTGGTGAGCGGCAGGACGGCGGCCCGGAAGGCCTGCGGCAGCACGACCAGGAACAGCACCTGGCTGAAGCTCAGGCCGATGGCCCGCGCGGCCTCCGCCTGGCCGACCGGCACGGTGTTGATGCCGGACCGGATCGCCTCGCACACGAAGGCCGACGTGTAGACGATCAGACCCAGCACCGCCAACCGGAAGTTGACCGTGTCCGTCTGGTCGGATCCGAGGCTGACGCCCAGCGTCTGGTAGAGGCCGAGCGAGGAGAACAGAATGATCACCGTGAGCGGGATGTTCCGCACGATGTTCACGTAGACGGTGCCGAACCCGCGCATCAGCGGCACCGGGCCCACCCGCATGGCGGCCAGCAAGGTGCCCCAGACCAGGGAACCCACGGCGGACAGCAGTGCCAGCTGTACCGTCGTCCAGAAGGCTCCCAGTGCGTCGTAACCCTCAAAAATGTCGAACACGATCTCCCGCGCTTCCGCGTGTTGGGGATGCCCGGACGCGCCGCCCGCACGGACGGCGCATCCCCGGGCGTTGCCTCAGCTCTTGACGTCGCCGATCTTCGGCGCGGGCTCGTTCTTGTAGCCGGCCGGACCGAAGTTCTTCTTCACGGCCGATTCCCAGGAACCGTCGGAGACCATCTGCTCCAGCGCCTTGTTGATCTTCGCCTTGAGGTCGCTGCCCTTCTTGACGCCGATGCCGTAGTTCTCGTTGGTCATCTTCAGGCCGCCCAGCTTGAACTTGCCCTTGAACTGGGCCTGGGAGGCGTAACCGGCGAGGATCGAGTCATCGGTGGTCAGAGCGTCGATCACCTTGTTCTGGAGACCGGTCAGGCACGCGGAGTACGTCGGGTACTGCTGGAGCTGCGCCTTGGGGGCGAGCTTGTCCTTCACGTTCTGCGCCGACGTCGAGCCGGTGACCGAACACAGCTTCTTCTTGTTGAGGTCGGCCGGCGTCTTGATGCTCTTGTCGTCCGCGCGGACCAGCACGTCCTGGTGGGCGAGCAGGTACGGGCCGGCGAAGTCGACCAGCTTCTGGCGCTCCGGGGTGATCGAGTAGGAGGCGGCGATGAACTGGACGTCACCACGCTGCAGCATGGTCTCGCGGTCGGCGCTCTTCGACTCCTTCCACTCGATCTGGTTGGCGCTGTAACCGAGCTTCTTGGCGACATAGGTGGCCACGTCGACGTCGAAGCCCGCGTAACCCTGCGGGGTCTTCTGGCCGATGCCCGGCTGGTCGAACTTGATACCGATGGTGATCTTCTTGCCACCGCCGGAGGAGCCGTTGTCGTCCTTCTTGTCGCCGCCGCACGCGGTGGCGGACACGGACAGGGCGAGGAGGACGGCCGAGGCGGCGGTGACCTTGCGGAGCTTCATGGTGAACATCCTTCTGAGTGGTGGGAGGCGAGGCCCTGAGCGCGGGGGCCGCGAGCGGCCGACGCCGTCAGTGGTGCAGGATCTTGGACAGGAAGTCCTTGGCCCGGTCGCTGCGCGGGTTGCTGAAGAACTGGTCGGGCGTGGCCTGTTCGACGATCCGGCCGTCGGCCATGAAGACCACGCGGTTCGCGGCCGACCGCGCGAAACCCATCTCGTGCGTGACGACGATCATCGTCATGCCCTCCCGGGCGAGCTGCTGCATCACCTCGAGGACCTCGTTGATCATCTCGGGGTCGAGGGCGGAGGTCGGCTCGTCGAAGAGCATGACCTTCGGGTCCATCGCCAGCGCCCGCGCGATCGCGACACGCTGCTGCTGGCCGCCGGACAGCTGCGCGGGGTACTTGTCGGCCTGGCTGCCCACGCCGACCCGGTCCAGCAGGGCCCGCGCCTTCTCCGCGGCCTGCTTCTTGTCCGCCTTGCGGACCTTGACCTGGCCCAGCATCACGTTCTCGAGCACGCTCTTGTGCGCGAAGAGGTTGAAGGACTGGAAGACCATGCCGACGTCCGCCCGCAGCCGGGCCAGCTCCCGGCCCTCGTGCGGCAGGGGCTTGCCGTCGATCGTGATCGTGCCCGAGTCGATCGTCTCCAGGCGGTTGATGGTGCGGCACAACGTCGACTTCCCGGACCCGGAGGGCCCGATGACCACGACGACCTCGCCGCGGGCGATCGTCAGGTCGATGTCCTGGAGCACGTGCAACGCGCCGAAGTGCTTGTTGACGCCGCTCAGGACGACCAGGTCGTCGGACGTGGCCACGTCTTCCTTGGCCACCGATACTTTGGTCATCGCTCTCAGGCTCCGTCCTCCTCGGGTTTCCGAGGACAGTAGTGAGCGGCTGTGACCTGCGTCATCACATCTGAGGGGAACTTGAGCATCACGATCCGATAGCAATCGGACACATGTCGTAGCACGCGTCGCGGCGCACGTATCGGCCGGGTAACGGAAGCGACGGGCAACCCGAACCCTCTTGACGCCGTCCTCTCCATCGGCGTCACTGCCATGGTGCACGCGCGCGCGTGCGGCACAAGACCCGCGATCGCCGGGACCGTACGACCACTGAAAACGGAGGGGGCCGGAATGAGACTGCTCCTCGTCGAGGACGACAACCACGTCGCCGCGGCCCTGTCCGCCGTCCTCGCGCGGCACGGCTTCGACGTCACCCACGCGCGCAGCGGCGAGGAAGCGCTGCAGGCACTGGTCCCCGAGAGCGACGGCTTCGGCGTCGTCCTGCTCGACCTCGGCCTGCCCGACCAGGACGGCTACGAGGTGTGCGGCAAGATCCGCAAGCGCACCAGCACCCCGGTCATCATGGTCACCGCGCGGTCCGACGTCCGCTCCCGCATCCACGGGCTCAACCTGGGCGCCGACGACTACGTGGTGAAGCCGTACGACACCGGGGAACTGCTCGCCCGTATCCACGCCGTCGCCCGGCGCACCCTCCACGAGGACCCCGCCGGCGGCGGCGAGGACGCCCTCCTCCTCGGCTCCATGCGGATCGAGCTGCCCACCCGCCAGGTCAGCGTGGACGGCACGGTGGTCCAGCTGACCCGCAAGGAGTTCGACCTGCTCGCGCTCCTCGCCCAGCGGCCCGGGGTGGTCTTCCGGCGCGAACAGATCATCAGCGAGGTCTGGCGCACCAGCTGGGAGGGCACCGGCCGCACCCTGGAGGTGCACGTCGCCTCCCTGCGGGGCAAGCTCCGCATGCCCGCGCTGATCGAGACCGTACGCGGCGTCGGCTACCGGCTCGTCGCCCCGGCCGCCTAGCGGGGACGGGTGCGCACACGCCTCCTGCCGCTGCTCATCGTCCTGCTGGCGGCGGTCCTGCTCGCGCTCGGCGTCCCGCTCGCCGGCAGTGTGGCCGCCGCCCAGCAGCAGCGGGTCGTCGTCGACCGGATCGACGACACGGCACGCTTCGCGGCGCTCGCCCAGTTCGTCACCGACGGGCCCAGCGGATCCCGCCGCACCACCACGGACGAGCGCCGGGAGAGCCTGCGCAGCGAACTGGACAGCTACTACGGCGTCTACGGCATCCGCGCGGGCGTCTTCTACCGCAACGGCTCCGCGATGGCGAACGCGCCCGGCGACTGGTTCGTACCGCGGACCGGAGAGGTCCGCGAGGCGTTCGACGAGGCGCTGCTCAGCCGGCGCAGCCACGACCCGCGGCAGGTGTGGCCCTGGCAGCGCACCCGGCTCGTCGTCGCCTCACCGGTGATCAGGGACGGGGACGTCGTCGCGGTCGTGGTGACCGAGTCGCCCACCGGGCAGATGCGTTCCCGGATCCTGCGCGGCTGGCTGCTCATCGGGGCCGGCGAGATCGCGGCCATGCTGCTCGCCGTCGGCGCGGCGCTGCGGCTGACCGGCTGGGTGCTCAGACCGGTACGGGTCCTGGACGCCACCACCCACGACATCGCCACCGGCCGCCTGAAGTCCCGGGTCGCGGTCGCCGGGGGGCCGCCGGAACTCAGACGGCTGGCCCGCTCGTTCAACGAGATGGCGGACAACGTCGAGGCCGTGCTGGAGCAGCAGCGCGCCTTCGTCGCCGACGCCTCGCACCAGCTGCGCAACCCGCTCTCGGCGCTGCTGCTGCGCATCGAACTGCTCGCCCTCGAGCTTCCCGAGGGCAACGAGGAGATCGCCTCCGTCCGCACCGAGGGCAAACGCCTCGCGCAGGTCCTGGACGACCTGCTCGGCCTGGCGCTCGCCGAGCACGCCGAGGCCGACCTCCGGCTGACCGACATCGGCGCGCTGGCCGAGGAACGGGTGGCCGCCTGGTCGCCGGCCGCCCGCGCCCAGGGCGTACGGCTGACCGGGGACTGCCCGCCCACCACCGCCTGGGCCGACCCGATCGCCCTGTCGAGCGCCCTCGACGCGGTGATCGACAACGCCGTGAAGTTCACCCCCGAGGACGGCACGGTGGAGGTGGTCGTCCGGGCCGACGGCGACACCTCCACGATCGTCGTCACCGACACCGGCCCCGGTCTCACCGACGAGGAACTCGCGCGCGTGGGCGACCGTTTCTGGCGCAGCGGCCGGCACCAGAACGTCCGGGGGTCGGGCCTGGGCCTGTCCATCACCCGCGCCCTGCTCGCGGCGGGCGGCGGCTCGATCGCCTACGCCCACCACGAGCCGCGCGGGCTGCGCGTGACGGTCACGGTCCCGCGGCACGCGGAGACCCGTCAGGCGGCTTCCCCAGGGCCCAGGGTCCCCTAGGGTTTCATCGACCGGTAGTAGCGCCGGGCGCCCTCCTGGAGCGGGAGCGGGTCGGTGTAGATGGCGGTGCGCAGATCCACCAGCTGGGCGGAGTGGACGTGGGCGCCGATGCCGTCCCGGCTCTTGATCACCGTACGGGTCAGCCACTCGGTGAGCCGGGGGTCCAGGTCCGTGCGGGTCATCAGCACGTTGGACACCGCGATCGTCGGCACCTGCGCGCCCTGCTGCGCGACCGGGTAGGCCGACTCGGGGATGTTGGTCGCCCGGTAGTAGCGCGCCGCCTCGCCCTCGCTGTGCAGCCGGGCGATGAGGTCGTCGTCGATCGGCACGAACCGGAAGGCCGCCTTCTTCGCGAGGGTGACCAGCCCCTTCGTGGGCAGGCCGCCCGACCAGAAGAACGCGTCGATCTTCCCCCGCTGGAGCTGGTCGGGCCCGGTGTCGATGCCGTCCGCCACCGGGGTGATGTCCTTCACCGGGTCGATCCCGGCGGCGCGCAGCACCCGGTCGGCGATCAGGCGTACCCCCGAGTCGGGCAGTCCGGTCGCCACCCGTCTGTGCCGCAGGTCCGCGACGCTTCTGATGCCGGAGCCGCGGGGCACGACGAGATGCACGTAGTCGTCGTAGAGCCGGGCCACACCGCGCAGCCGCCCGGCACCCCTGCCGTGCCGCAGCTCGTACGTCGCCACCGCGTCGGCCGCCGCGATGGTGAAGTCGGCCCGCCCGGTCGCCACCCGCTGGACGTTCTCCTGCGAACCGGCGCTGTTGAGCAGCTTCACCTTCAGGCCGGGCATGTCCCTGGCCAGCTCGGCGCGCAGCCGCTCGCCGTACTCCTGGTAGACCCCGCGGGGCGTACCGGTGCTGAACACGATCGTCCCGCTCGGCGGCTTCTCGCCCAGGGGCAGCAGCCACCCCAGCAGCAGCCCGAGGGCCACGACACCGGCGGCCACGCCCTGGAGCGCCCGGCGCCTGCTGATACGGGGGAACGTCTTGGACATGCGGCGATCCTGCCAGCCGAAGCGCGGCGCTGACCAGGGCCGTGGCCGTTCCGGGGCCGGCCGCGGCCGGCGGGCCCTGTCAGTGGCGGCCGTTAGAGTCCCCGCATGAGCACTTCGCCCGCCCGTCTCGTCCGTGAGTTCCACCGCGCGTTCGGACTCGACGCCCGCAGCACGCCGACGGAGGTGGACCCCGCACTGGCGGCCCACCGCGGGGAACTGCTCGCCGAGGAGGCCGCGGAGGTCGCCGAGGTCGCGGTCGAGGGCCCGCTCGACCGGCTGGCGCACGAGCTGGCCGACGTCGTGTACGTGGCGTACGGCACGGCTCTGGTGCACGGCATCGACCTCGACGAGGTGATCGGCGAGATCCACCGCGCCAACATGAGCAAGCTCGGCCCGGACGGTCAGGTGGCCCGCCGGGCCGACGGCAAGGTCCTCAAGGGCGAGCACTACCGGGCGCCGGACGTGTCGGCCGTACTGCGCCGTCAGGGCTGGACACCGGACGGCGCGGCCTGACTCCGGCGCCGGGACCCGTCAGCAGCGGCCATCCGAGAGCGGGTTTCCGGGGCCGGACGTGAGGTGTCCCGCGAAGGCCGGTGTGCCGACGACGTCGACTCGCTCACGGCGACCGGCATGCGACCGGACGGCGCCCGTCGGACCGGACCGGCCGCCGGCACGGTCGACAGCGGGGCGAACACCGGGCGACGTCCGGGCCGGCCGTTCACCCGGTCCGGGGACCCCTGCTTTCCTGAGGTCGTCGGGGGGACGGCGGGGAGGGGGCGGGGTGGACGTCGGGGGAGTGACCGCGCCCGTGGTCGCGGTCGTCGGGGTCGTCGGGACGCTGCTGTCCGCGCTGCTGACCCAGCGCGCGGCCGACCGCAGCCGCCGGCGGGAACAGGCACGCGTCGAGGAGGCGCGGGAGCGGCGCCGGCACGCCCAGGAGCTGCGGGCCTGCTACGTCGCTCTGAACACCGCCGCCCGGCACTATCTCGCCGCGCTCACCGACCAGGTGTACGCGCTGGGCCGAACCGCTGAGCTGCGGGCCGTACGTCAGCGGCTCACGGAGGCGCGCGACCAGTACCGGGACGTGTACGCGGAGGCCCAGATGCGGGTGCCGGAGCAGGTGCTCGACCTCGCGGGCAGTCTCAGCCACGACCTCGGCGCTGTCTACGGCATGGTCCGGCGCCTGGACGACGGCGTCCCGCGCGCCGGGGACTCGCCGGCCGCCGTGCAGGAGAGCATCGAAGAACTGTGGGGCCGGCTCCGGCGGATGCGGCGCGAGATGCGCACCGAACTGGGTGCGTTCCGGGCGGATCCGGGGCGTTGACGAGGACAGGAGCGGGATCCTTTCGCCGAGGGCGCCGCGCGTCGGCATAGTGGCGCAGGCCCCCGGGGCGGCGCTGGCCCGGCGCGACGGGGGACGGCGACGGAGCCGGTGACGGCCACAGTGACCGCGACGGTGACGGTGACCGCGTCGGTGAGGGCGACAGCGGCGGCGACGCCAGAAGGGAGGCAGGTGTGGACGAAGGGGACGCGGGATCGGCGGAACGGCTGCTCGTCCTGATCGGCGAGCACCGCGACACCATCCGCGAGGCACTGGACGACGAGGAGTACGCACTGCTGGTGTCCAGGCTGACGGCACTAGCCGAGGCGGCACCGGACGAGGACAGGGCGGTCCGCAGGGCACTCCAAGGCGTCCGGCGGGCGCTGGTGCCGCTGCCGCCGGACCATCCGGTACGCGCGGAACTGGACTCCCTGCGCGCGGTCGTGGTGCCGCCCGGACCGGGGGCCGTGGCCGGTGCGCGGGAGCTGATGGCCTGGTTCCGCCTGCCGTCGCCGGTAAGGGAACCGCCGTGCGGCAGGGACCCCGGGCGCGACCGGCTGCTGCGGGAACCGGCCCTGTCGGCCGCCGAGGCGCGGGCCCGCTGCGGCGGCGCGCCGCCCCCGGAACTGATCAGACTCCGCGATCCCCGGGACGGCGACCGCTACCCCGAGTTCCAGTTCACGCCCGGTGGCGGCACTCCGCACGGCGTCGTCCTCGAGGTCAACCGCCTGCTGCTCGCGGACATCGACCCCTGGGGCGCCGCCTCCTGGTGGTTCAGCGGCAACACCTGGCTGCGTGGCACCCCCGCGGCGCTGCTCGGCCGGCTCCCCGACCACCGGCTGGTCGGCGCGGCCCTCGAACTGGCGGAGGGGGAGTGATGGGCGGCTTCTTCCCGATGATCGACCTGAAGCTGCGCCCCAACCGCAGGGTGATCCCGGCCGGCACGGAGCTGTGGCGGGTGCACCGGTCGATCCACGCGCCGGACGCGTTCAACCCGAGGCTCGCGGACATCCACTTCGACGGAGGCCGCTTCGACGGCACCGTGCTGGACCGGTACCACAGCCTGTATTTGGCGGAGACCGCGCTGACCGCGCTCGCGGAGAGCGTGCTGCGCTCCCGGCCCTTCGATCTGCCGGCCGGCGAGCGCACGATCCCCTACCGCGCCGTCTGGCAGCGGACCCTGAGCTGTCTGCGCACCCGCACCGACCTGACCCTGGTGTCGCTCGTCAGCGGTACGGACCTGGCCGCCGTCTGCCAGGACGCCACGCTCCTGGAGGACGAGGGCAACTACGCGAGGGCGCGCCGTTGGTCCAGCGAGATCCGCGCGCAGGCACCCGACGCCATGGGGCTGGTCTGGGAGTCGCGGCGCAACCGGTCCGAGCATGCCCTGGTGCTCTTCCACGACCGCTGCGAACGCCCCGGCGGCGGACCGCTGGAGGTGCTGACGGACCGGGGCATCGCGGACCTCGGATCCGAGGAGGGCCGGGAGCGGGCCGACGCGCTTCTCGCTCCGTTGCGGGCGAGCGTCTCCAAGCCCGAGTGGCCGTGCTGACCGGCGCGAGGAAACCGGGCCGCACCCGGCCACCCCCGGCCGCCACCCGTGCCGCCGCCCCGCGCCACCCCATGCCGCCCCGTGAGAGGTTGGTGGCATGACGAAGCACGTCGCGCTCCTGCGCGGGATCAACGTCGGCGGCCGTACGCAGATCGCCATGGCGGACCTGCGCGCCCTGTTCACCGCGCTGGGATGCGAGGCCGTCCAGACGTATCTGCGCAGCGGCAACGTGGTGTTCCGGGCCCCGGCCGGGCAGACCCCAGCCGAGCTGGCCGCGCGCATCGGGAAGCGGATCGCCGACGACCTCGGGGTGTCGGTCACGGTCCTGCTGCGTACCGCCGAGTCCCTGGCCCGCACCGTGGCCCGCAACCCCTACCTCGGCCAGGAGGACGACCCGGCCAAGCTGCACGTCACCTTCCTCGCCCAGGAGCCGACCGCCGAGCAGGCCGCCCGGCTGGAGGTGCCGGCCGGCGAGACCGCCGTGTTCACGCTGGCAGGTGACGAGATCCATCTGCACGTGCCCGACGGGTACGGCAGGACCAGGCTGGACAACGCCTTCATCGAGCGCCGCCTCGGCATCCCGGCCACCACCCGCAACTGGAGGACGGTGACCGCCCTGCACGAACTGGCGGCGCGGGACTGAGCCCACGGCCGTGGACCGGACCACCGCACGGCACCGTCCGGGCCGGGGTGACCGGCCCGGACCGCGGCGGACGACCTCCTGGCCGTCGGCGGTGACATCGTCGCCGGGTGACGTGCGTCAGGTGGTGCCCTGCGCCGTGACGCAGCCGATCGAACCGGCGGGGACGTCGTTGCCGGTCGAGGTGGCGGTGAAGCCGAAGGTGACGCTGCCGCCGGCGGGGACGACCCGGTTGTGGTCGGCGTTGCGGACCGTGACCGTGCCGTCGGCGCCGGTGGACTGGGTGCCGTTCCACAGACTGCTGATCCTGGTGCCCGCGCCGGGCCTCCAGGCCACGGCCCAGCCGTCGAGCGGTGCCGTGCCGTGGTTCATGACCTCGACGGAGGCCTGGAAGCCACCGCTCCAGGAGTTGACCACGGAGTACGTGGCCATGCAGGAACCGGTGTGCGGATCCGTGGGGGTCGGCGTCGGGGTCGGTGTAGGGGTGGGGGTGGGGGTGCCGCCGGAGGTGCGGATGCCCGTGACCTCGCCGTGGCCGCCGTCGAAGACGATGTCGGAGCAGGAGAAGAAGTTCTCCTGGCTGTCCGAGCGGACCCACTGGATGAAGACCAGGGCGTCCCCGGTGCGGCCGGAGGGCAGTTTCAGGTCCCAGGAGTAATGGCCGCCCTCGGTGCCGGGCGACCCCTGCTGCGGCGGGTTGGTGACCGTCTGGATCAGATCCAGGTCGGCCCAGCGCAGGGCGGAGGTGGGTGACCAGCCCTGCTTGGTCAGGTAGATCCGGAAGTCACCGGGGTGCGCCGCCCAGTTGCTGTACTGCGCCTGGATCGTCGCCCCGCTGGTCAGGTGGGTCCGCGGCCAGTCCGAGCGGGCCGCGTCGTAGGCGGAGAAGTCGTACGGGGACCGGTCGCCCGCGCTGCACAGGGTGCCGTCCGGGACGTAACCGGAACCCCGGCCACCGGCGTTGGAGTCGAGCACGGCGAACCAGTTGTACAGCGCCGTCGCCCCGCTCTTGGCCAGCGCGTCCCGGCAGGCCGGATTGGTGGGATCCAGTCCGCCGGTGGTGGTGTGCGCGTCCAGGTAGCACAGGTAGGTGCGGGAGCCGGGCAGCATCGCCACCCCGTGCGCCTGTGCGCTGCCCTGCCCCAGGAGGGTCAGGGCGAGTGCCGCCAGCAGCGTCGACAGGGCCGCTGCCACCGACAGGAGTCTGCCGCGTCGGACCATGTGGTGCTCCTTCCGTTTCGAGATCGGGCGGATGGTGCGCCCCGGACGGGTGCGGGTGCCGGGGTACGGGGGTGTCGCCGGAGCGTCGGTGCCGTGAGCCGGGGTGTGTTCAGCCGCCGGTGCAGTGCGGCGCCGGTGTGCCCGCGGAGCCGTTCGCGGTGAGGCCGAAGGTGGTGGTGGCGCCGGGGAGCAGGGAACCGTCGAAGGCGGCGTTGCGGACGGTGGCCCGGCCCTGCGCCGTCGTCAGTGAGCCGTTCCACAGGCTGGTGACGGTGGAGCCGGCCAGGTCCCAGTCGACCGACCAGCCCGTCAGCGGCTCGGAGCCCGTGTTCTCGACCGTGATCTCCGCCTGGTATCCGCCCTGCCACGCCGAGGCGGTACGGAACCGCGCGGTGCACGTGCCCGGCGTCGGGGTCGGTGTGGGGGCAGGCGTCGGAGTCGGGTCCGTGCCGGCGTACGTCAGCCCGTACCCGTACGGGAAGAGCGGGTCCTTGCCGTCGCCGTCGTTGACGGGCTCCTGGGAGGCGCCCCTCGGCCAGGACACCGGCAGCTTCCCGGTGGGGGCGTGGGTGCCGAACAGGACGTCGGACACGCCGGCGCCCTCCGTGCCGGGCAGCCAGGCGGCCAGCAGGGCCTTCCAGCCGGGCAGTTCGGCGGCGACGTCGAGCGGACGACCGGAGACCAGGACCACGACCACCGGCACCCCGCTGGCCTTCAGCCGGGCGAGGGTCTGCAGATCCTCCTGGTCCAGGCCCAGCCCGTTCGGCCGGTCGCCCCGGCCCTCGGCGTACGGGGTCTCACCGACTACGGCGACCGCGGCGCCGTAACCGGAGTCGATGCCGTTGCCGTAGCGGTCGTAGGTGACCCGGGAGGGGTCGGTGACGGCGGCGCGGATGCCCTGGAGCACGGTGGTGCCGTCGGTCACGGGACCGCTGCGGCCCTGCCAGCCGACGGTCCAGCCCCCGCTCTGGTTGCCGATGTCGTCGGCCGATCTGCCGGCGACGAACAGCCTGGCCGAACGCGCCAGCGGCAGGACTCCGCCGTCGTTCTTCAGCAGCACCTGGGACTCGCGTACGGCCTGCCGGGCCAGCTCCCGGTGGGCGGCCGAACCGACCGCCGACGTGTACGACCGGTCGGTGAAGGGCCGTTCGAACAGGCCCAGCTGGAACTTCTTGGTCAGGATGCGCCGGTTGGCGTCGTCGATGCGCGACTGCGTGATCCGGCCCGCGGTCACCTCGCCGCGCAGCAGGGTGAGGAACTTCCTGTAGTCGTGCGGGACCATCACCATGTCGACGCCCGCGTTGACGGCCGTGGTGATCTCGGCGCCGGTGAAGCCGCTCTGCCCGTCGAGCTGGTCGACCGCGGCCCAGTCGGACACGACGAACCCGGTGAAACCGAGTTCGCCCTTCAGCACGTCGGTCACCAGATAGCGGTTGGCGTGGGACCGGACGCCGTTCCAGCTGCTGTACGACAGCATCACCGCGCCCACGCCCCGGCGCACCGCCTCCTCGAACGGCGGCAGGTGGACCGCGCGCAGCTCTGCCTCGGAGACTCTGGTGTCGCCCTGGTCGACCCCGCCGGCGGTGCCGCCGTCACCGAGGTAGTGCTTGGCGGTGGCGAGCACCGATGCCGGTCCGGCGCCCAGGGTCTCGCCCTGGAGTCCGGTGACGAACGTGGTCATGGCCGTGGGCAGTGCGGGCGTCTCGCCGTACGACTCGTAGGTGCGGCCCCACCGGTCGTCGCGCGCCACGCACAGGCAGGGGGCGAAGTCCCAGTCGATGCCGGTGCCCGACACCTCCTCGGCCACCGCCCGCCCGACGCGCTGCACGAGCGCGGGGTCACGGGTGGCGCCGAGGCCGATGTTGTGCGGGAACAGGGTGGCCCCGCGGACCGCGTTGTGGCCGTGCACGGCGTCGATCCCGTAGATCACCGGGATGCCCAGCGGCGTGGTCAGCGCGGTGCGTTGCA
This sequence comes from Streptomyces sp. NPDC014991, assembly GCF_043080665.1. Classification (NCBI taxonomy): domain Bacteria; kingdom Bacillati; phylum Actinomycetota; class Actinomycetes; order Kitasatosporales; family Streptomycetaceae; genus Streptomyces; species Streptomyces sp. NPDC014991. Next base: position 50,109 of record NZ_JBIBVY010000004.1, read on the forward strand.
GCGAGTCGTAGGTGTCGGCCCAGGTACGGGCGTTGTTGGGGCTGACGGTGGAGTCGCCGCCGGACAGCACGGAACCGATGCGGTAGGCGGCCAGATCGGACTGCGGGACGAGGGCGTCCTTCTCGATCTGCGTCATCTGGCCGAGCTTGTCGTCCGGCGTCATCCGGGACAGCAGGTCGGTGACGCGGTCCGGCACCGGTAAGGACGCGTCCTGGTAGGGGAGAACCGCGGTCGTGGAAGCGGCCACGGGCTCCGGCGCGGCGGCGGCCGGCACGGTGAGGGCCAGCGCCGCGACACACAGGGCCAGGGCCGTCGCCGGGCGGCGGCGGGCGGACGGGAGGCTCATGCGGGGGGCCTTTCCTGGAGGGATCGGCGACGGGGCCGCGCGAAGTGGAACCGGGACCCGGCCGATCGGCGGGTGGGAGACGGGCGGGTCCCGGGGCAGGTGGGTGTGGCATGCGGCCCGCGCGGGCGGCCGTGTCACACGGTGGTGCAGGCGGCACCGTTCAGGCTGAAGCCGGCCGGCCTGGCGAAGGTGCCGCCGTAGGTGCCCTGGAAGCCGAAGGACGCCTTGCCGCCGGCCGGGATCTGCGGGTTGTAGGCGAGGTTGCTCGCCGTGACCGCTCCTGAGGACGGCGTGACACCGGCGCCCCAGGCGCTGGTGATCCGCTGCCCGGCGGGCAGGGTGAAGGCCAGCTTCCAGCCGTTGACGGGGGTGGAGCCGGTGTTGGTGACGGTGACGTCGGAGGTGAAGCCGCCCTGCCAGACGTTCGTCGTGTACGCCACCGTGCAGGCCGTGGAGCTGCCGGGGCCGCCCGGGTCGCCGCCGCCGGTGTTGACCGTGGAGGAGAACGAGGTCACGGCGAGGCCGGTGCCGTTCTGCCAGGGCTCGAAGCCCGCCTGCACACTGGTCAGGTACCAGCTGTTCTGTGCCAGACCGCGGGCGACGGCCTCCCGGGCGAAGTCCATGACGTCGAAGTTCCAGCTGGTGATCGCCGACGGGGCGACGAAGGACAGCACGTCGTTGGAGCCGTTGTCACCCGACCACACCTGCCACGAGCGCCCGGCGACGGTGGCGGTGCCGACCTGCGAGCCGACGGGCTGGACGGACCCCACCTTGTTGAACCAGATCATGATCTCGGTCTGGTTGACGCCGTCGGTGCGGGGCGTGGAGTCGAGCCAGATGTCGTACGCGGCGTCGTACACCGCGTTGCTCACATAGCTGTAGGAGATGCCGGTGGGAGCACTGGAGATGGTGCTGAGCCGTGCCGGGAGGCTGGTTCCGGGCGAGCAGTTGGTGTAGTGACAGCCGTTGAAGACGGACGGGTACGACTTCGGGGCGCCGTTCGTCGGGACCGAGCCGTCGGCCTGGGTGATCCGGAATCCCGAGTCGGTGGCGGTGACGCACTGGGCCGCGCTGGTGCCCCAGCGGTTGTTCTGGACGACGTAGCGGCCCTGGATCGTGGTCGACCCGAACGCCTCGCAGATCGCGGTGTCGGCGTGTGCCGCCGGGGCGGTGGTGAGCAGTGCCGCGAGGGCGGCGAGGGCGGTGAGCAGCGCGCCCAACAGGCCGCGCGTGCCACGGGCAGGGTGCGTGGACGGTCGCATGCGGGTCCTCTCCGGGACGGTCGGTGCGATGCGGGAGCGCTCTCACGCGCACGATGATGGGAGCGCTCCCATTCCTCCGTTCGGCAGGGACTGTAGGGAGAGTTCATGACCCTGACAAGACTGTGCGCGGGGGAAGTGTCGAAGGGGATTCGAAAACGCAGGTGGCAGCCCGGCTGTATCGGGATGCGGAACGCTGGGAGCGCTCCCGAGCGGGTGCGGGGGGTGCCGGCGAGCCTCAGGCCGACTCGCGCAGCACCAGCTCCGTGCGGAGGACGACGTGCCGCCAGGCCACGGACGACTCCTCCGTCTCCTCCATCTCCTCCAGGAGGAGACGGACCATGGCTTGCCCGATCTCCGCCACCGGCTGCCGCACCGTGGTCAGTCGCGGCTCGGTCCGCTCGGCCAGCGGGAAGTCGTCGAAGCCGATGACGGCGACGTCCTGCGGCACCCGCCGTCCCGCCGCGCGCAGCGCCTGAAGAGCACCGGCGGCCGTGGTGTCCGACGCGGCGAGGACACCGTCGATCCCCGGGTGCCGCTCGATCAGCCGGGTCATGGCGCGACGGCCGCTCTCCTCGGTGAAGTCGCCCTCGGCGATCCACGACCGCTGGGCGTCCAGGCCGGCCTGTGCCAGTGCCTCGCGGTAGCCGCGCAGCCGGCACTGGGCGACGTACATGTCGAGCGGCCCGGTGATCGTGGCGATCGTCCGCCGGCCGGTGTCCAGCAGGTGGGAGACCGCGCTGCGGGCCCCGCCGGCGTTGTCCACGTCGACATAGCTGACGTGCTCGTCGCCCGAGCGGCGGCCCAGCAGGACCGTCGGCAGCCGGGCCTCGGCGAGCATGTCCGGCAGCGGATCGCCGGCGTGCACGGACATCAGCAGCACCCCGTCGACCCGGCCGCCACGGGCGTACTCCAGGAAGCGTTGCCGCTCGGCGTCCGAGCGCACCAGGGTCAGCAGCAACTGCATCCCGGTGTCGGCCAGGGCATCACCGAGTGAGCGGACGACCTCGGAGAAGAACGGCTCGGCGAACAACCGCCAGTCCGGTTCCGTCATGACGAGCGCGACGGCGTCGGCCCCCCGCCCGGCCAGGGACCGGGCCGCGAGATTGGGCACGTACCCCAGTTCCGCGATGGCCCGCTGCACGGCCCGGCGCGTCGAGTCCCTCACCCCCGCCGCGTTGTTGACGACGCGGGAGACCGTGCCCCGGCCCACCCCGGCGCGGGCGGCCACCTCCTCCAGCGTCGGCGTGCCCGGGCGCCGCCTGCCCATGACCACCTCCCCCCCGAGATCACCGATCCTACGGGCCTCGCGGCAGCCGGCCCACAGCATGTCCGGCCTCTCCGGACGCACCCCCGCCCTCACCGGCCCCATGGGCACCGCAGGCCCCGGATCACCGGCATCGCCGGACCACCGGCCCCCGGCCCATCGGGCCCCGGACCACCGGACCCCAGCCCACCGGACCCCAGCCCACCGGCACCGCCGGACCATCCGGCCCCGGACCACCGCGGCTCGGCGCCTTCGGAGACCACCTACCCTTGAGGCATGACCAGCAGCAGCGACCGGAGCCCCGCAGTGGACGTTCACGCACCCAAGAGCTACGAGATCCGCACCTACGGGTGCCAGATGAACGTCCACGACTCGGAGCGGTTGTCCGGACTGCTCGAAGAGGCCGGATACGTACGGGCGCCCGAAGGGTCGGACGGGGACGCGGACGTCGTCGTCTTCAACACCTGCGCGGTCCGCGAGAACGCCGACAACCGGCTCTACGGCAACCTCGGCCGGCTCGCGCCGAGGAAGGTCTCCCGCCCCGGCATGCAGATCGCGGTCGGCGGCTGCCTCGCGCAGAAGGACCGCGACACCATCGTGAAGAAGGCGCCCTGGGTGGACGTCGTCTTCGGCACGCACAACATCGGCAAGCTTCCCGTCCTGCTGGAGCGCGCCCGCGTCCAGGAGGAGGCGCAGGTCGAGATCGCCGAGTCGCTGGAGGCGTTCCCGTCCACGCTGCCGACCCGCCGCGAGAGCGCGTACGCGGCCTGGGTCTCGATCTCCGTCGGCTGCAACAACACCTGCACCTTCTGCATCGTCCCGGCGCTGCGCGGCAAGGAGAAGGACCGGCGGCCCGGCGACATCCTCGCCGAGGTCGAGGCGCTCGTCGCCGAGGGTGTCTCCGAGATCACGCTGCTCGGCCAGAACGTCAACGCCTACGGCTCCGACATCGGCGACCGCGAGGCCTTCAGCAAGCTGCTGCGCGCCTGCGGGAACATCGAGGGACTGGAGCGCGTCCGCTTCACCTCCCCGCACCCCCGCGACTTCACCGACGACGTGATCGCAGCGATGGCCGAGACGCCGAACGTGATGCCGCAGCTGCACATGCCGTTGCAGTCCGGCTCGGACACGGTCCTGAAGGCGATGCGCCGCTCGTACCGCCAGGAGCGCTACCTGGGCATCATCGAGAAGGTGCGGGCCGCGATCCCGCACGCCGCGATCACCACCGACATCATCGTGGGCTTCCCCGGCGAGACCGAGGAGGACTTCGAGGACACGCTGCACGTCGTCCGCGAGGCCCGGTTCGCTCAGGCCTTCACCTTCCAGTACTCCAAGCGGCCCGGCACCCCCGCCGCGACCATGGAGAACCAGATCCCCAAGGAGGTCGTCCAGGCGCGCTACGAGCGGCTGGTCGCCCTCCAGGAGGAGATCTCCTGGGAGGAGAACAAGAAGCAGGTCGGCCGCACGCTGGAGCTGATGGTCGCCGAGGGCGAGGGCCGCAAGGACGGTGCCACGCACCGCCTCTCCGGCCGCGCCGCCGACAACCGCCTCGTGCACTTCACCAAGCCGGAGCAGGAGGTGCGCCCCGGCGACGTCGTCACCGTCGAGATCACGTACGCCGCCCCGCACCACCTCCTGGCCGAGGGTTCCGTCCTCGCCGTCCGCCGCACCCGCGCGGGCGACGCCTGGGAGAAGCGCAACGCCACGGAGGCCGCCAAGCCGGCGGGCGTCATGCTCGGCCTCCCGAAGATCGGCATCCCGGCCCCGCTGCCGGCCGTGACGACGGGCTGCGGCTGCGACTGACCGAGCGGCACCCGCACCCGAGGGGACGGTCACGGGCCGCCCCCTTCTTCACCTGGGTAGGAGGCTGTCCGGTCGTGCCGGAGAAGACGAGTGGGTGGGAGGCGGCCCTGACCGAGGCGTCGTCTCCTTCGTGGACGCGACGTGTCCGGGCCGGGCGCGACCTCACTGCCTTCGCTGACGTCCCCGAGGCTGCGGAGGCGCTGGTGGGGCTGCTGCTGGACGTCGAGGACACGGCGGTGACCCGGCAGACGGCAGAGGCCCTGGCCCGGGCGGGGAAGCCGGCCGCCGTGCGGCTCATCGCCCTCGCGGTCGCCGAGGCGGACGACAACCAGGCCGACTGGCTCCGGACCGGGGTGCAGGACGCCCTCGCGGAACCGGACGGTGTACCGGACCTCGCGGCGACCTGCCGGAATCTCGCCCGGGACCCGGAAGAGGCTGTCCGTCGGGGTGCCGCGGACATCTGGGCCTGGGCAGACGCAACAGGGTGCTGACCTGACCGACCTGCCTGAGGGCCGGCTGGCCCATGTGCGGCCGTCGCTCGGGGGAGACGGGGTCCGCGGAGGATTCCGTCTGGCGGAGCACGCCGAACAGCACGCCGGCCTTCACATCCCGCAGCGAGCCCGGGGTCGTGGCCCGGCCTGTGGCTGGTGCCCCGCTCCGTGCCGGAGTCCCGCTCCATACTCGGCTCGGGCGCGCGCCCGTGCCCGCCCGGAGTCGCACGTGCCCGGCTGGGAGACGCTCTCCGCCGTGCGCGCCGGCCGTGCCGCGGGCCCGCGCTCGTCCTGGAGCCGCACACCCGCAGTGAATCGCGGCCCGCGCCCGCCGCGAGTCCCGTAATCCCGCGTCCCCCTGATGTCGCGCCCGGTGCCCCCCCCCGCGAAGTCGCGTCCGCACCCGCCCTGGACCGGCACGATCCTGGACCGGCATGACACCCGCCCTGGCGTCGCGCCACGCATTCGCCTGGAGTCACGTCCCGCGCCCGTCCTGGGGTCCGCGCCCCTTCGGTGTTGCGCCGTGCGCCTGCCGAAGAATCGCGTCCCGCGCCCGCTCCGGTGCCACGCCCCCCATCCGTCGCGCCCCGCGTCCCCGCTGATGTGCCGGTTCGGGGGGTTGCGGAGTTACTCTGCCGATCATGCTTGTCGCCGCCGCCGTCTGCCCCTGCCCGCCGCTGCTCGTGCCCGAGGTCGCCGCGGGTGCCGCCCCCGAACTGGACACCGCGCGCGCGGCCTGCGCGGACGCGCTCGGCGTGCTCGCCGCCGCCCGCCCCGACCTGCTGGTGGTCGTCGGCCCTGCCGGGCAGGACGGGGCGGGCCCGTACCCTCAGGGCGCCCCGGGCTCCTTCCGCGGTTTCGGCGTCGGCGTGGACGTACGCCTGGGCTCCGCCGCCCCGGACGCCGTCGTACCCGCGCGTGAGCTGCCGACCTCGCTGGCCGTCGCCGGCTGGCTGCTCGAGCGGACCGGCTGGGCCGACGCCTCGATCGAGGGACTCGGGATCGACGCGTCGCTGGCGCCGGAGCGGTGTGCCGAGGTCGGCAGGGAGCTGGGGGCCCGGGCCGCGCGCGTGGCTCTGCTGGTGATGGGGGACGCCAGCGCCTGCCGCACCCTCAAGGCGCCGGGATACCTGGACGAGCGGGCGGCGCCCTTCGACGCCGAGGTGGCACGGGCGCTGGGAGCGGCGGACCTCGCGGCCCTGCGGGCACTCGACCCCGGGCTGGCCCGCGAACTGAAGGCGTCCGGTCGCGCCCCCTGGCAGGTCCTGGCCGCCGCGGCCGAGGACGCCCGCCTCACCGGTGCCCTGCTGTACGAGGACGCCCCGTACGGCGTGGGATACCTGGTCGCGACCTGGTCCTGACCCCCGCTCCGCCGCCGCCCGTACGGCGGCGGCGGACGGCCGGGAGAGATGCCTCTCCGTAACCGTCCGCCGGGTCCCGGGCCGAGACTCCTCACCTGGACCGGGGACACCCCGCCGGGATCAGGCGCCCCTCAGGGCGTGGGGCGGTCAGGAAACCGGCGGCGGCCCCTCCGGCCGGGTGGGCGGCATCGGCTCGGTGGCCGACGCCGGTGTCTCGGGGCCGTCCTTGTGAGCGAGGCGGTCCATCGCCCCCTTGGCCTTGCCCGTGCCGGCCTGGATCCTGTCGCTGTACTTGCCCTTGGTCCGCTCGTCGACGGCCTTCGCGGCCTTGTCGATCCCGTGCTGGACCTTGTCCCCGTGCTGCCGCGCGAGGTCCGACACCTTGTCCTTCGCCGGACCCAGCTTGGCCTTCATGTTGTCCATCAAACCCATGATCCACCTTCCCCTCGCGGCGCGTTCACCTGCGGGCGCCGTCGCCGGCGTCACTGTCGGCGGCCTCGCCGGCGGACTGCTGCCGCGGGATCCCGGCACCCTCGGACGCGTCGGCCGCACTGTCGTCCGCACCGGCATCGGTACCGGCATCCGCTCGCACGACCCCGTCCTCGTTGCCGTCCTCGTTCCCGTCCACGGCCGGGCCATGCGCTTCCGGCTCCGCCTGCCCGGCCGCCTCCGCCTCAGCAGGCTCCGCCTCGGCCGCGGCCCCGGCCGACTCCGCCTCCGGCTCTTCCTCCGCCTCGGCCCCGGGCGGCTCCACATCGGTCCGCGCCTCGGCGGCCGACGCCTCGCGAGCCGCCTTCGACCTGCCGAGGAGTCGTGCGAACATGCCCATATCCACTCCATACGGTACTCGTGCGGGCGAATTCCCGCGTCACCCGGTGCATAAGGTCGTGCCGTCCGGGTCACCGCCTCCGGCAGTCCCGCAGGAGGCACCTCGCAACGGGCAACGACCCGCCGCGTCCCCCGTCACGTAACTCGTTCGGGACCACGCCGGGAGGTTTGCGAGACTGGTGCGGTGAGCAGTGCATCCCCCGCCCCCCGCGTCATCGCCGTCGTCGGACCGACCGCGGCCGGTAAATCCGATCTCGGTGTCTTCCTGGCCCAGCGCCTCGGCGGCGAGGTCGTCAACGCCGACTCCATGCAGCTGTACCGGGGGATGGACATCGGTACCGCCAAGCTGACGCCGCATGAGCGCGGCGGCGTCCCGCACCACCTGCTGGACATCTGGGACGTGACGGTCGCCGCGTCGGTCGCCGAGTACCAGAAACTGGCCCGCGCGCGGATCGACGCCCTGCTCGCCGAGGGCCGCTGGCCGGTCCTGGTCGGCGGCTCCGGCCTGTACGTCCGCGGAGCCGTCGACAACCTGGAGTTCCCCGGCACCGACCCGGACGTGCGGGCCCGCCTGGAGGAGGAGCTGACGCTGCGCGGCCCGGGCGCCCTGCACGCGCGGCTCGCCGCCGCCGACCCCGACGCCGCCCGCGCGATCCTGCCCGGCAACGGCCGCCGTATCGTCCGGGCCCTGGAAGTGATCGAGATCACCGGGCGGCCCTTCACGGCCAACCTGCCCAGCCACGACTCCGTGTACGACACCGTCCAGATCGGGGTCGACGTGGCGCGTCCGGAGCTGGACGACCGCATCGCGCGGCGCGTCGACCGGATGTGGGAGGCGGGTCTCGTGGACGAGGTGCGCGCACTGGAGGCGCGCGGCCTGCGCGAGGGGCGCACGGCGTCCCGCGCGCTCGGCTACCAGCAGGTGCTGGCCGCGCTCGCCGGGGAGTGCACCGAAGCGGAAGCGCGGGCCGAGACCGTCCGTGCGACCAAACGCTTCGCGCGCCGTCAGGATTCGTGGTTCAGGCGCGATCCCCGGGTGCATTGGTTGAGTGGGGCCCTCGCGGACCGCGGGGAACTTCCGCAGCAGGCCCTGGCGTTGGTCGAACGACCGGTCACAGCCTGATCACGTCCTGGCATCGGGATGCGCCGCCGGTCATCCCGGCCCGTGGCGCCGTGCCATCATCGAGCTTCGATCGACCAAGTGGAGCCTAGTTGGGAGGGCGCGTGGCGATGGAGGCCGGCCCTCGCGACACCGCACGAAGTGCCGAGCACGTCACTACGGACAGTGACGAGCCGGGTCGGGCCGATGCCGGTCCGACCGTGGACGGTCTGGCTGTGGACGGATCGGCCGTGGACGGTCTGGCCGTGGACGCTCTGATCGTCGACGGAGCGGCCGTGGACCGGCTGGCCGACGACGGGCCCGACGAGACGCTGGGCGGCGTCACCGCAGACGGACCCGATCCCGAGGAGATGTACCCGGTCGGGCCGGAGGTCGAGGTCGAGCTGCGCCCGCAGCGCCGGCTGCGCATCTGGCAGCTCGCCCCCATCGTGGGGCTCTCCGCAGTCGGCTCCCTGATGTTCGCCTTCCCGCTCGCCTTCGACTTCGGCGACAGCGGCGCGGTCATCGCCATGCTCGGCCTGCTGATCTGCTCGTGCGCGGCGGGCTGGGGCATGATGGCCGCCCGCCGGGTGGGCTACACCTGGCCCGGCCTGCCCCCGCGCGGCTCCGGCCGCCGCCCCGACTGGCGGGTCGTGCTCGGCTACCTCCTGCTGGTGGCCCTGGTGGTCGTCCTCGCGGTATGGCGAGTGGCAAGACTCCGCTGAAACGCCCGCACGAGGTGCCCCGCGAGCGCCCCGTGCACCGCCCCGGCAAGGAACCGGCTCCGAAGCGCGCGTGAAACGCCTCCGTAAGGCCGCCGGGAACCGCGCGTGAAGCACCCTGGCAAGGTGTCCGCGACCCGCGTCCGGAACGCCCCGCGAAGGCCCCGGCAACCGCTCCACCGCCCACGGACCACCCGCACCGGCCCGCCCCCCCCGCACCACCCCCCGCCTCGATCGGCGCCGCGCCACCTCCACCGGCCCCGCCGCGCACCGCTCCCGTACGATCGAGGGATGAGCACACGGATCGCCTTCCTCAAGGGGCACGGCACCGAGAACGACTTCGTGATCGTGCCGGACCCCGAGAACGCCATCGAGCTGCCCCCGGCCACCGTCGCCGCCCTGTGCGACCGCCGGGCCGGTATCGGTGGCGACGGCGTGCTGCACGTCGTGCGGTCCGCGGCGCACCCGGAGGCCATGGCGATGGCCGCCGAGGCCGAGTGGTTCATGGACTACCGCAACGGCGACGGCTCGGTCGCCGAGATGTGCGGCAACGGCGTGCGTGTGTTCGCGCGCTACCTCCAGCACGCGGGACATGTGGCCGAAGGAGATCTCGTGATCGCCACGCGCGGGGGCGTGAAGTCCGTCCACATCGCGAAGGACGGTGACGTCACCGTCGGCATGGGCCGCGCCCGCCTCCCCGAGGGAGAGGTCACGGTGACCGTCGGCGAGCGCAGCTGGCCCGCGCGCAACGTCAACATGGGCAACCCGCACGCCGTCGCCTTCGTGGCCGACCTGGCGCACGCCGGCCATCTGTTCACCCCGCCGCCGGTCGGCCCGGCGGGCGCCTACCCGGACGGCGTGAACGTCGAGTTCGTCGTCGACCGCGGCCCCCGGCACGTCGCGATGCGTGTGCACGAGCGCGGCTCCGGCGAGACCCGCTCGTGCGGCACGGGCGCGTGTGCCGTCGCCGTGGCCGCCGCCCGGCGTGACGGCGCCGATCCGGCCGTCACCGGCACCCCGGCGACGTACACCGTCGACGTGCCCGGCGGTCGCCTGGTCATCACCGAGCGGCCCGACGGCGAGATCGAGATGACCGGCCCCGCCGTGATCGTCGCCGAAGGCGAGATCGACGGCGACTGGCTGGAAAACGCCGCTCGCTGACCTGGGGGAACAAGGAGGACGAGGCGTCGCGCGCCCGGATCACCGCCTGCCTGCTGCCGGGACCGTTCGAAACCGCGGCCGAGCGCCGCGCATGTGGCGCAAACCGTTAAACCTCGTTTCCATCGCTCGTACGGGTGATCCGTTTCACGCTCGGCGAGAGGCGGTCTACCGCACGTGGTGGGCTCGGTAGCATCAAGCACCGGCACGGACGGGGGAACGTCGCCATCCCTGAGCCGCGTACGCCCTGGGGGCCCCGTCCGCCGGTCCGAGAGCCGGAGGTGCCCATGAGTGCGGAGGCCACGAACCCTGCGACCCCTGGCCCGGCAGCGCCCACTGCGCCCACAGCCACGGCGGGCCGCAGGAAGTCCCGGCCCCGGATCGACCTGCGCCGGCTCGGCCGGGCCGCGCTGCTCGGCCCCGCCGCCCGCGACAGGCTGCCCGACGCCATCGGCCACGTCGTCGAGGCCCACCGCGCCCACCACCCCGACGCGGACCTCGAACCCCTGCGCCGCGCCTACGTCCTCGCCGAGTCCTCCCACCGCGGCCAGATGCGGAAGAGCGGTGAGCCGTACATCACCCACCCGCTCGCCGTGACCCTGATCCTCGCCGAACTGGGCGCCGAGACCACCACGTTGACGGCCTCCCTGCTCCACGACACCGTCGAGGACACCGAGGTGACGCTCGAACAGGTGCGGGAACAGTTCGGCGAGGAGGTGCGTTATCTGGTCGACGGCGTCACGAAGCTGGAGAAGGTCGACTACGGAGCCGCCGCCGAGCCGGAGACCTTCCGCAAGATGCTCGTCGCCACCGGCAACGACGTGCGCGTGATGTCGATCAAACTCGCCGACCGCCTGCACAACATGCGCACCCTCGGTGTGATGCGCCCCGAGAAGCAGGCGCGGATCGCCAAGGTCACCCGTGACGTCCTCATCCCGCTCGCCGAACGCCTCGGTGTGCAGGCCCTGAAGACCGAGCTGGAGGACCTGGTCTTCGCCATCCTCCGGCCCGAGGAGTACGAGCACACCAGGGAACTCATCGCCGAGAACGCCGCCCGCCCCGGCGACCCCCTCGCCGAGGTCGCCGACGAGGCCCGCGGTGTGCTGCGCGAGGCAGGCATCCCCGCCGAGGTCCTCATCCGGCCCCGGCACTTCGTCTCCGTGCACCGCGTGGCCCGCAAGCGCGGGCGGCTGCGCGGCGCCGACTTCGGCCGGCTGCTGGTGCTGGTGAACGAGGACGCCGACTGCTATGCCGTCCTCGGCGAGCTGCACACCTGCATGACGCCGGTCGTCTCGGAGTTCAAGGACTTCATCGCCGTACCGAAGTTCAACCTGTACCAGTCGCTGCACACCGCTATCGCCCGGCCGGACCGCCAGGTCGTCGAGGTCCTCATCCGCACCCACCAGATGCACAAGGTCGCCGAGGCCGGCGTCGTCGCGCTCGGCAACCCGTACGCCGCCGGGACCGACACCCCGGGCACCGACACCCCCGCGGCCGACGCCCCCGCCGACGGCGAGCGCGCCGACCCCACCCGCCCGGGCTGGCTGTCCCGGCTGCTCGACTGGCAGCAGGCCGCCCCCGACCCGGACACCTTCTGGTCCACCCTGCGCGAGGACCTCGCCCAGGACCGGGAGATCACCGTGTTCCGCCCCGACGGTGGCGCCCTCGGCCTGCCCGAGGGCGCCACCTGTGTCGACGCCGCGTACGCGCAGTACGGCGAGGACGCGCACGCCTGCATCGGCGCCCGGGTCAACGGCCGCCTGGCCACGCTCAGCACGGTCCTGGGCGACGGTGACACGGTCCAGCTCCTCATGGGCCAGGACCCGGCCTCCGAGCCCTCCCGCGAGTGGCTGGAGCACGCCCACACCGCGGCCGCCCGCATCGCCATCCAGCGCTGGCTCGCCGCGCACCCCGGCGGCGGCACCGGCGGCGAGGGCGCGCGCGGCAGCCGTACCGGGCCCGCCGGCGGCGCCGCCCGTGCCGGAGCCGCCTCCGCCGCGCGCCCCGCGGACGGCGCCCCCGCCGCGCGCCCCCGGCGCGCCGACGTCCTCGTGGACCGGCCCGGTGCCGCCGTACGGCTCGCCGGATGCTGTACGCCCGTGCCGCCGGACGAGATCACCGGGTTCGCGGTCCGCGGGGGAGTGGTGACCGTGCACCGCGGGGAGTGCGCCGCGGTGGCGCACATGAAGAGCCGGGGGCGCGCGGAGATCGGTGTGCGCTGGGGGGACACCACCGAGTGCCGGGTCACGCTGGTCGCCGAATCGTTCGGCCGGCCCCATCTGCTCGCCGACCTCACCGAGGCGATCGCCCTGGAGGGCGCCGAGATCGTCTCCGCCACCGTCGAGCCCCCCAGCCAGCAGCGGGTGCGCCACACCTACACCCTCGAGCTGCCCGACGCGGCCCGCCTCCCGGCGCTGATGCGCGCCATGCGGGACGTCCCCGGCGTGTACGACGTGAGCCGCGCCCGGCACCAGGCGCCGGCCTCCTGAACACGGCGTCCCGCGGCCGACCCGTTCGGGTGGCCCGGGCGCGAGTCGCCGCCCTGCCGGGGGCACACCCTGGTAGCGGTGGTCCATGCTGTTCACCTCGCGCCACCGGCCCCGGCCCAGGATCTCCCGGCACCGCAAGGCGGCCCTGCTCGCCTGCGCCGTCTCCGGCTGTCTCGTCGCCGCCGCGGCGCCGCCCGTGCCCCTGGGCGTCGGCGACCGCCTCTACCCGTACCTGGGCAACCCCGGCTACGACGTGGTGTCGTACGACATCTCCCTCACCTACCCGGGCACCAACGACAAGCCGCTCCAGGCCGTCACCACCATCGACGCCTGGACCACCGCCGACCTGGACCGCGTCAACCTCGACTTCGCGCACGGCACCGTGCGGTCGGTCGAGGTCGACGGGCGTCCCGCGAGGTTCACCAGTGCCGGTGAGGACCTGGTCGTCACGCCGCGGGCCGCCCTGACCGAGGGCAGCTGGACCCGGATCACCGTGCGGCACACCAGCGACCCGGTCCCCGCCAAGGACCAGGACGGCGGCTGGGTGCGCACCGTGGACGGTCTCGCCATGGCGAACCAGGCCAACGCCGCCCACCTGGTCTTCCCGGGCAACGACCACCCGTCGGACAAGGCGGTGTTCACGTTCCGGATCACCGCCCCCAACGGCTACACCGCCGTCGCCAACGGCCTGCCCACCGGCGCGCACCGGGCCGGCCGCACCACCACCTGGACCTACCGCACCCGCCACCCCATGGCCACCGAGCTGGCCCAGGTGTCCATCGGCCGCTCCGCGGTGGTGCACCGCGCGGGACCGCACGGGCTGCCCCTGCGGGACGTCGTGCCCGCCGCCGACCGCAAGGCCCTCGAACCGTGGCTCGCCAGAACGCCCGACCAGATCGCCTGGATGGAGAGCAAGGTCGGCCGGTACCCGTTCGAGACCTACGGCGTGCTCATGGCACAGGCCGATACGGGGTTCGAGCTGGAGACACAGACCCTGTCGCTGTTCGAGAAGGACCTGTTCACCAAGCCCGCCTACCCCAAGTGGTACATCGAGTCGGTGATGGTGCACGAGCTGTCCCACCAGTGGTTCGGCGACAGCGTCACCCCGCGCACCTGGTCCGACGTGTGGCTCAACGAGGGGCACGCCACCTGGTACGAGGAGCTGTACGCCGAGGAGACGGCGAACCGGCCCATGGAGAAGCGGATGAAGGCCGCCTACGGCGCCGCCGACCGCTGGCGCGAGGCCGGCGGCCCGCCCGCCCGGCCCAAGCCGCCCGCCCCCGGCCAGAAGATCGACATCTTCCGGCCCGGCATCTACGACGGCGCCGCACTCGCGCTCTACGCGCTGCGGCAGGAGATCGGCCGGCCGGCCTTCGAACGGCTGGAACGGCTCTGGGTCCAGGAACACCGGGACGTCACCGCCACCACCGCCGACTTCGTGCGGCTCGCCTCGGCCGTCGCCGGGCGCGACCTGGGAGGTTTCCTCGGGGCCTGGCTGTACGGCGAGAAGACCCCGCCGATGCCCGGCCATCCCGACTGGAAGCCGACGGCCGAGGCCGGCCCCGCCGAGCCCCGCGCCACGCGATAAGCCCGTGACGAGACGTGCCGTACCGTGCGACCATCTACGCGCACCGGGGGACACGGGAATCTCCCGGGGTACCCGTGCGTTGTACACCACGAGCGGTCGAGCAGACCGCCGTATCGATGCCGTAACGGCACTCTCATCGACTTAAGGATCAAATGACCTCCTCTTCTTCCCCTTCCCAGGACACCCAGCGCCTCGCGCACGCCTACCCCGAAGGTCTTCGGGCCGATGCCCTGATGGAAGAGGACGTCGCCTGGAGCTTCGAGATCGACGGCGAGCGGGACGGCGACCAGTTCGACCGCTCCGAGCGCGCCGCCCTGCGCCGCGTGGCAGGCCTGTCCACCGAGCTGGAGGACGTCACCGAGGTCGAGTACCGCCAGCTCCGTCTGGAGCGGGTCGTGCTCGTCGGCGTGTGGACCACCGGCACGGCGCAGGACGCCGACAACTCCCTCGCGGAGCTGGCCGCCCTCGCCGAGACCGCGGGCGCGCTCGTGCTCGACGGCGTCATCCAGCGCCGCGACAAGCCCGACGCGGCCACTTACATCGGCTCCGGCAAGGCCCTGGAGCTGCGCGACATCGTCCTCGAGACGGGCGCGGACACCGTCATCTGCGACGGTGAGCTCAGCCCCGGCCAGCTCATCCAGCTGGAGGATGTCGTCAAGGTCAAGGTCATCGACCGTACGGCCCTGATCCTGGACATCTTCGCCCAGCACGCCAAGTCCCGCGAGGGCAAGGCACAGGTCGCGCTCGCGCAGATGCAGTACATGCTGCCGCGGCTGCGCGGCTGGGGTCAGTCGCTGTCCCGGCAGATGGGCGGCGGCCGCGGCGGCCTCGCCACGCGTGGCCCCGGTGAGACCAAGATCGAGACGGACCGGCGGCGGATCCGCGAGAAGATGGCGAAGATGCGCCGGGAGATCGCGGACATGAAGACCGGCCGCGAGGTCAAGCGGCAGGAACGCCGGCGCAACAAGGTGCCGTCCGTGGCGATCGCCGGCTACACCAACGCCGGCAAGTCCTCCCTGCTCAACCGCCTCACGGGCGCCGGTGTCCTGGTCGAGAACGCCCTGTTCGCGACCCTTGACCCGACCGTCCGCCGCGCGGAGACCCCGAGCGGCCGGCTCTACACCCTGGCGGACACCGTCGGCTTCGTCCGGCACCTGCCGCACCACCTGGTCGAGGCGTTCCGCTCCACCATGGAGGAGGTCGGCGACTCCGACCTGATCCTGCACGTGGTGGACGGCTCGCACCCGACCCCGGAGGAGCAGCTCGCCGCCGTACGCGAGGTGATCCGGGACGTAGGCGCCACCGGCGTGCCCGAGATCGTCGTGATCAACAAGGCCGACGCGGCCGACCCGCTGGTCCTCCAGCGGCTGCTGCGGGTCGAGAAGCACTCGATCGCCGTGTCGGCCCGCACCGGACAGGGCATCGACAAGCTGCTCGCCCTGATCGACGACGAGCTGCCCCACCCCTCGGTCGAGATCGAGGCGCTCGTGCCCTACACGCACGGCCA
The DNA here is from genome assembly GCF_043080665.1 of Streptomyces sp. NPDC014991. NCBI lineage: Bacteria > Bacillati > Actinomycetota > Actinomycetes > Kitasatosporales > Streptomycetaceae > Streptomyces > Streptomyces sp. NPDC014991. The sequence goes on from NZ_JBIBVY010000004.1 coordinate 66,027, forward strand.
GCTGGTCGCCCGCGCCCACACCGAGGGCGAGGTGATCTCCGAGGAGCACACCGCGGAGGGCACCCTGCTCAAGGGCCGGGTGCACGCGGAACTGGCGTCGGACCTGGCGCCGTACACAACGGTCGCCACGGCCTGACCCACGGCACCGAGCCACGAAGGCCCGCCACCCCCTCGGGGGCGGCGGGCCTTCGCCGCGCCGTGACGACGCGGCCGGCTACCGGCCGGCGAACTGCTTGCTCACCGAGTCGTACACGCCCTTGGCCACCTCGCCCAGCCGGGGGCCGGCCAGCCAGCCCGAACTCACCGGGCCGATGGACGTGTTGGAGACCAGCGCCGGCTTGCCGTCGGCGCCCGTCTCCACCCAGCCGCCGCCGGAGGAGCCACCGGTCATCGTGCAGCCGATCCGGTACATCGTCGGGTCGGACCGGTCCATGGACAGCCGGCCCGGCCGGTCCTGGCACTGGTACAGCAGCTGACCGTCGAACGGCGCCGCCGCCGGATACCCGGACGCGGTCAGGCTGCGCACGTTCGCCACGGCCGGCGCGTCGAAGTCGACCGGCAGCGCCCCGCCGACGGTCTCCTCCAGCGACCTGCCGCCGCTGCCCCGCTCCGGGGTCACGTGGATGACGGCGAAGTCGTACGAGGCGCCGTTGCCGCCCGTCGCACCGCCCTCGCTGATCCACTGCTGGGAGGTCTTCGCCGCGTCGGCCCACCAGACGCCGTACGGGGCGACCTCGGAGCGGCCGGCGTTCTCCAGCTCGGCGGCCGACCTGCCCTGGTTGTTGTACGACGGCACGAAGGCGATGTTGCGGTACCAGCCGCCCTTCTTGCCGGCGTGCACACAGTGGCCCGCCGTCCAGACGAGGTTGGACCTGCCCGGGTGCGCGGGGTCCGTCACGACCGTCGCCGAGCAGACCATGGTGCCGTCGGGGGCGTCGAAGAGCAGCTTGCCCGAGGTGGCCGCGCTGCTGTGGTACGGCGGCACGACCGTGCGCGCCCGCACGGGCTGCGGCGCCGGGTCGGTCACGCCCTGGTCACCGGAGATGTCGTTGTCGTCGACGCCCTTGTCCGGGTCGTCGGCGTCCCGCATGCGGTCCGGGTCCCACAGGCCCTTGATCATCGGGTTGACGAAGTCGTCGGCCTCGCGCAGCCAGTCCTGCTTGTTCCAGTTCCTCCAGGCGCCGTTCTTCCACTTGTCGATGTCGATCCCGTGCTCCTTGAGCCTCTGCCTGAGGTCGTCCGGGATCCTGAGCTTGCCGTCGCCGGAGCCGCCCGCGGTCGCGCCCGTGGCGGGCCGGCCGGCGGCGTTGTCGTCCCCGCCGCAGGCCGTGGCGGTCATCGCCAGCGCCGAGGCGAGGGCGACCGCCGCCAACGCGCGGGAGGTCCGGTGTGGGCCCCTCCCTCGCCGAACGGTGAACGACGGCCGTATGGATCGCATGCTTCTGACTCCCCCTGCTGTGAAGGAACTCGGCGATGAGGACGTGCCACCGGCATGCCTCCTCCGCGGAGTTCATGCCGGGCCGCATCCTTGCGGAACGGCATCACACCCTATGCGGTCGCCGCGGGGGAGTTCCGACGGGACCGCAACGCTTCGGCTACAAGCCGCCCGACCTGCCGCGTCTTGGTCCTCACCAAGCCGGGGTGAGCGTGACGACGGCGGTGAACAGGGCCTCGTCGTGCTGCACCGCGGTGACGCGCACCCGCTGTCCGGCGGCGCCGGACGATTCCCGGGTGGTCTCGATCCAGCACGGCGAGTCCAGCTCGACATAGCGCCTGAAGTCGGCTTCCAGGCCGGTCACCACCATCGGCTCGGGCTGTGCGTCCCGGTGCGCGGCCTGCCGCGCGGCCTCCAGCAGCAGCATCCCGGGAACGTGGTCCACCGGGTGGTCGAAGAGCACCGGGTGGGACAGGTCCACCCGCAGCCGGCTGCGGCCGGTCCGCTCACCGGCCGACAGGACGACGTCGGCGGAACGCCGGCGCGCCACCTCACCGGGTGCCATCGGGGGCGCCGCCGGCACGGCCTGAGCGGTGGCCCGCTCCAGGTCGGCGTAACGGCCGCGCAGCCGCTGGTAGATCGCGGGCGGGTGGTTGTGGAAGGCCAGCTCCGCGGTGCCGAGCGGCAGGCCGTCGCGGACCATGTCGACCCGCATGGTGGCCGAGGCCAGCCGTCCGGCCCGGCGCACCACGTCGGTGCAGGAGATGCGCAGTTCCGTGTCGGCCGCCGTCGTGCCGCTGGTCAGTGCGGCCGGGGAGAGCGTCTGCCGGTAGTGGTCCCAGGACTGGCGGTGCCCGAACGGCACGTCGTAGGCGGTGTGGCTCAGCAGCGGGACCGCCTGGCGAATCGATTCTGCTGCGAACAGCGGATCGAAGAGGCCGTGGACCGGGCCGTAGAAGGAGTGGCCGACGGGCCAGCGTGCGGTGACCAGGAACGTGTCGGGCGCGACCGTCTGGCATTCCCTCAGCAGAACCTCGGATTCGGCCAGCTTGTGTACCAGCTCCCGTGGCACGGGGTCGATGACGGATGTCGACCCCGGCGCGCTGTGCCCTTCCCGGCTGGTGACGGCCAGCATGTGCATCCCCCTTGGTGCGGACATCGGTTACCACATGGTTGCGCCCACAAGATAAAGAGTGATCGTTTTGTTTTGGGTAAAGCGACGGTAATAACTGAGGCTCGCGAGGTCGAGATCCGGCCTCGGGCGGAGGTTCAGGGGCAGAACGACCCGCTCAATGCCGCTTACCATAGGGAACGTTTCATTTGAATGAAGGAGGGAACGTGGTGGGGCAACCCAGACAGGAGCGGGCCATACAGACGCGCGGGGCGCTCATCCTCGCGGCGGCGGAGGTCTTCGACGAGTACGGCTTCGCGGGCGCCAGCATCAGCCGCATCCTCAAACGGGCCGGGGTCACCGCGGGAGCCCTGTACTTCCACTTCGAGTCCAAGGAAGCCCTCGCCAAGGCCGTGATGAACGCCCAGTCCGACACGATCCTGCCGTTCCTGGAGTCCCAGGGGCTGCAACGGCTGGTCGACATCACGCTGGTCTGGGCGCGCCGGCTGCAGACCGATCCGCTGTTGCGGGCCGGGGTCCGGCTCACCGGCGAGCAGACGACCTTCGGACTGCGCGACTCCAGCCCCTACCAGGCATGGAGTCAGATCATGGAGGAATGCCTCCTGGTCGCCCGGGACAAGGGGGAACTCCAGGCCGGTGTCGAGCCGTGGGAACTCGCCGAGCTGATCGTCGAGGCCTGTACCGGCATGCAGATGTACGCGGCGGCGCAGACCTGCCGCGCCGACCTGTCCGACCGGGTCGTGCGGATGTGGCGGCTGCTGCTGCCGGGCATCGCCGTGCCGGCCGTGGTCGCCCGTACCGCGGTCGATCCCGCCCGTGCCCTGGCGGCCGAGGAAGCACCGGCTCCCGTCGGCGCCCCGGGCGGGACCACCGGCTGAGCCACCGCGCCCACCACGCCCCGAGCAAGATCACCCACCCCCCGCGGCCGTCAGGGCACCTGCACGTAAGGTGTCCCGCGTCGTACGCCCTGTCTCCCGACAGGTCTGTCCCGCGGGGCCGTTCAGGCATCCGGCGGGGTTCGCGCCACCGTAGGGGGAGTAACTCATGGTTCACACGCTCAGCCGGCTACGCCTGGCCGCGGTCAACATCGACGGCGTCCTTCTCAACGACACCTTCAGCCCGGTCATCCACCACTTCCTGGTCGACCGGGGCTGCGCCTACACGGCCGAGCTGGAACGCAGCATCTTCTCGCAGCCACGCGCCGTCGCCGGCCGGCTGCTGGCCGAGGCGATCGGCGGATCCGTCACCCCGGAAGCGGCGCTGGAGCTGTACTTCCGGGAGCGCGCGCAGTATCTGGAGACCCATCCCGTGCGGCTCGACGAGGGCGCGGTGAAACTCCTGCGGCGGCTGCGCGGCACCGGTCTGCGGACCGTCTGCTACGGCGGCCTCGACAAGGGTCACTTCGACACGTTCCTCGGCCCGCACGCGGACCTCTTCGACGACCCCGGGTACATCTGCACCGACGCGTTCCGGCCCGGCATCCACGAGATCGTCACCGAGCACTTCGGGCTCGAGTACGACGAGGCCGTCTTCATCGACGACGTGGCGAACGTCGGCCGTGCCGCCAGAGAGCTGAACGTGCCCTTCATCGGCCGTCCCACCGACTTCCGGCACAGCTTCCAGCGGCAGCTGATGCGCGAGGCCGGCGTGCGGCACATCGTGGACTCCCTGCACGCCGTCGACGAGGAACTGCTGCGGACCCTGGACCGGGAAGCGGCACTCGGCACCGTCTGGCGGGACTGACATGCTGGGCGGCAAGGTAGCCATGATCACCGGCGCGTCCAGCGGCATCGGTGCCGCGGCCGCGCGGCTGTTCGCCGAGGAGGGCGCCGCCGTGGTGCTCATGGCCCGGCGCGGGGACCGCCTCGGGCAGCTGGTGGCGGAGATCCGCGCGGCGGGCGGACGCGCGCTCGCGGCGGAGGGTGACGTCTGCTCGTCCGAGGACGTCGAACGGGCCGTCACGGCCGCCGTCGACACCTTCGGCAGGCTCGACGCGGCCTTCAACAACGCCGGTTACGCCACCGTCGGCACGCCCCTGCTGGAGATGGACGACGAGGACTACGCCCGCACGATGGACGTCAACGTGCGCGGCGTCTGGAACTGCCTGCGCCGGCAGATCCCGGCGATGCTCACCTCCGGCGGCGGGGCCGTGGTGAACACCTCCAGCGTCGCCGGGGTGCTGGCCTCCAGCGCGTCCGCCGCGTACGTGGCCGCCAAACACGCGGTGATCGGCCTGAGCCGGGCCGCCGCGCGCGAGTACGGCGACCGCGGGATCCGGGTCAACGCGCTGGTCGTGGGCAGCACGCGCACCGAGATGATGGACCAGGTCATCGGTGGGTCCCGGGAGCTGGAGGAACGTTTCGAGGCGCGCACGCTGCGCCGGCGCATGGCCTCGCCCGAGGAGATCGCCCAGGCCGCGGTCTGGCTGTGCAGCGACCGGGCGGCCTTCGTGACGGGCGCGGCGGTGCCGGTCGACGGCGGCCGGACGGCGGTCTGAGCCGACGCGGGCGTGCCCGGCCGGAGGGGCGGGCGGCGTTCCGAGGGGGCGGCCTTCCGGGGCCGCCCCCTCGTCCCATCGCAGGCGCGGAGCTCGCGGGAGGTGCCGAGGCCCAAGCACCTGACGGGGACTGGTAAATAAAGCGAACACTTGCTTTTATTCGCCGACCGGAGGTGCCTCATGGTCAGTCAGGAGAGATCCGCCCGCACCCGGCAGCGGCTGGTGTTCGCCGCCGCCACCGCGATCGCCGAGAGCGGTTACGAGGGGGCCACCCTGGCCCGCATCTGCAAGGCCGCCCAGGTGTCCATCGGGGCGCTGACCTTTCACTTCAGCTCCAAACGGCATCTTGCCGACGCGGTGCGCGCAGACGCCCGCGCCCTCACCCACGACCGGATGCGGCAGGCGGTGGGCATGGTGGACGCGGCGAGCACCTCGGGCGCCGCGCTGCCCTGCCTGGTCCGGCTGACCGTCCAGCTGGCCCATCTGCTGGAGACGGAGGTGGTCGTACGGTCCGCGGCCCGGCTCGCCCGGGACTGTCCTGACGATGACGCGTGGGTGGGCGTCTGGCTTCCCCTGGTACGCCGGCTGCTGTCACAGGCGCAGCGCTCCGGAGAGCTGCGGGCAGGGGTGGATCCGCAGGTCATGGCCGCTCTGGTGCATTACCTCGTGATCGGGGCGCAGCCGCTTCCGGGGTCGGCCTCGCAACTGGAGCGCGTCTGGGAGGTCGTCCTCCGGGGTGCCGCGTCCTTGCGCTGACTTCCTCGCGCCGGCCGGCCGTGCGCGACGGGGCCCGGATCGGCCAGGCCTTGAAAAAAATAGCGAACGTTCTCTACTCTTTTCCTCGGGCCAACGGTCGATGACGGGCTGTGGCCTCCGTGTGCACGGGGGCGAACGGGCTCCTGGTCGAAACAGGAACGGGGGAGTGGGTCGTGACAGCCATGGATGCGCGCGACGCGGAGCGGGCGCTGAGTGCACGCGTCGCACTCGGCGCCAGGGGTGCCGGCGGTGACGCCGGTGGGGTCGGCGGTTCCGGTGGTGTCGTCGACGGGGCTCGCGGTTCTGCCGGTGCTCATGGTGTCGATGTGGGCGCCGGTGTCCGCCCGGCCGAGAAGCTTGACATGCCCCCCTCAATCGAGTCGGATGTCGACCTCGCCATCGTCGGCGCGGGACCGAGCGGACTCCACGCCGCGTACTACGCCGGATTCCGCGGCCTCACCACCGCCGTGCTGGACACCCTCCCGCACGCCGGCGGACAGGTGGCCGCGATGTACCCGGAGAAGCCGCTCTACGACATCCCGGCGCACCCCGCCATCAAGGGACGCGACCTCGTGGACAACCTGCTCCGGCAGGCGGCGCCCTTCCAGCCGCACTACCTCCTGGGCCAGACCGCCACCACACTCGTCCGCACCGGCACCGGCTGGACCCTGCGGACCGACCGTGGCACATGCGTGCGCGCCGGTGCCGTGCTCATCACCGCCGGCCTCGGCGCCTTCGTACCGCGCAGGCTGCCGGCCGCCGCGGAGCACGAGGGTCGCGGGGTGACGCACCATGTGCCGCGGCTGGACGAGCACCGCGGCCGGGACGTCGTCATCACCGGCGGCGGCGACAGCGCGGTGGACTGGGCGCTCGCCCTCGCCCCCCTCGCCCGCTCCGTGACCCTCGTGCACCGGCGGGCCGCCTTCCGGGCCCACGAGTACAGCGTCCGGCAGCTGTACGCCGCACCCGTGCGGGTCATCACCGACGCGCGGATCACGCGGTGCCTGGGGGAGCGGCGGCTCGAAGCGGTTCAGGTACGGTCCGGCGACGACCTGCTGACGCTGCCCGCCTCCACCCTGATCACCGCGCTCGGCTTCACCGCACAGCTCGGCCCGATCGCCGACTGGGACGTCGAGCTGGAATTCCGGCAGATCAAGGTGGACGCGACCATGCGCACCAATCTGCCCCAGGTGTACGCCGCCGGGGACGTCTGCACCCACCCCGGCCGGGTGCCCCTCATCTCCGTCGGCTTCGCCGAGGCCGCCACCGCGGTCAACCACGCGGCCGTGGCACTCCGGCCGGGCGAGCGCCTCGCCCCCGGCCACTCCTCCGACGCGGTACCCCCGCCGGAGCAGCCGCTGCCTGCCGCCGTGGCCTGACCACCGTACGCCTCGCCCGGTCCGACGGCCGGGACGGCCCGCGACCACCCGGCGCCACGGTGGCGCGGCCCGCAACAACCGGCCCCGCCGGCCGACCGAACCCGCCCCCGGCCCCGCCGGGGAACCGACATGCCCTCAGGGAGATACCGCCGCAATGGACCGCAAGAAACTGACCCTGATGCCGTACGGCCTGGAAGTGCATCTGCCGGCCGGGTCACCGCTGACCGACCTCGAGCGCGAGACCTCACAGCGCGTCATCCCGTTCGGCTGCCAGCAGGGGGCGTGCGGGGCCTGCGTCATCGAGGTGCTCGACGGCTTCGACGCGCTGGGCGAGATGGACCCCGAAGAGGCCGACTTCCTCGAGGACCTCGGCCAGACCGGCGGGAACTACCGCCTGGCCTGCCAGTGCCGCCTGATGAACGCCGCCACCGTCCGCGTCGCGGAGGCCCTGTAGCCCTGCCGGCTCCCTTCGCACAGCCCACGAACAGACAACCTCGGAACCGATAGGAGTTCTTGTGTCGGCGACCAACTCCGCAGTCCGGAGTGCCGGTGTACGTCCCGTGTCCCCGCCCCAGCCCCAGGACCCCCGCGAGACCCTGACCCGTCTGCCGAAGGCGTTCCAGTTCCCCCTGACCCTGTTCACCGGCAAAGCACTGCCCGGCCAGGCCGCCCCGGGCTGGACCCCCACCCTCCACCTCGCCACGGCACTGTCCTCCACGGCCGCCGGCGTCCTGGTCGGCACGCTCGGGTACGCACTCGGCGGCGGCTGGCTGCTGCTCCTGATACCGGGGTGGGCCATCACCCTGCACGGCATACGCAACCTGCGGATGATGATCTACCACCAGTGCTCCCACCGGAACATGTACCGGCGGCGCAAGCTCGACCGGTTCATCGGCCACGGCGTCTCCAGCCTGCTCATCATCCAGAACTTCCAGCGCTACAGCCGCGAGCACGTCAAGGACCACCACGCCGCCGGGCACATGACGCTCAAGGACCCGACGGTCCAGGCGTTCCTGGTCAGCCTCGAACTGCACCCGGGCATGACGCGCCGCCGGATGTGGCGCCGGGTACTGGGCAAACTCGTCTCCCCGCGCTTCCACTTCGCCTTCGCCGTCTCCCGCGCCCGCTCCTTCTGGAGCGAGTCGGCCCGCAGCGAGAAGGTCTCCGCGCTCGTGCTGTACGGCGGTGCCGTCACCGCCACCGTGGCCACCGGCACCTGGCCGGCCCTGCTGCTGATCTGGTTCGTGCCGCTCGTCCCGCTGTTCCAGGTGAGCAACACCCTGCGGCTGTGCGTGAAACACACCTTCCCGGAGCCCGGTGTGGAGATCCGCCACGGCCGTGAGTACTTCTCCAGCCTGACCAACGCCATCTTCATCGGCGACCCGGCCCCCTCCGCCGGCCTCCCGGCCGCCCGCCGCATCGCCGCCTGGGCCCGCTGGACCCTCCGGCTCCTGTTCGTGCATGCCCCGTCCCGCTACCTGGTGCTGACCGGCGACACCGTCGTACACGACTACCACCACCGCTACCCGGCCGCCCCGAACTGGGCGAACTACATCTTCGCCCGCCAGCAGGACATCGACGCCGGCCACCAGGGCTGGCCCCCGTACCAGGAGGTCTGGGGCCTCGTCCCCGCCATCAGCCACGTCTTCGACTCGCTGTCCCGCGCGGACGCCCAGGAATACGACATCGACCGGCTGAAGGCGGTCAGCAAGCGCGAACTGTTCGCGGCCTTCGACGACTGACGACCACCGACGACCGACGATCACCACGTGTGACGAGGAAAACAGGTCCATGCAGAGCAAGCAAGCAACCGCCACCCGCACGGTCATCCTCGGAGTGGCCGCCAGCGACAGCCACGCCGTGGCCAACCACCTGATCGCCTACGCGCTCCGCGGCGCCGGCTTCGACGTGGTCAACCTCGGCACCTGCACACCCGTCGAAGAATTCGCACAGGCGTGCGCCACCCACCCGGACGCCGAAGCCGTCATCATCGGCAGCCTCAACGGCCACATCCACGAGGACCTGCGCGGACTCGCGGAGACCAAGCGCTCCGGCAAGATCCCCTGCCCGGTCGTCGTGGGCGGGAACCTCTCCGTCGGCAGCCACAAGGACGGCTCCGCGCACGAGCGCCTCTACGCCCTCGGCGTCGACCACATCCTGACCGACCCCGGTGAACTCCCCGCGCTGCTCGACGAACTGCGCGCCACCCGGGACGGCATCACCGCCCTGCGCACGGCGTCATGACCGGGCCGCACCAGCCCCTGGCCCTTCTCGGCGGTGCCACCGGGAAGGCCCCGGCCGGGGACACGGCCGCCGGCCTGCCCACCGTGGCCGAGTCCGCCGCCTACATCACCGCCCTCGGCAAACCCACCGCCGCCGAGGTCCTGCAACGCTGCCGGGCCGCGGGCCGGGTCGCCATCCAGCCGCGCTGCGGGGTCGGCGGACACGCCGAGATGACACAACTGCTGCGCACCCTGGAAGCCGAGGCGCACCCCGACATCCTCACCCTCACCATCGACTCGCACACCCGGCTCAAGCGGTTCGAGGAAGCACTGCGCAGCCTCAACCTTCACCCCGACGACCTCAACGGCTACCCGCTGGTCGCCCACGGCTGGCGGCGCGGCCGGGAACTGAACGAGTCCGTCGCCGCACCCCTGGAGATCCGGCACGGCTCACCGGACGCCCGGCGGCTCTTCGACGTCTCCGTCGCCTCCGGCATCACCTCCTTCGAGGGCGGCGGCATCTCCTACAACCTGCCGTACTCCAAGGCCGTCCCGCTCACCGAGTCCCTCGGCGCCTGGCAGGACGTCGACCGCCGCTGCGGCGAACTCGCCGACCTCGGCGTCATCGTCGACCGGGAGCTGTTCGGCACCCTCACCGCCGTCCTCGTACCGCCCTCCATCAGCCTGGCCGTCAGCGTCGTCGAAGCGGTGCTGGCGGCACGCGCCGGAGTGCGCTGCATCTCCGTCGCCTACCCCCAGGGCGGCCACCTCGCCCAGGACATCGCGGCCCTGCGCTGCATCCCCGTCCTCGCGGAGCGCTACCTGCCCGCCGGCGTCGACGTGCACGCCGTACTGCACGAGTTCATGGGCGTGTTCCCCCGGCAGCGGGACAACGCCGAGGACCTCATCCTCTACGGCGCCCTGGTCGCCCGCCTCGGCGGCGCCTCCAAGCTCATCACCAAGACCTACCAGGAGGCCTACGGCATCCCCGACACCCGGGCCAACGTGGAGGGGCTGCGGCTAGCGGACCGGGCCAACTCCCCGCTGCTGGACTTCCTCCGGGTCGACGAGGCGCGGGTCGCCGAGGAGATGGAGTGGATCCTCACCGAGGTCGGTGACCTCGTGGATCCCCTCGTCGAGCGCGCGGACCTCATCGAGGCGGCGGCCGAGGCATTCGAACGGGGCGCCCTGGACATCCCGTTCAGCGCGAGCCGCTACGCACGCTCCGACGTCATCCCCCGGCGCGACGCCGAGGGCGCCATCCGCTATCTCTCGGCCGGTTCCCTGCCGTTCTCCGCGGCCGGCCGCCGTCGCAACGAGGAATTACTCGCGGCCCGGCCCGGCACGGAGGCGGCCCTGGGCTCCCTGATGGCCGGCCTCACCGGCGACATCAACTACTTCCGCACCGTCTTCGACGAAACGGACGACACCGCATCAGCCGGCACCACCGGTGCCGACATCCCCGTGAGCAAGTGAGGTATCCATGCGCGCGATCCAGGTGACCCGGACAGGCGGCTCCGCGGCTCTCACCCCTGTGGAACTGCCCGAGCCCGCACCCGCGGCCGGCGAAGCCGTGGTGCGCAACGCGGTGATCGGACTCAACTTCATCGACGTCTACTTCCGCGACGGCAGCTACCCCGCGCCCTGCCCGTTCGTCCCCGGCCAGGAAGCCGCGGGCACCGTCACCGCGGTGGGCGAGGGCGTCGAGGGCATCGCCGTCGGCGACCGCGTCGCCTATGCCACCCAGCTCGGCGCCTACGCCGAGTCCACCGCCGTACCCGCGGCCAAGCTCGTCCCCGTCCCGGAGAACATCCACCTCCGCGACGCCGCCGCCGTACTCCTCCAGGGCCTGGCCGCGCACTACCTCACCCACACCACGCACCCCGTCACCGCCGGCGAGACCGTGGTCGTCCTCGCCGCGGCCGGCGGACTCGGCCGGCTGCTGGTCCAGCTCGCCGCCCACCGCGGGGCGACCGTCGTCGCCGTGGCCTCCACCGAGGACAAACAGCGCCTGGCACTCGAAGCAGGGGCCCGGCACGCACTGCCCTACGACGGCTTCGCCGAGCGGATCAGGGAACTCACCGGCGGCGAGGGCGCCCACGTCGTCTACGACTCGGTCGGCGCCGACACCTTCGACCACAGCCTGGCCGCGCTGCGCCGCCGGGGCCACCTGGTGGTCTGCGGGCTCTCCAGCGGTCCGGTCGGCGCGATCGACGTCGAACGGCTGCGCACGGCCGGGTCGCTGACCCTGACCCGGCCGTCCCTGGGCGACCACGTACCCGACACGGCCGCCCTGCGCGCCGCCGCCGCGGACGTCTTCGCCCACGTCGCCGACGGCGTCGTACGACCGCGGGTCCAGACCGAGCTGCCGCTGTCCGAGGCGGCCCGGGCCCACGACCTGCTGGAGGGCCGGGGCACGACCGGAAAGGTCCTGCTGCGCCCCTGAGAACGCGGCACCGGACGGACGGAACCGACGGACGAGACAGGCGACGAGGAAGGCTGAACCATGAGTGTCGAAGCGGGAGTCGGACCACAGCCCGCCGGGGCCGCCCCACCCGGCACACCGGACGCGGCGGGCCCGGACGCCCGGGGGATCGGCCTGGTCCCGGCCCCGGTGCTCATGCTGATCGGCATGGTCAGCACGCAGCTGGGCGCGGCCTTCGCCAAGCAGATGTTCGGCACGGTCGGACCCGCCGTCATGACCGTCCTCCGCCTCGGCTTCGCCGCCGTCGCACTGCTGCTGTGGTGGCGGCCCTCCTTGCGGCTGGAGCGGCGCACCGCCCTCACGGTGGCCGGCCTCGGCGTCACCATCGCCGGCATGAACATGTGCTTCTACCTGGCCATGGCCCGCCTGCCCGTCGGCGTGGCGCTCACCATCGGCATGTCGGGGCCGCTCATGGTCGCCGCACTGTCCAGCCGGCGGGGCCGTGACCGGATGTGGACGCTGCTGGCCGGCGCGGGCATCGCCCTGCTCGGCTGGCAGGGCGGCGCCACCGGCCTCGCCGGCCTGCTGATCTCCGCTGGCTGCGCCGTGTTCTGGGGCGCCTACGTCCCCCTGTCCGCCCGGGTCGGAGCCCAGCTCCCGGGCGGCGGCGGGCTCGCCCTCGCCATGCTCTTCGGCACCGTGTGCGCGCTGCCGTTCGGGCTGACCGAGGGCGGCTCGGTCCTGGGCCACCCCTGGGCGCTCGCCTTCGGGTTCGGCGTGGCGATGCTGTCCTCGCTCGTCCCGTACACCTGCGAGATGGAGACCCTGCGCCGGGTGTCGGCGCTGGTCTTCGGCGTACTGCTGAGCCTGGAGCCGGCGATCGGCGCACTCGTCGCCCTGATCGTGCTGGGCGAGACCCTGTCCGCCGGGCAGGTCCTGGGGCTCGCCTCCGTGGTCACCGCGTCGATCGGCGTCATCCGCGGCACCCGCGCCACCACCTGAACCCGCCGCCCCCGCGCCACCACCGAACCCGACAGAAGGATGCGATCCGTGAACGACACCACCCCCGCCACCACCGGCACCGGGCACCGCGTGGCCCTGGCGGGCACCCCCGACGGTCTGGAGCAGCTGCGCACGCTGGTGACCGCCGCCCTCGACGCGGTCTCCGCCGCCGCGGCCCAGCGGACCGGCCCGGTCCCGGCCGGCGGCCCCGACGCGGCGGTCGCCGCGGTACGCGACCTGGTGCGCGACGGCGGCTTCCTCACCGACGCACCCGGCCCGGACCGGGTGCGGGAGCTGTTCGAGGCGTACGCGGCCGGGGCGGCCGACCTGACCCACCCGGCCGCCGTCTCCCGGATGCAGTGCGCGCCCACGCCCGCCGCCGCTGCCGCCGAACTCCTCGCCGCCGTCCTCAACCAGTCGCTGCACTCCTGGGAGAGCGGCCCCTTCGCCCTCGAACTGGAACGCCGGCTGATCGCCGAGATGGCCGACTGGGTCGGTTACGGCGAGACGGCCTCCGGCACCCTGACCCCCGGCGGCAGCATCTCCAACCTGATGGGCCTGCTGCTCAGCCGCGACCACGTGCTCGGCGGCGTCACCGGCGCCGACATCTCCCACACCGGACTCGCCGGCCGGGCCGTACGGCCGCGGATCCTCTGCTCGACCGCCGCGCACTTCTCCGTCGCACGCGCCGCCGGCTTCCTCGGGCTGGGCCGGGACGCGGTGGTGCGGGTGCCCGCGGACGAACGAGGCCGCATGCTCCCCGAGGAGGCACGCCGGCTCCTGGACGGATTCGCCCCCGACGAGGTCCCCATCGCGCTGGTGGCCACCGCCGGCACCACGGACCACGGCTCCTTCGACCCGCTGCCGGAGCTCGCCGCCCTCGCCGCCGAACGCAGGATCTGGCTCCACGTCGACGCCGCGTACGGCATCGGCGCCCTGTTCTCGGACACGCTCCGCCCCCTCTTCGACGGACTGGCGGAAGCCGACTCCATCGCCTTCGACCTGCACAAGTTCGGCTGGACACCGGCGTCCTCCAGCATTCTCCTGGTACGGGACCGGGCCCGGATGAACCCGCTCGGCCAGCAGGCCGTCTATCTCAACCCGCCGGACGACGAGGCCGAGGGCTACACCGCGCTCCTGGGCACCTCCCTCCAGACCACCCGCCGCTCCGACGCCTTCAAGATCGCGGCCTCGCTGCTGGCCCTGGGCCGCGAGGGCATGGGCGAATGGGTCGACGCCTGTCACTCCCAGGCCCGGTACGCAGCCGCGCGCGTCACCCGCGACCCGGACCTCGACCTGCTCGCCGAACCGGTCCTCAGCACCGTGGTCTTCCGCTGCCGGGCCGGTTCGGCCGTCGAGGACGAGAGCGCCTGGAACGCCGCGGTCCGCAGGCACCTGATGGCCGAGGGCAAGGCCCTGCTGGCCCGCACGAAGGTACGGCGCCAGGACGGGCAGGCACAGGTGCACCTGAAGCTGGTCTTCCTGAACCCGGCGACCACCACGGAGGAGATCGACGCGCTGCTGGACGACGTCGTGGCCGCCGCCGCGGAGGTCCGGGAGTCCACGCGGGCGCGGACGCCGCAGACGGCACACTGAGCGGCCCACCGGTCCGGGCCCTGGCCGGCGTTCCCACGCCCGTCCGGGGCCGTACCGCGCCCCGGACGGCACGGACGCCGAACCGGAACGGCACGACACCTTCCGGCGGCAGTCACGGCACCGATCTCGACGCAACCCGTAACCCGCTGAACGGTCCGCGGTTGTAGGCGGTGGGGGGACTGTCGGCTGAGCCCGGTCCCCGCGGATCAACTCGCCTCTGGACAGCGGGGAGGACAGCGCGTCGTGGCCGTTACGGAGTCGGTGGCAGGAGGCACGCCCGGGCAGACGCGGGCCGTGCACGAGGGAGTTCTCAGACGCCAGTCGGCGCGTGAGTCCTCGGCGCGCACCTACGCCCGCGCCCTGCCCATCGTGCCCGTCCGGGCGCGTGGGCTCACCATCGAGGGCGCCGACGGGCGCCGCTACCTCGACTGCCTCTCCGGCGCCGGCGCCCTCGCGCTCGGCCACAACCACCCCGTGGTGCTGGAGGCCATCCGCGCGGTCCTCGACTCCGGCGCCCCCCTCTCCGTCCTCGACCTGGCGACCCCCGTCAAGGACGCCTTCGTCACGGAGCTGTTCCGCACGCTTCCGCCCGGCCTCGCCGGCCGCGCCCGCGTGCAGTTCTGCGGACCGGCCGGCACCGACGCCGTCGAGGCCGCCCTCACCCTGGTCCGGGCCGCGACCGGCCGCGCCGGCATGCTCGCCTTCACCGGCGCCTACCACGGCATGACCACCGGCGCCCTGGCCGTCTCCGGCGGTGCCCCCGATGTCCGGGTCGCCCGCCTGCCCTACCCGCAGGACTACCGCTGCCCCTTCGGTGTCGGCGGTCCGCGCGGCGCCGAACTCGCCGCCCGCTGGACCGAGTCCCTCCTCGACGATCCCAAGTCGGGCGTCCCCCTGCCCGCCGGGATGATCGTCGAACCCGTCCAGGGCGAGGGTGGTGTGATTCCCGCGCCGGACGACTGGTTGCGGCGCATGCGACAGCTCACGGCGGACCGGTCCATCCCGCTGGTCGCCGACGAGATCCAGACCGGTGTCGGCCGGACGGGCAGCTTCTGGGCCGTCGGCCACAGCGGCGTCACCCCCGACGTCATGGTCCTGTCCAAGGCCATCGGCGGCAGTCTCCCCCTGGCCGTGATCGTCTACCGCGACGATCTCGACGTCTGGCAGCCCGGCGCCCACGCCGGCACGTTCCGCGGCAACCAGCTCGCCATGGCCGCGGGCACCGCCACCCTCGCCTACGTCCGCGAGAACGGCCTCGCCGACCGCGCCGCCGCCCTCGGCTCCCGCATGCTGTCCCGGCTCCAGGACCTGGCCCGCGAGTTCCCCTGCGTGGGCGACGTACGGGGGCGGGGGCTGATGATCGGACTGGAACTGGTCGACCCGGAAGCCGACGGACCCGTCCCCGGCCGCGGACACGTCCCGGTCCCCGTCCCCGGCTCCGGACTCGTCCCCGGCTCCGGACCAGCCCTCGGCGAGCGCGGCGCCACACCGGCAGGGCAGGAGCCCACCCGCACGCCGCACCCCGCCGCGCCCCAACTCGCCGCCGCCGTACAGCGGGAGTGTCTCCAGCGAGGCCTGATCGTCGAACTCGGCGGCCGTCACGCGTCCGTGGTCCGGCTGCTTCCCCCACTGACGATCAGTGACGAACAGGCGACGGCCGTACTCGACCGCCTGGCCGACGCGGTGGCGGCCGCGGCCCGCCGGCACGAGACCCACGGCCCACACCACCCAGGCCGCCACGGCCCCGCCGAGCGCGCCGGCTGAGCACCACCCGCACCCCACCCGGCCCCTGACACAGGTGCCGGCCATCGGGCCGTCACTCCGTCCCCTCACGCCACGCCCCCTTTCCCGGACGTCCGGGCCGACGCCGCCCGCCGGCACCGACCGCAAAGCCATCTCGTCCACGTCCAGCTCTCTTCGCCCACCCACCCCGTCGCTCCGGCGACCCCCACCCAGACGATGCGGCGACCGAGCGGACGGCCGACCGAGCCGCACCACCTCACCTCCAGCCCCGAGGAGCCGTCATGAACGCCACACCCACTCCCGACGGCCACTCCGGCGCCCCCGACGAACCAGGGGGCTCCGGCGCCCCGGCCACACCGGTACCGCTCACCGAATCGCTTCCTCAGCAGAAGCGGCGGGACGCGGACCTCACGCGACGGACCGAGCCAGGCGCCGACCCCCTGGAGAGCCCCGATCCCCGCACCGCGGCCCAGGCCGCCGCGGTGGAGAACCTGCTGCGCTGCTGGGTCCGCGAGACCGGCCTGGCCGCCCCCACGACCGGCAGCCTCCACATCCCGCTGCCCGCCAGCGGCACCGCACTGACCGTGCCGGTCCGCTACTGGTCCCCGACGGGCTGGCACCGCTTGGGCCCTCCCCGTTTCACCGGCGCTCCCGAGACCGCGCCGCCCGTCGACGCCGTCACACTCGCGGCACTGCTCGTAAGGGAACCAGCCGATGACCGGCGCGGCGCCGTCCGGACCTCGCAGAGCACCGCCGCCGGCCCGGGAGACGACGACCTGGTGACGCGAGTGGCCGACTCCGTCCGCCGCACCGCCGCCTTCATCCGCCACCGGCGCGACCACTCGGCCGACGCCCCCGACCTCTTCCTCAGTGCCGAACAGTCCCTTCTCCTCGGCCACCCGCTGCACCCGACCCCGAAGAGCCGGGAAGGCCTGACCGAGGCCGAGGCCGACCGGTACTCACCCGAGCTGCACGGCTCCTTCCCCCTGCACTGGCTGGCTGTCGCCCCTTCCCTCCTCGCGACCGACACCGCCTGGACCGAACGCGGCCGTCCCGTCCCCGCCGGCCACCTCGTCCGACGTCTTGCCGGAACCGGACTCCCCCTGCCCGACGGCTACACCGCCCTGCCGTTGCACCCCTGGCAGGCCCGCGAGGTACGGCACCGCCCGTCCGTCGCCGCACTCCTCGGCTCAGGACTCCTGCGCGACCTCGGCCTCCTCGGTGCTCCCTGGCATCCCACCTCCTCCGTACGAACCGTCCACCGGTCCGGCGCCCCCGCGATGCTCAAACTGTCGCTGGGCCTGCGCATCACCAACTCCCGCCGCGAGAACCTGCGCAAAGAGCTCCACCGCGGAGTCGAGGTGCACCGGCTGCTGCGCACCGGCCTGGCCGAGCAGTGGCAGGCCGTGCACCCCGGCTTCGACATCGTCCGCGACCCGGCCTGGCTCGCCGTCGACGACCCGGACGGCCTGCCCGTGCCGGGCCTCGACGTGGTGATCCGGCACAACCCGTTCACCCCGGCCGACGACGCCGGCTGCGTCGCCGGACTGCTCTCGCCCCGTCCCGTCGCCGAGCAGACCGCCGAGTCCTCACGGGGACAGGGGACCTGGCCGATGCGCTCCCGGCTGGAACGACTCGTCGCGAGGCTCGCCGCGCACACCGGCCGGCCGGTCGGCGCCGTCGCCACGGAGTGGTTCCTCCGTTACCTGGAGCACGTGGTCCGCCCCGTGCTCTGGCTGGACGGCGAGGCAGGCATCGCTCTCGAGGCCCACCAGCAGAACACCCTGCTCCTGCTCGACCGCGACGGCTGGCCCGCCGGCGGCCGCTACCGCGACAACCAGGGGTACTACTTCCGAGAGTCCCGGCGAGCCGAACTGGACGCCCGGCTGCCCGGCATCGGTGAGCACAGCGACACCTTCGTCTCCGACGAGGTCACCGACGAACGCTTCGCCTACTACCTCGCCGTCAACAACGTGCTGGGGCTGATCGGCGCCTTCGGCTCCCAGCACCTGGCCGACGAACGGCTGCTCCTCGCGGCCTTCCGCCGCTTCCTCACCGACCTCGCCACGGGACCCGCCCCGCTGCGCACCTCCCTGCCCGGCCGCCTGCTCGACTCTCCCGTCCTGCGCTGCAAGGCCAATCTGCTGACCCGGCTGCACGGCCTCGACGAACTCGTCGGCCCGGTCGACACCCAGTCCGTCTACGTCACCATCGCCAACCCCCTTCATTCCTGAGCGCGACACCCCGGGGCGCCGCCCGAGCGGACCGCACCCCTGGCGAGCCGCACCGTCTTCCCGCACATCCGAGGAACATGAACCACCTCGTCTCCTGAGAGGAGCGCACCGTGCCTCCCACCGACGCCGGCGCCGCAACCAGCCCCGCCCCTGCCCACCAGGGCTGCGCCGGCCCCGGACCGGACACCGCGGCCCCTCGTAGCTCACGCTTCCGCGGGTTCACCGTCGAGGACGACGACCCGGACAGCGAGGACACGCTGGACCTGCGCCTGCCCGCCGACTTCATCGCCTTCTGCGCCGGAGGGACGGTCGGCCTGCTCGACCGGCCCTCCGCCTGGGGGCCGGTCACCACCTCGGCCGGCACCTTCCGCCTGATGCCTGTACGCATCGAGCACGACCTGCCGCTCGTCCACCGCTGGATGAACGACCCCGCCGTCGCCCCCTTCTGGGACCTGGCCGGATCCCGGAGCCGGACCGAGGACCATCTGCGGACCCAGCTGGCCGGCGACGGACGCAGCGTGCCGTGCCTCGGCGTACTGAACGGCACCCCGATGAGCTACTGGGAGATCTACCGCGCGGACCTGGATCCACTGGCCCGCCACTACCCGGCCCGTCCGCACGACACCGGGATCCACCTCCTTCTCGGTGATGCCGCCGACCGCGGACGAGGGCTGGGAACCGCCCTGCTCCGAGCCGTGGCCGACCTGGTCCTCGACCGGCGTCCCGCATGCGCACGCGTCGTAGCGGAACCCGATCTGTGCAACACCCCCTCCGTGGCCGCGTTCCTGAGCGCGGGCTTCCGGTACGCGGCCGAGGTCGACCTGCCTGCCAAGCGGGCCGCCCTCATGATCCGGGACCGACTCCTGCGCCATGTTCTGTAGCGTTCAGTCATCGAGTGCTCACCATGAGATACGAACGGCGGATCCCCGATGTTCCCCGCGGCCGAAGAAATCTCCGCCTCACCGAGCGCCCCTCAACGCCCCACCCCGACGACCTCCCCCTCCGCCCCGTCCCCCCGATCCGGCCTCGCCGATTCCCCCGCCCCCACCAGGAGCCCCGGCCGTGATCCCGCCCCCTGTCGCCGCCACGAGACCCCGTTTGTCAGTGCAGGGCCGTAGGGTGGTCGGGCTATGACGAAGCCCTCACTTCCCGAACTCCTGCATGCCGCCGTCACTGCCGTCGGCGGCACGGAGCGCCCCGGCCAGGTCACCATGGCCGAAGCGGTCGCCGAGGCGATCGACGACGGATCCCACCTGCTGGTCCAGGCCGGCACCGGCACCGGAAAGTCGCTGGGCTATCTCGTGCCCGCGCTCGCGCACGGAGAACGGGTGATCGTCGCGACGGCCACACTCGCCCTCCAGCGCCAGCTGGTGGAGCGGGACCTGCCGCGTACGGTCGACGCCCTGCACCCGCTGCTGCGCCGCCGTCCGGAGTTCGCCATGCTCAAGGGCCGGTCGAACTACCTGTGCCTGCACCGGCTGCACGAGGGCATGCCGCAGGACGAGGAGGAGGGCCTCTTCGACCAGTTCGAGGCCGCCGCGCCCACCAGCAAGCTGGGCCAGGACCTGCTGCGGCTACGGGACTGGGCGGATGACACGGAGAACGGCGACCGGGACGATCTCAGCCCGGGCGTCTCCGATCGCGCCTGGGCGCAGGTGTCGGTGTCGTCGCGGGAGTGCCTGGGCGCGTCGAAGTGCGCGTACGGTGCCGAGTGCTTCGCGGAGATGGCCCGCGAGCGCGCCAAGCTCGCCGAGGTCGTGGTCACCAACCACGCCCTGCTGGCCATCGACGCCATCGAGGGCGCCCCGGTGCTGCCTCAGCACGAGGTGCTCATCGTGGACGAGGCGCACGAACTCGTCTCCCGTGTCACCGGCGTCGCCACCGGCGAACTCACGCCCGGCCAGGTGAACCGTGCCGTGCGCCGTGCCGCCAAGCTCGTCAACGAGAAGGCCGCCGACCAGCTGCAGACCGCCGCCGAGGGCTTCGAGCGGCTCATGGAGCTGGCGCTGCCGGGCCGTCTGGAGGAGATCCCGGAGGATCTCGGCTACGCCCTGATGGCGCTGCGCGACGCTGCCCGTACGGTCATCTCGGGGATCGGCGCGACGCGCGACAAGTCCGTCCAGGACGAGGACGCGGTCCGTAAGCAGGCGCTCGCGTCCGTGGAGTCGGTGCACGATGTGGCGGAGCGGGTCGTGAACGGCTCGGAGTGGGATGTCGTCTGGTACGAGCGGCACGACCGTTTCGGCGCCTCCCTCAGGGTCGCCCCCATGTCGGTGTCGGGGCTGCTCAGGGAGAAGCTCTTCGCCGACCGTGCCGTCGTCCTCACCTCGGCGACGCTCAAGCTGGGCGGCGACTTCAACGGGGTCGGGGCCTCCCTGGGGCTCGGGCCCGAAGGCGTGGAGGGCGAGGACCTGCCGAAGTGGAAGGGTGTCGACGTCGGCTCCCCCTTCGACTACCGCAGACAGGGCATCCTGTATGTCGCCAAGCACCTGGCGCGCCCCGCGCGGGACGGCGACCGGACCGACATGCTGGACGAGCTGACCGAGCTGATCCAGGCGGCCGGCGGCCGCACCCTCGGGCTGTTCTCCTCCATGCGGGCCGCCCAGCTCGCGGCGGAGGAGCTGCGCTCCCGGATCCCCGAGTTCCCGATCCTCCTCCAGGGCGAGGAGACGCTCGGTGAACTGATCAAGAACTTCGCGGCCGACCCGAAGACCTGCCTTTTCGGCACGCTCTCGCTGTGGCAGGGCGTCGACGTCCCGGGACCCAGCTGCCAGCTGGTCGTCATGGACAAGATCCCGTTCCCGCGTCCCGACGACCCGCTGATGAGCGCGCGCCAGAAGGCGGTGGAGGAAGCGGGGGGCAACGGGTTCATGGCGGTGGCCGCGACACACGCCGCCCTGCTGATGGCGCAGGGCGCCGGCCGCCTCGTACGGGCGTCCGGCGACCGGGGGGTGGTCGCCGTACTGGACCAGCGGCTGGCCACCGCGCGATACGGCGGCTATCTGAAATCGTCGCTGCCGGAATTCTGGTACACCACGGACCGTAACCAGGTCCGCAGGTCGCTGGCGGCTATCGACGCGGCGGCGCAGCAGGGCGAGACCCAGCGGGCAGAGACGCAGCGGCCGGAGACGCAGCACGCGGCGACGTGACCGTGGGGTGGTCCGACCGCACTGGGCGGACCACCCCACGACGGCAGCCGTCCGTGCGGCCACCCGGGCACAGGCAGGACCCCGGAACCGGCGCAGAGGTTCCGGGGCCCGGTCAGGGAGCGAGCCGCCGGGGCCCGCCTGCCGCGTTCGTCACACGCGGCGCAGCACCGCGACGACCTTGCCCAGGATCGTCGCGTCGTCGCCGGGGATCGGCTCGTAGGCCGCGTTGTGCGGGAGGAGCCAGACGTGGCCGTCCTCGCGCTTGAAGCGCTTGACGGTGGCTTCGCCGTCGAGCATGGCGGCCACGATGTCGCCGTTCTCGGCGACCGGCTGGCGGCGCACGGTCACCCAGTCACCGTCACAGATCGCGGCCTCGATCATCGAGTCACCGACGACCTTCAGGACGAACAGTTCGCCGTCGCCGACGAGCTGGCGGGGGAGGGGGAAGACATCCTCGACGGACTCCTCCGCGAGGATCGGGCCGCCGGCCGCGATACGGCCGACCAGCGGGACGTACGACGCGGCGGGCTTGCCGGCGGTGTCCGTGGGCTGCACCGTCACGGCCTGGTCGGAGCCGCGCACCTCGTACGCGCGCGGGCGGTGCGGGTCGCGACGCAGGAAACCCTTGCGTTCCAGTGCCATCAGCTGGTGGGCGACCGAGGACGTGCTGGACAGGCCGACGGCCTGGCCGATCTCCCGCATCGACGGTGGGTAGCCTCGCCGCTGCACCGAGTCCCTGATGACCTCGATCACCCGGCGCTGCCGGTCGGTGAGCCCCGAGCTGTCCGCCCGGATGCCCGGAGGCCGGCCCGGTAGGGAGCGCTTGTGTCCCTCGGGATTCGTCACTTCGTTCGTCACGTGCACCGGCTCGACTCGGCCCTGGGAGCGGTCCTGGGCGGTGATGGTGGCACTGTCTGCGGTGGTGGTCACGGCGGCCCCTCTCGATGGTCTCCCTGCTGCACAACGGTAGTTGCTTTCGAAAGGTTGCGCCAAACACACGTTCGAGTGAAAAAGTGCGTTTCGCGTGACGCGATCGTGTGTCTGGGTGTATGGCTCATCCGACACCTGGCGGACAAAAGCGCCCATTGCTGTACTCTTCACCGCCGGGGTCGCCGAACTTGTGGGCCGCGCCCTCAGTCTGCCATCCGGAGCCCCGCGGTCCGGGATCCGGGGCCCTTCTGTGCCGGAGTGCCACGCTCCTCCGTGCGGTGTCCACGCTATCCGCGTATGCGTCACGGTGGCACGGGTACGCGTGCGCGTGTCGGGTGTGGTCACCGCCGATGCCCGGGATCCCCTGTTCTGCCGCGACACGCGTGTCTGCCTGGCTGTATGGGTGAATCCCCACATCTAGTGGTTGGATGGCTACAGCAGCCCACAAGTTGTGGTCCCCCGGTCGGAGATGGCTCGTCGATCGCCTATGCTTAGGGCTGCTTCGCGGGGCCCGTGGGTCTGGTGGAGTCAACGAGACTGCTGTGAGGAGGGTTGGAGATCATGCACTGCCCCTTCTGCAGGCATCCCGACAGCCGCGTGGTCGACAGTCGTACGACTGACGACGGCACGTCGATCCGCAGGCGCCGCCAGTGCCCCGACTGCTCCCGTCGTTTCACGACCGTGGAGACGTGCTCGCTCATGGTGGTCAAGCGATCCGGGGTCACCGAGCCGTTCAGTCGCGCCAAGGTCATCAACGGTGTGCGCAAGGCATGCCAGGGACGGCCTGTCACCGAGGACGCACTCGCCCAGCTCGGCCAGCGGGTCGAGGAGGCGGTGCGCGCCACCGGAAGCGCCGAGCTGACCACCCATGACGTGGGTCTGGCCATACTCGGCCCCTTGCAGGAACTCGACCTCGTCGCTTACCTGCGGTTCGCCTCCGTCTACCGGGCGTTCGACTCGCTCGACGACTTCGAGGCCGCGATCGCGGAGCTGAGGCGGGCCACGCGAGGCCCCGCCGCGGACGGCGAGGGCCCGGGTGACCGGGAAGCAGACTGCGGGCCCGGCGGGACCACCCAGGTCCCGGCGCCCGCTCACGCCGCCGACTGACCGGCGGGCCGGGAGCCGGGGGGAGACCCGGATCCCGGCCGGGAGGCGGCCTACAAAGACCTGTTGCGGGCGGCAGCTGAGGGTGCCCGCAACACATGACAGAACACCGTGCCACGGGAACAAACGGGGCACTTCAGGGCGTTTTGCCCGTACCAGGGAGGCGGCATGACAGAGACGGCGAGCGGTCCGGCACGAGGTTCCCGAGCCAAGGGCGGCAAGGCGGGGAACAAGGGGCTGCACATCGAGCGCATCCACACCACCCCCGGCGTGCACCCGTACGACGAGGTGAGCTGGGAGCGCCGTGACGTCGTCATGACCAACTGGCGCGACGGCTCGGTCAACTTCGAGCAGCGTGGCGTCGAGTTCCCCGACTTCTGGTCGGTGAACGCGGTCAACATCGTCACCAGCAAGTACTTCCGGGGCGCCGTGGGCACCCCGCAGCGCGAGGTCAGCCTCAGGCAGCTGATCGACCGCATCGTGAAGACGTACCGGAAGGCCGGTGAGGACCACAAGTACTTCGCCTCGCCCGCCGACGCCGAGATCTTCGAGCACGAACTGGCCTACGCCCTCCTGCACCAGATCTTCAGCTTCAACAGCCCCGTCTGGTTCAACGTCGGCACCCCGCAGCCCCAGCAGGTCTCCGCCTGCTTCATCCTGTCCGTCGACGACTCCATGGAGTCGATCCTCGACTGGTACAAGGAAGAGGGCATGATCTTCAAGGGCGGCTCCGGCGCCGGCCTGAACCTCTCCCGCATCCGCTCCTCCAAGGAGCTGCTCTCCTCCGGCGGCAACGCCTCCGGCCCGGTCTCCTTCATGCGTGGCGCCGACGCCTCCGCCGGCACCATCAAGTCCGGTGGTGCCACCCGGCGCGCCGCCAAGATGGTCGTGCTCGACGTCGACCACCCCGACATCGAGGACTTCATCGAGACCAAGGTCAAGGAGGAGGAGAAGATCCGCGCCCTGCGCGACGCGGGCTTCGACATGGACCTGGGCGGCGACGACATCACGTCCGTCCAGTACCAGAACGCCAACAACTCCGTCCGTGTCAACGACGAGTTCATGACGGCGGTCGAGAAGGGCGGCAAGTTCGGCCTGCGTGCCCGCATGACCGGTGAGGTCATCGAGGAGGTCGACGCCAAGTCCCTCTTCCGCCGGATGGCCGAGGCCGCCTGGGCCTGCGCCGACCCGGGCATCCAGTACGACGACACCATCAACAACTGGCACACCTGCCCCGAGTCCGGCCGGATCACCGCGTCGAACCCGTGCAGCGAGTACATGCACCTGGACAACACGTCCTGCAACCTGGCCTCGCTGAACCTGATGAAGTTCCTCAAGGACGACGGCAAGGGCCACCAGTCCTTCGAGACCGAGCGCTTCCAGAAGGTCGTCGAGCTGGTCATCACCGCGATGGACATCTCGATCTGCTTCGCGGACTTTCCGACCGAGAAGATCGGCGAGAACACGCGCGCGTTCCGCCAGCTCGGCATCGGCTACGCCAACCTCGGCGCCCTGCTGATGGCCACCGGCCACGCCTACGACTCGGACGGCGGTCGCGCCCTGGCAGGCGCCATCACCTCTCTGATGACGGGTACGGCGTACCGCCGCTCCGCAGAGCTGGCCGCGGTCGTCGGCACCTACGACGGCTACGCCCGCAACGCCGACGCCCACAACCGCGTCATGAAGCAGCACGCCGACGCCAACGGCACGGCCGTCCGCATGGACGACCTGGACACCCCGGTGTGGGCCGCCGCCACGGAGGCCTGGCAGGACGTGGTGCGCCTCGGCGAGCGGAATGGTTTCCGCAACTCCCAGGCGTCCGTCCTCGCCCCGACCGGCACCATCGGTCTCGCGATGTCCTGCGACACCACGGGCGTCGAGCCCGACCTCGCGCTGGTCAAGTTCAAGAAGCTCGTCGGCGGCGGCTCGATGCAGATCGTCAACGGCACCGTCCCGCAGGCCCTGCGCCGCCTGGGTTACCAGGAGGAGCAGATCGAGGCGATCGTCGCCCACATCGCCGACAACGGCAACGTGATCGACGCCCCCGGTCTCGCGCACGAGCACTACGAGGTGTTCGACTGCGCCATGGGCGAGCGCGCCATCTCCCCGATGGGCCACGTCCGCATGATGGCCGCGATCCAGCCGTGGATCTCCGGCGCCATCTCCAAGACGGTCAACATGCCGGAGTCGGCGACCGTCGAGGAGGTCGAGGAGATCTACTTCGAGGCCTGGAAGCTGGGCGTCAAGGCGCTCGCCATCTACCGCGACAACTGCAAGGTCGGCCAGCCCCTCTCCGCGAAGACGAAGGAGAAGGAGAAGGCCGAGGTCACGGAGAAGACCGAGACGGCCATCCGCGAGACGGTCGAGAAGGTCATCGAGTACCGCCCGGTCCGCAAGCGCCTCCCCAAGGGCCGCCCGGGGATCACCACCTCCTTCACGGTCGGCGGCGCCGAGGGCTACATGACGGCCAACTCCTACCCGGACGACGGTCTCGGCGAGGTCTTCCTGAAGATGTCCAAGCAGGGCTCCACCCTCGCGGGCATGATGGACGCCTTCTCCATCGCCGTCTCCGTCGGCCTCCAGTACGGCGTGCCGCTGGAGACGTACGTCTCGAAGTTCACCAACATGCGCTTCGAGCCGGCCGGTATGACGGACGACCCCGACGTGCGGATGGCGCAGTCGATCGTCGACTACATCTTCCGCCGCCTGGCGCTGGACTTCCTGCCCTTCGAGACGCGCTCCGCGCTCGGCATCCACTCCGCCGAGGAGCGTCAGCGCCACCTGGAGACCGGTTCGTACGAGCAGTCCATGGAAGAGGACGAGCTCGACGTCGAGGGCCTGGCCCAGTCGGCGCCGCGCACCCAGGAGCTGAAGGCGGTCGCCACGCCGAAGGCCGAGACCGAGGCGGCCAAGCCCGCCCCGAAGCAGGCCCACACCAGCGCCGAGCTGGTCGAGATGCAGCTGGGCATCCAGGCCGACGCCCCGCTGTGCTTCTCCTGCGGTACGAAGATGCAGCGGGCCGGTTCCTGCTACATCTGCGAGGGCTGCGGCTCGACCAGCGGTTGCAGCTGACCAGCAGCCGGAACGAGACTTGACACGTAGTCCCTGGTGAAGAGGGGGCGCCGGCCACACGCCGGCGCCCCTTCCGCACACCCCGGCGACCGAGCAGCCCCGCCGTTGCCGGACGGGACCCTCCCTCGCCGGTCACCCCCATGCCCACGTGCCACTGGGGTCTTAGGGTCGCCACAGGTAAGGGGCGCGCCGCCATGGCCGCGCGCCCCTTGCCTGTCGCCGTGTCAGGGCCGGCGTGCCCGGCCCATGACCTGGGTGAAGGTCGCCGGATCGTCGTCGAAGCCGTGCACGCCGGGACGCAGGGTCCACTCGCCGGAGTCGTCACGCACGAACTCGGCGATCGTCGCGGCCGTCGCTCCGAGGACCGACCCGAAGTCGTCCTCGGCGAGGACCGTGTAGCCCTCCCGGACGCGCACGGCCGGATTCAGTACGTCGGAGAACGTCTTGTACCCGGGCCGCTGCTGGATGACGACACCCACCACCACGCGCGCGTACCGGCTGTCGAGCCGTTCCAGCTCGAGCATCATGACCTCGTCCCAGCCGAAGCCCCTGCCGTCCGTGCTGTCGCGGTTGAGGAAGATCGTGCCGTCCGGTGAACGGCTGTCGAAGTGCACCAGATAGGCCGGAGTCCCGTAGGCGTCGGCCGACACGAACGTCGCGGCGATGATGTCGAGATCGGTCGGCGGCCGTCCCGCCGGACTGGGATCCCACTTGAGCGCGATCTCGACCTTGCGGATTCCCTTGCTGAAGCCGGTCACCAGGCTCCCCCTTCCCCCTGTGGCTCGCTCGCCCCCAACTCTCCTGAGTGGGACGCTCCTTGCCCATCGTGCCACGTGCGTGGGGGCGCACGCCCGGGCGTTGTCCACCGGAGCATGACCGGTGGCACGCCCGGTGGCCTTACGATGGCGCGGTGCTGGTCAAGTGGATTCGCTGCACCGTGGTCGACCGCCGCGGTTTCGAGCGCGGGCAGCGGAAATGGGCGGGGCTTCCGGGGGAGCCGGGTTTCCGGGGACAGGGCGGGGGCTGGAGCCGGCAGCGGCCGGGAGTGGCGCACGTCTTCACCTTCTGGGAGAGCCGCGCCTTCTACGACTCCTTCATGGCCCGTTCCCATGACCGCCTGGCCGCCGCCCAGTCCGGCACCTTCAAGGACGCACAGGTCAGGCTGTTCGAGTACCGCTTCGACGTGAAGACGGGCTTCGAGCCGCGCTTCACCGACGCCGATCTCGTCCGGGTGGCCCTGTGCCGGATCCACGAGGAGCGCGTGGAGCACTTCACGCTCATGCAGGAGAAGGTCTGGAACCCGGCCATGGCCGGTTCGCCCGGCATGATCCGCGGCATGTTCGCCGAGGCACCCGAACAGGAGTTCCTGATCCTCTCGATGTGGCGGTCGGCGGCCGAACACGGCAAGTACCGCACCGAACGCATCGAACGGCTCGCCCTGCGCGCCCAGACCGAGGCGGACGTCGCGGCGCTCTCCGGCGACATCGTGGAACTGGAGCCGTCCTGGACGGTCTGAGGTCACATCGGTCGGTTGGGGAACCGGACGTACTGTCCGAGGCCGTCGCACCGTCGTCACGGAAGGGGCCACGGCGCGCAGATCATGTGACCTACGCCGTATGGAGCCCATACGAGTGCTCGACCGTCCGCCGTTCGATCTAGGGTTTCGGCATGGCACGACCACGGCGCATCGTCCTTGTCCGGCACGGGGAGTCGACCGGCAACATCGACGACTCCGTGTACGAACGTGAGCCCGACCACGCCCTCGCGCTGACCGAGCGCGGCCGGCGGCAGGCCGAGGAGACCGGAGAGCGGCTCCGGCAGCTCTTCGGCAGGGAACGCGTGAGCGTGTACGTGTCCCCGTACCGCCGCACGCACGAGACGCTCCGCGCCTTCCACCTCGACTCCGACCTCATACGCGTCCGGGAGGAGCCCAGGCTCAGGGAGCAGGACTGGGGGAACTGGCAGGACCGCGACGACGTACGCCTGCAGAAGGCCTACCGCGACGCCTACGGCCACTTCTTCTTCCGGTTCCCCCAGGGAGAGTCCGGCGCCGACGTGTACGACCGGGTCGGCGGCTTCCTGGAGAGCCTGTTCCGCAGCTTCGAGGCCCCCGACCACCCTCCGAACGTGCTGCTGGTGACCCACGGGCTGGCGATGCGGCTGTTCTGCATGCGCTGGTTCCACTGGACGGTCGCCGACTTCGAGTCGCTGGCCAATCCGGGGAACGCCGAGATGCGGATGCTCGTCCTCGGGGACGACGGCAAGTACGCACTCGACCGGCCCTTCGAACGCTGGCGGGAGCCGGTGCCGTACTGGGTCAGCGGATAGAGTGGCAGAGCGATGACCGCTGACTCCTCTTCCCTCGAACGCGCCTCGGCGAGCCTGCGCGGACTCGCCGTGGGAGACGCGCTGGGCTCCCAGTTCTTCGTTCCGGTGAACTACCCCCTGCTGAAGCGCCGCGAACTGCCCCCGGGCCCCTGGCAGTGGACGGACGACACCGAGATGGCCTGCTCCGTGCTGGCCGTCCTCGCCGCCCACCAGCGGATCGACCAGGACGCGCTCGCCCGCTCCTTCGCCGAGCACCACGACTTCGACCGGGGTTACGGACCCGCGGTCAACCGCCTGCTGCGTCTGGTCCGGGAGGGCGGGGACTGGCGTGAGCTGGCCGCCGGTCTCTTCAACGGCCAGGGGTCCTGGGGCAACGGCGCGGCCATGCG
The DNA here is from genome assembly GCF_043080665.1 of Streptomyces sp. NPDC014991. NCBI lineage: Bacteria > Bacillati > Actinomycetota > Actinomycetes > Kitasatosporales > Streptomycetaceae > Streptomyces > Streptomyces sp. NPDC014991. The sequence goes on from NZ_JBIBVY010000004.1 coordinate 95,420, forward strand.
GATCGCCCCCCTGGGCGCCTGGTACGCGGACGATCCCGAGCAGGCGACCCACCAGGCGGAAATCTCGGCCTACACCACGCACCAGCACCGGGAGGCCGTGGTCGGGGCCATGGCGGTGGCCGCGGCAGCGGCTCTGGCCGGCTCGCCCGACGGCCCGCCCAGCGGGGAGGCACTCCTCGACGGTGTCATCGCGCTCGTGCCCAAGAGCGCGGTCGGCCAGGGCCTCCGCCGCGCCCGGGACATGCTCGACTACGGCGACCCGGGCACCGTCGCGGCCGTGCTGGGCAGCGGTCGCCGCACGACCGCGCATGACACCGTCCCCTTCGCCCTGTGGTCCGCCGCGCGGGCCCTCGGCGACTATGAGACGGCGTTCTGGACGACCGCCCAGGTGGGCGGAGACGTGGACACGACCTGCGCGATCGTGGGCGGCGTGCTGGCCGCGGGCAAGGCCGGGGCACCGCCCGCCGAGTGGGTGCGGCGCACGGAGGCGCTGCCGGAGTGGGTGCCCACGGGCCTCTGACGGGTCCCCCGGCCGGTGGTCCGGAGAACGCTCCGTGTCCGCCGGGAACTCTCTGTGATCGACGCTCGTTCTTCCCGTATCCGCCGTGCACCGCGTCTTCCGGCGCGAGGGCGGACGGAGCGGCGGGGGCGAGAAGCGGCACGGGAGAGGAGGGGGGCGGGATGGGGTATGTCCTGCTGGCGCTGGGGCCGGCTGCGCCGCTGGTGGTCCTGGCGTGTGCGCTGGTGTTCCTGACGCCGGTGCCTTCGGTGCCCTTGGTGCCGTTGGTGTCCCTGGTGCGGCCGACCGGTCCGCTGTTCGCGCCGGCTGCGTCCGGGCGACGGTCCGGCCGGCCGCGACTCCGCGCCGCGCGGCCCGGATCAGCCGATGCCCGGGCCCGCCACGCCCGCGAGGGAGTCGAGATCGCTCTTGCGGACCCTGATCACCAGCCAGGCGGTGAGGAAGGCGAGCACGGCCATCGCGGCGGCCGGGACGAAGGCCGTGGAGATGCCGTGGGCGAGCACCTCGTGCCCCCAGGGCGCGGGCAGCTGGTGCGTCTTGGCGAACTGTGCCTTCTGCTCCGGCGAGCCGTCGGCGAGGAACCTCGGCAGCTGTTTCTTCGCCTCGTCCTTGCCGGCCGAGCCGAAGACGGTCGTCAGGATGGACAGGCCGAGCGAGCCACCGACCTGCTGCATGGCGTTGAGCAGCCCGGACGCCGCGCCCGCCTCGTGCTGGGCCACGCCGGACACGGCGGTGACGGTGGCCGTCACGAAGTTCAGGCCCATGCCGAAGCCGAACACCAGCAGGGGACCCAGCACACCGCCGACGTAGGTGCTGTCGGGCCGGATGAACGTCTGCCACGTCAGCCCGATCACCACGAACGCCGAACCGCTCATCATGAACGGCTTGGGGCCGAAGGCCGGCAGGAAGCGCTGGGACAGACCCGCGCCGACCGCGATCGCCACGGTCACGGGGAGGAAGGCGACACCGGCCTTGATGGCGCTGTAACCGAGCACGTTCTGCACGAACAGCACGATGTAGAAGAACATGCCGAACATCGCCGCGGCCAGGCTGAGCATGATCACGTACGTGCCCCAGCGGTTCCGGTCGGTGAACATCCTCAGCGGAGTGATCGGCTCCTTGGCCCGCATCTCGGTGAAGACGAAGGCGAACAGCAGGACGACGGACGCGGCGAACGAGCCGATGGTGAGACCGTCCCGCCAGCCCTCCTCCGCGGCACGGATGAATCCGTACACGAGCGTGGCCATGCCGGTCGTGGAGGTCAGCGCTCCCGTGAGGTCGAAGCGTCCCGGGTGTCGCCGGGATTCGTTGATGTACAGCGGCGCGAGCGACGCGATCAGCACGCCGATGGGCACGTTGACGAACAGCACCCACCGCCAGTCGAGCCAGTCGGTGAGCATGCCGCCCGCGAGCAGGCCGATGGCACCACCGCCGGCGGACACGGCGGCGAACACTCCGAAGGCGCGGTTGCGTTCGGGGCCTTCGGGGAAGGTCGTCGTGATCAGTGCCAGCGAGGTGGGCGACGCGATCGCGCCACCCACGCCCTGCAAGGCCCGTGCGGCCAGCAACTGCCAGGGTTCCTGAGCCAGACCGCCCAGCAGAGAGGCGAAGGTGAACAGCAGGATGCCGGCCATGAACACCCGGCGGCGGCCGAGGATGTCCCCGGCCCGCGCACCGAGCAGGAGCAGGCCGCCGAAGGTGAGCGTGTAGGCGCTGACCACCCAGGTGAGGTCGGTCGTGCTGAACTCGAGAGCGTCTTGAATGTGCGGGAGCGCGATGTTCACAATCGTCGCGTCGAGCACCACCATGAGTTGGCAGGCCGCGATGACGGCGAGCGCGATGCCGGGATGTCCTTCCCGGCGGGCCGTGCCCGGTTTCCGATCGTCCTGGAGCAGCTGAGAGGTCGTCACTATGGGTCCCCCATCAAGGCTTTAGTGAACGCTCGCGTTCACTGTCGCGCCCACGGTAGTGAGTCCTCAACAGTGAACGCAAGCGTTCACTTAATCGTGTGCCGCGCCCCGCGTCCCCCGTTGCTGCGACGTGGCATCCGCCTCCCCGGAATCCCCGCTTCCCTTTGCATGCTGGAGAAATACAGATGGCTACCTCGCGCTGGACGGCCGCGCCCGCTCGGACGGCTTCCCCTCGTCGGCGTGGTGCGGTGCTGGAGCGCGCGATCCTCGAAGCCGCCCTGGAGCAGCTGAGCACGGTGGGCTGGAAGGGGCTGACCATGGAGGGCGTCGCGGCCGGAGCTCAGACGGGCAAGGCCGCGGTCTACCGGCGCTGGCCGTCCAAGGAGGATCTGGTCGCCGACGCGCTGGTGTCCGGGCTGCCCCGGCTGGAGAAGGCGCCCGACCTCGGAAGCATCCGCGAGGATCTGCTCACGCTGTGCCGGCAGGTGCGGCGGATCATGTTCTCGCGTCCCGGCGTCGCACTCCGTTCAGTCATTCACGAATGCGATCAACTGCAAGCCGAGCGCTTCGAGGAGGTGATCGTGGGGAGCGTCGTCGAGCCGACTGTCATGCTTCTCCGTGCGGTCATCACCCGTGGCATACAGCGAGGAGAGGTCCGCTCGGACGCGGCCAACGGATACGTCTTCGACGCCATCCCGGCCATGATGATGTACCGGTCGAAGATGTGCGGAAGTGAATGGAGCGATCAAGACCTCGGGGAGATGGTCGACCGGTTGATGCTCCCGCTGCTGCGTCCGTACGGAGCCTGATCCCCCGCGCCGATGGTCCCCGCGCGGGACGGGCGGACCGGGGTGTCGCGCGGCGATCCCGGCGGCGTACGCTAAGGGCGCCATGCCGTACGAACCTCCTACACACACCGTCGAGCGCTCCCTGCGCGCCACGACCGGAGCGAAGGTCATTGCCGGTGTCGACGAGGTGGGACGCGGCGCCTGGGCCGGGCCCGTCACCGTCTGCGCGGCGATCACCGGTCTCCGCCGGCCGCCCGAGGGACTGACCGACTCCAAGCTGCTGACGATCCGGCGGCGCACGGAACTGGCCGAGATCCTCCGGGCATGGGTGACCGCCTATGCCCTGGGACATGCCTCCCCCGAGGAGATAGACGACCTGGGGATGACGGCCGCGTTGCGGCTCGCCGCGATCCGTGCCCTGGAAGCTCTGCCGGTCCGTCCCGACGCCGTGATCCTCGACGGGAAGCACGACTATCTCGGCTCTCCCTGGAAGGTCCGCACGGTGATCAAGGGAGACCGGTCGTGTGTGGCAGTCTCGGCCGCGTCGGTGATCGCCAAGGTTCAGCGCGACAAAATGATGGCCGAACTGGCTGTCGACCATGCAGACTTCGGATTCGCGGACAACGCCGGGTATCCGTCGCCCGTGCACAAGGCCGCACTGGCGGAGCGGGGGCCCACCCCGCACCACCGTTTGTCATGGGCGTATCTTGATGCGTTGCCTCAGTGGCGGCACCTCAAGAAGGTCCGCAGCTGGGCGGACGGAGGCGTTCCGGAAATCGAGGGTCAGCTCGGCTTCGATTTCTGACGGTTCCACTGGCACTGATGTGCCACCCGGGCATCCGCGCCGCACGAATGTTTGATAAAAATCAGCTCATGCCTCTCATTCCCGAGGAGCCTCAGATTCACGAGAGTGCCCAGGGTCCCCGCGCCACTCCGGCCAGCAGCCGTACCGCGCCGACCCCCCGCCCCGTACCCGGCCCCCGTCCCGCGGCTCCGTCCCGCCCCGGTCGTCCCGGCCCTCTGCGGCCCACGCCGCCGGTGCAGCGCACGCCGCGTGACGGAGCTCCGGCCAAGCCGGGCCCGTCCGGTCCGGCCGTTCCCCCCGCTGCTGCGGCAAACCCGCAGATCCAGCTGATCCCGGCGTCGCCCGAGGGTGCGCTCGACGCCGCCGACGAGGCGGTGGACCTGCTCCTTGACTCGGGCCGCGCCCCCGGCGACGTGCTTGTGATCACCACCGGTGCCCAGCACCCGTGGGCCGAGCACGAGTTGTCCTTCGGCGAGGCGTCCTACTGGGCGCAGCACGATGCCGGCGACGACGTCTTCTACGCGGACGCCGCCGTCGTCTCCCGTGCCGCGACCCGCCCGGTGGTCGTCGTGGCCGTCAACGGAGGCCCCGGCTCCGCCGCCGGCTCCGCTCTGCCGCTCGCCCACTCCCGGGCCGGCGCCCTGCTGATCGTCTGCGGCGACCCGCAGACGATCAACTCGGTGCTGGGCGCCGGCGTCTGAGTCCTCCGGCACCACGGGGAACCGAGGTGCCGGAGGAGCCGCTCCGGCGGGATCCGCACGGTGCGGCTTTCGGCATGCCCGGCTGACGGGCGATGGGCCACACCATTCCCCGGTCGGCTTCCCGGGAAGCCCGAGGGTGGAGCCGAAGCTACCCGGCCGTGCTGAGCAGGTCGCCGGGGCGGCCGTGCGCCGGCCGGAGGATGAGCCGGGCGCCACAGCGCAGCCAGGGCGATCCGGGCCTGGATGTCAGTGGCGGCCCGGGCCGGCGGGTGCGCCCGCCGGTGCCTCACCGCGCCGGTTGCCGTCCGCGTGCGCGCCGGCAGGTCTTCCCACTGGTACCGCCCCGTCGATCAGACCGGCCGTGATGCCGAGGTCCCGCCCGCGCCCGCGCCGTTCAGCGGGCCGCGGCCCGGCGCAGGACCTCGGAGACCGGTCCGCCGGTGCGTGGCACGAGCGGCGGGACCTCCGACGTCGCGACGGGTTCCGGCGCCGAGTGCGCGTGGGGATGGCGTCCGCCACGCCCCTCGCCGAGCACATGCCACCCGTCCTGCGTCAGCGTGATGTACGCCCCGCAACGCAGCCCGTGAAGTGTGCAGGCATCACGCAGCCCCCACATCCACGCGCCGTCCTCCTCCGTCCAACGCCCGTCCCCTTCGCGGCAGTAGAGGAGTACGGCCGTACGTACGGGGGTGCGGCGGCGCAGGTCGTGCGGGATCACCCGGCGCAACTGGGCGAGCAGGGCGTTGCGGAACATCCAGCCGTCGGCCGGAGCCGGACGAGGGGTGAACGAGGCGCTGGCCCGCAGCCGCTCGTCCGGATCGAGGACCGCCACGATCGCCGTGGACGGCTTCGGGTGATGACGGGCATGCAGCCCGCTGACGACCTCACGGGGGTTGCGCAGCAGAGGGATTCCTGCGGCGGCCCACTCCGCCGGCTCGAGCAGGCGGCTGGCGGAAGCGGCGGACGCGGACGTCGACAAGGAGGCCGCCGAGGACGAGGCGAATCCGAAGGTCACGTTCCTCCCTTCGGCTACGCGCCCATACTGCGGGCGAGGTCGGATTCCAGGGGAGCGCGCACCGCAGGGGAGCCCAGCCTGATCACGGACGAGCCGTGCGGGGAGCGGAGCTCAATTCTTCCTGTCGAACTTGGATGCGGCAACGAGCAATTGGGGCCACCGACTGTTATCTGCTGGTGCGTGGCTTATATCCCTACCCAAAGGTGAGACGGCCGACGCTTGCGGCGCCCGCCTCCGCCCGGCGGGGCTGCGGCGAGCGCCCGGGTGGTCAGCCCTGGACGGCGAGGACGAGCGGCAGCACCCCCTGCGCCCCGGACTTCCTGAGCAGGCGGGCCGCGACCGCCAGGGTCCAGCCCGTCTCGGTGAAATCGTCGATCAGCAGCACCGGGCCGTGGGCCTCGGTGAGTGCGGACGCGAGGACAGGCGGCACGGTCAACGCCCCGTCGAGTGCCTTCAGTCGCTGGGCGCTGTTGCTGCGCGGCATCCGGGGCGCGTCTCCGTCGTACTCCACGGCGCCGAGCAGGGGAAGCCTGCCGATCTCCGCGATCCGCAGGCCCAGCGAATGGACCAGCCGTGGCCGGCTGCGCGAGGCGACGGTGACCACGCCCACCGGCCGGGGCGCGGCGTCCGGGGCACCGGAGGCCCAGCCACCGGGTCCTCTGGCCCAGTCGGCCAGCACGTCGACCACGGCTCGCGCCACGTCGTCCGGGACAACGGTGTCCGGCGCCTGGGGCGCGAGCAGCGGACGCAGCCGGTTGCCCCAGCCGATGTCCGACAGACGTCCCAGAGCCCGCCCCATCGAGGCCTGCTCACCGGCCGGGATGCGCCCCTTGAGGTCGATGCCGATGGCCGGGAGCCCGGTCGGCCACATGCGGCGGGGCTCCACCTCCACTCCGGCACGGCCCAGGTCGCTCCGTGCGGCGTCCAGGGCCGTCGTGGAAAGACCGGCTGTGAAGCGCGGACCCGCGCAGTTGTCGCAGCGGCCGCAGGGTTTGGCACCCTCGTCGTCCAGCTGGCGCTGGAGGAACTCCATCCGGCACTCGGTGGTGGCCGCGTACTCGCGCATCGCCTGCTGCTCGGCAGCTCTCTGCCGGGCCACCCACGCGTAGCGCTCGGTGTCGTACGACCACGGCTGTCCGGTCGCGATCCAGCCGCCCTTGACGCGGTGCACCGCTCCGTCCACGTCGAGCACCTTGAGCATGGTCTCCAGGCGTGATCGGCGCAGTTCGACCAGGGGTTCCAGGGCGGGCAGCGACAAGGGGCGTCCGGCCCGGGCGAGGACGTCCAGGGTGCGCCGGACCAGTTCCTCGGAGGGGAAGGCCAGCGAGGCGAAGTACTCCCAGATCGCCTCGTCCTCCTTGCCGGGCAGCAGCAGGACCTCCGCGTTCTCGACGCCGCGGCCGGCACGGCCGACCTGCTGGTAGTAGGCGATGGGGGAGGACGGAGAGCCGAGGTGGACGACGAAGCCGAGATCGGGCTTGTCGAAGCCCATGCCGAGTGCCGACGTGGCGATCAGGGCCTTGACGCGGTTGGCCAGCAGGTCGTCCTCGGCCTGCTGGCGGTCGGCGTTCTCCGTCTTGCCCGTGTAGGAGGCGACAGTGTGCCCGCGCTGTCGCAGGAACGCGGTGACCTCCTCGGCCGCGGCGACGGTGAGCGTGTAGACGATGCCGGAGCCCGGCAGCTCGTCGAGATGGTCGGCGAGCCAGGCCATCCGGTGGGCGGCGTCCGGGAGCGGCAGCACAGCCAGGCGAAGGCTCTCCCGGTCCAGTGGCCCGCGCAGCACCAGCGCGTCCGACGCACCGCCGGTGCCGAGCTGCTCGGCGACGTCCGCGGTCACCCGCGCGTTGGCCGTGGCCGTGGTGGCCAGCACGGGTACGCCGGGCGGGAGATCGCCGAGCATGGTGCGCAGCCGGCGGTAGTCGGGGCGGAAGTCGTGACCCCAGTCGGAGATGCAGTGGGCCTCGTCCACGACCAACAGGCCGGTGGCCGCGGACAGCTTGGGCAGGACCTGGTCACGGAAGTCGGGGTTGTTCAGCCGCTCCGGTGAGACGAGCAGCACGTCGACGCCACCGGCCGCGATCTCGGCCTGGACGTCCTCCCACTCCTCGGTGTTGGCGGAGTTGATGGTCCGGGCGTGGATGCCGGCCCTGGCCGCGGCCTCCACCTGGTTGCGCATGAGCGCGAGCAGGGGCGAGACGATCACCGTGGGTCCGCTTCCTCTGGCCCGCAGCAGCGAGGTGGCCACGAAGTACACCGCGGACTTGCCCCATCCCGTGCGCTGCACGACCAGGGCCCGGCGCTTGTCGGCGACCAGCGCCTCGATCGCCCGCCACTGGTCCTCGCGCAGCCGGGCGGCGCCCGAGGCATTCCCGACGAGCCGGGCGAGGACGGCGTCCGCCTCTGCCCGGAGATCCGCGTTACTCGTGTGCTCCATGCGTCCCATACAACAGGACGGGACCGACAACCGGACGGTCCCGGCCGAGACTGTGGACAACGACCGCGTTCTTGTCGTGCCCCTGATTCGACTTATCCACAGGCCCAAGCGGAATCACAAGATCCGCGAGATCGTCGGCGCATGACGAATCACAGCGAGACCACCGGGCCCTTCGAGAACAGCGGGTTGACGCGTCGGGAACCGCCTGCCGAACCGGCCGAGCAGGCCGCGCAGGTCACTCTGCGCACCCCGGCGGAACTGGCCGACGCACTGCCCTACCTGCTGGGGTATCGCCCGGAGGACAGCATGGTGCTGGTCGCCCTGCACGATCACGCGGGCCGGGGCAGGTTCGGCGGCCGGGCTCGGCTCGGCATCCCCGCACACGAGGAGGACTGGGAGGCCGCCGCACGGCAGCTGGCCCGCGGGCTGGTCACCGGCAGCGAGCGGCGCGGAGCCCGGCCCGAGCGCATGGTGGCCTACGTCTGCCAGGAGCCCGGCCCTGGAGAGTCCGGCCGCGACGTCAAACGACGACTCGGCCGGCTGGCCCATCTGCTGCGCACCGAGTGCGGCAGCCTCGACGTGCCGGTCATCGAGGCACTGTGCATCTCGGACGGCCGCTTCTGGTCGTACTGCTGCGCGGTCGAGGACTGCTGCCCCGAGGACGGCTCACCGATGGGCCTTCCCGGCACCTCCGTTCTGGCCGCCGCGGCCACCTATGCCGGCCTCCAGGTGCGCGGCACGCTCAGGGAGTTGCATGTCCGGCTACAGCCCTGGGAGACCACCGCGGCGCTGGAGCAGGAGATCGCGCTGGACACGGCCGGCATGACCCTGGTGCCCCGCATCCTGGACGAGACGACCCGCCAAGGCGTCGCGCAGGAGACCCTGGACCTCGCCGAGCGGATCATCCGCCGCTACACCGCGGCAGCGCCGGTCTTGGGCACACATCCGGCGGACGTGCGCGACGACGACCTCCTCGAAGACGACGAGGCGGCGATGCTGATCCTCGGGCTCCAGGACCGCACGACCCGTGACCGGGCCGCCGCCTGGATGGAGGGGGAGGAGGCCGGCCCGGCTCTCCGGCTCTGGCGCGCCCTGGCCCGCCGCTGCGTCGGGCCTTACGGGGAGCACGCCGCCGCTCCCCTGACCCTCGCCGGCTGGGTCGCCTGGTCCATGGGCGACGAACTGGAGGCGCGGGAGGCGCTGGCCATGGCGCTGGGCGCCGATCCTGACTATCTCTTCGCCCGCCTGCTGCACCAGGCCTGCAACGAAGGACTCGACCCCGAGTCGATCCGCCGCTGCCTGCGGGCGCAGAGCGCGCAACGCACACCGGCGGAGGCGGAAGCGACCTCGGCGCGGACCGCGGGACAATCGGCCCCCGCGTCGCACGGTGCGCCCACCGAGCCCTCGCGGACCCCGGCGCCCGGGCTCGCGGCGAGCCGATCGGCGGACGCCGAGGAGACGGCATCCAGCTCGCGGACGGACACGCATCGCCGGCGTCGCGCTCGATCCGAGTCCGGTGAGGGCAGCCGTCACGCGGCCCGGGCCACCGGTGGCCGACGCCGGCCGGCCGACTCCCGTCCCCGTTCGTTCGCTCCCGAACCCACACGGCCCCGCACCCGCACCCCGAGCGCCACACGCGCGCGTGCGACGGGCACGGGCGACACCACGACCACTGGGACCCCGTCGGAAAGCGGGCGCCCTGAGCCCGAGGTCGACGGATGAGCACCCGCCGGTTCGCGGGCGGGCCGGTATCCGACGTCCGGGGGAGAGGCGGGGCCGCGCCGGCGCAGAGCGGGGAGGCCACCCGGAACCGGGTCGTGACGACGAGCCCGCGCTGCCGAGGAAGGGCAGTGTCCGGCGAGTGTCAGGGGGGACCGGCGGCGCGGGAGCAACGCCGTCCATGCGGGGTGGTGCCGCGGCATCGTCACGGCTCTCGGCCGGTGTTCGCAGGGACCGCGGGACGTCCGGAGACGTTCCACGGTCACCTCGGACGCCCGGCCGTGTCGGCACCGTACGACTCAGGAACGGAGGTGTCCGCGCGGTGCCACGGACATCGAGCGGTGTCCGCTCGGTGCTACCGGCCTTCAGCTGTCCCCGCGCGTGATTCCCGGCCTTCGACCGGGTTCACGCCGGGTTACGAGTGCATGGTCGTGCCCGATCGTGTCCCCGGCCCCCGGCCGTATGCACGCGGGGCCACGGGCGTCCGGCAGCGTCCGCGCCGTCCCACCGGGCTCCGGGTGTGTCCGTGCGGTGGCATGGGCGTATCGACGCGTCCGCACGGCACTGCCGGCGTCCGGCCGTGTCCACGCGGTCCGATCGGCGCCCGGCGATGTGTACGCCGCGCCACCGGTGCCCGGGGGTATCGGAGCAGGCCCACCGCAGGCGTCCGGTGCCGTCCGTGCGGTGCCGTTGCCGCATCGGCCCTCTTCGCCCTCCTATCTCTGACCGTCCTGTTCGGCCGGGCACCTCGGAGCGCGCCTCCTACGCCCTCGACCCGGTCCCGCCCCCGTCGGCGCAACCGGTCGAGGGCCGCAGAGACGGACGCCCCCGTCGCCCGCTCACGCCGCCATTCGATCGGCTTCTCCCAGCCGAGCCGTGACCCGCACGAGTTCCCTTCCGTTCACCTGAGTGGCGGAATGCCCGGACGGGCCCTGCCGCCGCACCCTCCCTGTCCCCCGGGGCGGCCTTTCGGCCGCCCAGCGCGTCCGAGGCGCACCGAGCGCAGAAGAAGCCACCGCATGCACCAGCAGCCGTCGCAGTCGTCTCCGCCCTCCGCCGCCCGTGAAGATCCGCCCCGGAGCAGCCGCGGGCCGTTCCCCGGGCACGGTGCCGGCTCCGCCGCACCCGAGCCCACCGGCCGCCCGCTGCCACCGGCCCCGGCCTCCCTGTCCGACTCCCCGTCCCTCCTCGGCAACCGGCCGTCCCCCGTCCCGGGACGGATCCGCCGACCCGCCGCGGTCCCGTCCGCGGGTACAGCCCCGGGCAGCCGCTCGGCGCCCGGACTGCCGCCCACGCACGACGCGCTCATCTGTGTGGCCCTGCCCGGCCTCGCCATCTCCGGCGAGCCGGGACAGCTGGCCGGCCGGGGACTGGACGGGTTCTACCGAGGCGGCAGGCGCCTGCTCTCGCGGTGCCAGGTCCGCGTCGCAGGACGTGAACCCCTGCCGATGCAGGCCAGGATGACCGGAGCCGACAGCGCCCGCTTCGTGGGCACCCTGCGCGTTACCCCGGTGGCGGGCCCCGACCCGGACGTCGTGGTCGAACGGGCACGCCACGCCGACGGAACCGAACGGATCACCCTCCGCAACACCGGTCTGCGTCCACTGCGTCTGCCCGTCGAGGTCGCCCTCGGCACCGACCTGGCGGAACTCGGCGCCATCGCCTCCGGCACGGCAGGCCCCGACCTCACGGCCAGCGTGCACGACTCGGGCCTGCGCTGGGCCACGGCCGACGCCGCCGCCTGTGTCACCGCCGACCCGCCGCCCTCGGACGCGCTGGCGTCGGCCGGGATGCTGCGCTGGGAAGTGGAACTGCCACCGGGCGGGACGGCGGCCGTGGAGCTGAGGGTACGGCCGGAAGGCGCAGGCCCGCTGCGAGCGGCGGGCCAGGCCGCGACCAGCCCCCTCGCCGCCGCGCAGGCGGCAGGCGACGACCCCCGGGTGGCCCCTCTGCTGCACGCGGCGGTCGCCGACCTTCATGCCCTGCTGCTGCGCGACCCCGCACACCCCTCCGACACCTACCTTGCGGCGGGCGCCCCCTGGCGCTGCGGAATGGCCCCCGCCGAGGCACTCGCCGCCGCCCGCATGGCCCTGCCCCTGGGCACCCGGCTCGCCGCGGGCACACTGCGCACCCTGGCCCGCACCCAGCTCGACGGTCCAGGCCCCGGGGCCGGGATGATCCCCGGTCCACGACGCGACGCGGGCCCGCACCTCCCGCCGGGCTGCACCGCGACGGAGGCCACTCTGCTCTTCCCCGTCCTGCTCGCGGAGGCCCGCCGCTGGGGGCTCCCCGAGCAGGAGACGAGGGATTTGCTGCCCGCGGCGGAACACTGCCTGACCTGGCTGCGGACCACCACCGGCGACGGTATCTACCTCCCCGACCCGTATCCGGCAGGCCCGGTCCGTTGCGAGACCCAGGCCCATGCGCACCGCGCGGCCCTGCTCGGCGCCGACCTCCTCGATGCCTTCGGCAGACCGGGCGCCACGGAGTTACGCCAGTGGGCCCAGAACCTGCGTGCGGCCTTCCGGGCCGACTTCTGGATCGAGGACCGCGGAGGCGGCCGCCCGGCCGCGGCCCTGGCACCTGACGGCCGGCCCGTTCCCCATCTGTCCGCCACCACGGTCCACCTCCTCGACACCGGCCTGCTCGATGCCGGTCGGCCGGCTCCGGGTCTGCTGGACAAGGCGAGCACCGAACACCTCGCCCGATTGCTCGGGACCCCCGCGATGGACGCGGGCTGGGGACTTCGGGGACTCGGCACAGAGGAGCCGGGACACAACCCGTTCGGCCACCGGACCGGGGCTGTACGGGTCCAGGAGACCGCACTCGCCGTCGCAGGACTGGCTGCGGCCGGCTGCGAGAAGGAAGCCGGTGGTCTCCTGCGAGGACTGCTGGGGGCGGCGGAACACTTCGGCCACCGGCTGCCCGAGATGTTCGCCGGCGAGCAGCGCTCCGCCGGCAGCGCACCCCTCCCGCATCCCGCGGCCTGCCGGCCGGCGGCCACCAGCGCGGCAGCCGTGGTCCTCGTGCTCACCGCTCTCGCGGGTGTCCGCCCCGACGTACCGGCCCGGACGGTCACCCTGCGCCCCGTTCGAAGCGCACCGCTGGGCGAACTCAGCCTCACCGGGCTGCGTGTCGCAGGCGCACCCTTCGCCGTGCGGATCAGCCGACTGGGACTCGCCGTGGTGGAGGAGGCCGCGGACGGACTCCAACTGGGATCGTGACTCCCCCGGGATCAAGAGGGACCTCACGCGGCGCACTCGGTCGACGATCCGAGCCGACCCCTGTGAGCCGTACCGGGATCCTGCCGAACCACCACCGATGCGGTTGACGAAGGGAGTGTTTATCGTCAGGAAGACGACTATGATCGCGGCATGCCCTACGACCCGTCAGCCTTTCCGCCTTTCGCTGTCACCGTGGACCTGGTCGTGCTGACCGTGCGCCGCCACGCACTGTGCGCGCTGGCGGTACGCAGGGGTGAGCCCCCCTTCCAGGGGCGCTGGGCACTGCCGGGGGGCTTCGTACGGGCCGATGAGGATCTGTCGCAGGCGGCGGCGCGGGAGCTGGCCGAGGAGACCGGGCTGCGCGCACACGACCCCTCGGTCCCGGTTCAGGATCAGGGCGCCCATCTCGAGCAGCTCGCCACCTATGGCGACCCGAAGCGGGACCCGCGTATGCGCGTGGTCAGCGTGGCGCATCTCGCGCTCGCGCCCGACCTGCCCGCACCGCGTGCCGGAGGCGACGCGAGCAACGCGCGCTGGGCACCGGTCGAGGAACTGCTCCAGCAGGCGGGCTACGCCCGCGAGGGCGAGTCCGCGGCGCCACTCGCCTTCGACCACGCCCAGATCCTCGCCGACGGAGTGGAACGGGCCCGCTCCAAGATCGAGTACTCGTCACTGGCCACCGCTTTCTGCCCGTCCGAGTTCACCGTGGGGGAGTTGCGCCGGGTGTACGAGGCGGTGTGGGGCGTGGCCCTCGACCCGCGCAACTTCCACCGCAAGGTCACCGGCACCCCCGGCTTCCTCGTCCCCACAGGGGGTACGACCACACGCCAGGGCGGCCGGCCGGCACAGCTCTTCCGGGCCGGTGGCGCCACCCTGCTCAACCCGCCGATGCTGCGCCCGGAAGTGTGAGACGCGGGGCGGCGAGCCCGCCGGGCGACCGGGCACACCCGCCGTCCGCACCGAGTCGTGGCTGCGTCGAACGGCGGCCATCGGTGGGGTCAGGGCAGACAGCAGCTTGCCGTACAGCGCCTTATACCCAGAAAACGGACATCTCGCGCTATCTTGCTGTAGGTGATCCAGGCCTTCGGACTGACCAGCGACTCCCGCAAGGCGCACCCGCCCGCCCTTGACGACGTTTCCTTCGAGGCGCGCGCCGGGCATGTCACCGCGCTTCTCGGTGGCGCCGGTGCGGGCAAGACCACGGCGTTGAAGCTGATGCTCGAACTCCAACACGGGCGAGGCATCACCTACTTCAGAGGACGCCCCCTGCACCGGATCGCTCATCCGTCGCGGGAGGTCGGCGTACTCCTCGGAGACGTACCGGGCCATCCGGCCCGCACGGTACGTGGTCACCTGCGCATGCTGTGCGCAGCCGCGGGAGTTCCCGCGCGGCGCGCGGACGAGGTGCTCGAAGTGGTCGGCCTCGTCAGCCTCCGGGAGGAGCGCCTCGGGACGCTGTCCCGCGGCATGGACCGCAGACTCGGCCTGGCCTGCGCCCTGCTGCCCGACCCCCACACGCTCGTCCTGGACGAACCGACCGACGGCCTCTCCGCCCGCGAGGCGGAGTGGCTGCACGGCATGCTGCGGGCCCACGCCGCCCAGGGCGGCACGGTGCTTTTCACCACGGCCGAACCGAAAGAGGCCGCACGCACCGCCGACCGGGTCGTCACCCTCGACGGCGGCAGGCTCGTCGCCGACCAGGAGGCAAGGGAGTTCGCCCGGACCCGGCTGCGCCCGCGCGTGGCCGTTCGCAGCCCTCACGCCGCACGCCTCGCGGCTCTCCTCGCCAAGGACGCCCGCATCACCCGCCGCTCCGTCGAAGTCGTACGTGAGGACGGCAACCGGCTCTCGGTGTACGGCAGTACGACCGCCGACGTCGGTGAGATCGCGTTCCGCCACGGCATCCTCGTCCACCAACTCGCGGACGAGGTAGGTGACATGGGGCCGGGAGCCGGAGCCGGCAGTGACGAGGGAACACCGTCCGCCGAGTCCGGGCGGGCCGCACCGGACACGCCGCCGGAGGAGCGGGCCGACGCGGAGCATGCCATCAAGCGGGCGGAGCGGGACCAGGCCGAAGCCGACCACACCCACACCCCGGCAGGCCGCAGAGACACGGAGCCCGGCTCCCCGGCGGGGCGGGCCGTCTCTGCCGCGCCGGATGCCTCACCGGAAGACCCGAGTCCGGCCGTGGGCGAGTCGCCTACCGCGCCGGCACACGCTGCGCAGCCGGACACCGCCACGACCGACGCCCCGGCCGCCGGGTTGCGCTTCGCAGAGCCGGCGACGAAGCCGGACACCGCAGCGATCGACCCGCGACCGGCCGAACCCTGTCCCGGCCGGTCCGGGACGGTCCAACGGTCCCCGGTGCCGGCTCTGCCGTCGAAAGGCCGGGACACATCACCGTCCGGCCGGTTGTCGGGGCATCGGGAGCACACCGCGGACGACCCGTCGACGCCGGAAGCGGAGCGGGCAGTGGCCGGCCTCTGTGTCCCCGACGAGACGCGGAGACCGTCGGGTTCCCCGGTGCCGGAGCGGGCGCGGGCCGCCGCCGGCGAGCCGTCCGCGACCGGCGATGCGCTCGGCCGACGGCCCGTGCCGGACCGCACGGAGCCCCGCCCGGGCACAGCGGCCCCGAGCATGTCGCCGGCCGCCGCTTCCTGCTCGGCCGGCGACACGGCGCACGGTGACGCCGCACCGGATGACAAGCACGCCTCCGGCGCGGGTCCGGGCGAGATTCGCGCGCGAACCGCCGGCGGCCGGTCCGCCGACCCGACGGCCGCGCCCGACGCCGGCCCAGGCGGGGTCGCGACGGCATCCGGACCGCAGCCCAGCACCAACAGCGTGCTCGCGGAAGGCACCACCGGCACCCGCACCCGGCTCCCCGGGGCCAGGCAGCCGCAGGCCGGTCGCACCGCCCGCCCCGACGCCGCCCGCACGGTCACCGCCCTGCCACCGCTCCCGCCCCCCATCTCCGTCCGCCCCGCCCCCAGCCCCCTGCGCCCCCTCCGCTACGAGGTCCGGCGCGCCACCGGAATCGGCACCGGCTTCCTCACCTGCGGCATCGCGCTGGTGGTGTCCGCCTTCACAGCCGTACTCCTGGCGCGACTCGGTCACACCCCGCAGGCGCGGCTGTTCGCCGCCTGGCCGCGGGAGCTGCCGCTGCCGCCCGCGGCGCTCGCGGCCGGACTGCTCGGCGCGCTGGCGTTCGGGGACGAGTTCCGCCACCCCGCCCTGGCGGCGGACCGCGGCACCGTGCCCCGCCGGCTGGGCCTGCTGACCGCGAAACTGCTCGTCTCCGGAGCCACCGCCGCGCTGCTCGCCTTCCTCACCGTGGGCTGCGACGCCGAAGTGCTCTACGTCGTCTACGGACGGGAGCTCACCCGAGTTCCCGCGGACTGGCTTTCGCTCACCGCGAGTTGGTTCGGGCTGGTCACCGGGTGTGCCTGGGCCGGTGTGCTCGCGGCGGGTGTGTTCCGGTCGGCGTCGGCCGGCCTGGCCGCCGTACTCGCCGTACCGGTCCTTGTCGTCCCCGTCGTCCACGAGGTGCTGCGGGACCCCGCCGTCAGGATGGCGGCGGGCTTCCCGGTGCGGATGCGGCAGGTCCTCCTGTTGCAGTGGCCCTTCGGAGGGGAGCGGTACGTGCTCGCAGCCGCGCGGGTCGTAGCTCAACCCGTCGGCGGCGCGCTCGCGTTGTCCCTCACGGCTCTGCTGTGCGCGTACGTGCTCACGACCCTGCGCACCAGGTTCCGGTGACGGCTGCTCCTACGGTTCTGGACCCACTGTGCCCACAACTCCCCTCAGAACGCCCATTTCTTTCCGATAAGGCGTCAATTGCGACGGGGTGAGCGATCACCCTTTCGTGTGCTTTTCACCAAAGACCTCAAGGGAGTTGAAAGGGACGCCGACAAAGGATCCGTGAGTACCCTTGCGCACACCATGATGACCGCCGCCCGCTCCGCAGACTCAGGTCTGGCCGGCCCGGGCGGATTCGACCGCTACCCCTACGCCGAGACCCCGATGGCCGACCGCGTCGGCGTTCCCGCCTGGGACGGCGGGGATCCCGAGCTGGGCCGCGTCGGCCGGCGGGCCGGGGGCAGCCGCGGGCGCGGACTGCACGGCCAGCTGGTCCAGCAGCTGGGCCAGATGATCGTCTCCGGCGACCTGGGCGCGGACCGGCCGCTGGTGCCCGAGGAGATCGGCCAGCGGTTCGAGGTCTCCCGTACCGTCGTCCGCGAGTCCCTCCGCGTCCTCGAGGCCAAGGGCCTGGTCAGCGCCCGCCCGAACGTCGGAACGCGCGTGCGTCCCGTCAGCGACTGGAATCTCCTCGATCCGGACATCATCGAGTGGCGGGCGTTCGGGCCCCAGCGCGACGACCAGCGCCGGGAGCTGAGTGAGCTGCGCTGGACGATCGAGCCGCTCGCCGCCCGCCTCGCCGCCGGGCACGGCCGCGAGGAGGTGCAGCAGCGCCTGTGCGACATGGTCGAGATCATGAGCCACGCCATGGCCCAGGGTGACGCGCTCACGTATTCGCGCGCCGACACCGAGTTCCACGCGATGCTCATCCAGATCGCGGGCAACCGCATGCTGGAGCACCTCTCCGGCATCGTCTCGGCGGCCCTCCAGGTCTCCGGTGGCCCGGTCACCGGCTGTGACCGGCCCACCGAGGCGTCTCTCGCGCAGCACGCGCGGATCGTCGACGCGCTCGGCACCGGGGACGGCACGGCGGCGGAGACGGCCATGCGTCAGCTGCTCGCGATCCACCCGGAGGTGGAGCGCGTGGTTCCCGCCCCGCGTGAGCACTGACTGCGTGCGGAACGCGGTGCGGTCGCCGGTGTGCGGCGTCCCTGCGGTGCTCGCGTCGGCACCTGGCCCCGGGTGCCGGCCGTCGCCGGACCCTGCCGGACGCTCTGGAGTCCGGCGGGGTCCGGGGGTGTGGCGAGGTCCGCCGGTGCGACGGGCCGCCGCGGTCGTGAGGGTGCTCGGCCGTACATCACCAACTATCACGTTTGACCACATCTGACCGTTTTTGACTGCTTACGGGGTGTGACTCGGGCCACGCAGATTGGGCGTAACGCTCGTGGAGACAGCGCGATGACCTAAGAGGTGACAGCCGCGGAGGGAATACGGACGCCAGTGCAGGCGCTGTGCATCCTCCCGGCCCCCGCCCGCGCCGTCGGCCGATCCCCAGGCCGGTGGTCGGCTCCCGTCCGTACTGGGCGGCGCCGGAAGCCGTTTTCCAACGTTCCGAGAGGTTGTTCGTGTCGGCCAGCACATCCCGTACGCTCCCGCCGGAGATCGCCGAGTCCGTCTCTGTCATGGCGCTCATTGAGCGGGGAAAGGCTGAGGGGCAGATCGCCGGCGACGATGTGCGTCGGGCCTTCGAAGCTGACCAGATTCCGGCCACTCAGTGGAAGAACGTACTGCGCAGCCTCAACCAGATTCTTGAGGAAGAGGGTGTGACGCTGATGGTCAGTGCCGCAGAGCCCAAGCGCACCCGCAAGAGCGTCGCAGCGAAGAGTCCGGCCAAGCGCACCGCCACCAAGACGGTCGCGGCGAAGACGGTGACCACGAGGAAGGCCACCGCCACCGCGGCAGCCCCCGCGGCGCCCGCCGCTTCGGCAGAGGCCGATGCCCCCGAGGAAGCCGCACCCGCCAAGAAGGCCGCCGCCAAGAAGACGGCCGTGAAGAAGACGGTCGCCAAGAAGGCCGTCGCCAAGAAGACGGCCGCCAAGAAGACCACGGCCAAGAAGGACGATGTCGAGCTCCTCGAGGAGGAGGTCCTCGAGGACACCAAGGTCGCCGACGAGCCCGAGGTCACCGAGAGCGCCGGCTTCGTCCTGTCCGACGAGGACGAGGACGACGCGCCCGCGCAGCAGGTCGCCGCGGCCGGCGCCACGGCGGACCCCGTCAAGGACTACCTGAAGCAGATCGGCAAGGTCCCCCTGCTCAACGCCGAGCAGGAGGTCGAGCTGGCCAAGCGCATCGAGGCGGGCCTGTTCGCCGAGGACAAGCTGGCCAACGCCGACAAGCTGGCCCCGAAGCTCAAGCGCGAGCTGGAGATCATCGCCGAGGACGGCCGCCGCGCCAAGAACCACCTCCTGGAGGCCAACCTCCGTCTGGTGGTCTCCCTGGCCAAGCGCTACACCGGCCGCGGCATGCTCTTCCTGGACCTCATCCAGGAGGGCAACCTCGGTCTGATCCGCGCGGTCGAGAAGTTCGACTACACCAAGGGCTACAAGTTCTCCACGTACGCCACCTGGTGGATCCGTCAGGCGATCACCCGCGCCATGGCCGACCAGGCCCGCACCATCCGTATCCCGGTGCACATGGTCGAGGTCATCAACAAGCTCGCGCGCGTGCAGCGCCAGATGCTCCAGGACCTGGGCCGCGAGCCCACCCCGGAGGAGCTGGCCAAGGAACTCGACATGACCCCGGAGAAGGTCATCGAGGTCCAGAAGTACGGTCGCGAGCCCATCTCGCTGCACACCCCGCTCGGCGAGGACGGCGACAGCGAGTTCGGTGACCTCATCGAGGACTCCGAGGCCGTGGTCCCGGCCGACGCGGTCAGCTTCACGCTTCTCCAGGAGCAGCTGCACTCCGTCCTGGACACCCTGTCCGAGCGTGAGGCCGGCGTCGTCTCCATGCGCTTCGGTCTCACCGACGGTCAGCCCAAGACCCTCGACGAGATCGGCAAGGTCTATGGCGTGACGCGTGAGCGCATCCGCCAGATCGAGTCCAAGACCATGTCGAAGCTGCGCCACCCGTCCCGCTCCCAGGTGCTGCGCGACTACCTCGACTAGGTCGCGGTCGTACGACGGCGAAGGCCCGGTCCTCCTCGAGGAGGACCGGGCCTTCGTGCTGCGCGCGGCGGGCCGGTGGCTGACTCTGGGTGTCCCAGCAGCATCCCCGAGTGAGGAGTCTGCATGCGCCGTTACATTGCCCGGGCGCTGATCCGGCCGCTCGCCCTGGCGGCCGCCTTGACCGGCATACCCCTGGTGACCGCCGGCCCGGCCGCAGCCGGCAGTGTGGTGGTCGGGGGCTTCCCGATAGATGTCTCGCAAGCTCCGTGGACCGTGGCGCTGGCCAGCCGTGACCGGTTCGGAGGTACGCGGGCGGGTCAGTTCTGCGGCGGTGTGGCCGTAGCCCGCACCGTCGTGCTCACCGCGGCCCACTGTATGACCGAGGAGGCCCTCGGAGTGCCACCGAACCGTGTGCGTGATCTCAGGGTCATCGCGGGCCGCACGGACCTGCTGTCGGGCGAGGGCGAGGAGATCGCCGTACGGGGCGTCCAGGTCAATCCCGCGTACGAGCCCACGTCCGACTCCGGCGACTTCGCGCTCGTCTCTCTTGCCGGGGAGCTGCCGCAGAGCGCGGTCGTCGCCATGGCCGGCACGGACGACCCGGCCTATGCGCCGGGCACCGAGGCCTTGGTGTCCGGCTGGGGCGACACGACCGGCGGAGGGGACTACGCGCGCCGGCTGCGCGCCGCACGCGTGCACGTACTGCCCGACGACTCGTGTGCCCGGGCCTATCCGGGCGGTCCGGAGGGCACCTACCGGGCCGCCACCATGCTGTGCGCCGGCGAGCTCGCCGGTGGCCCCGACGGCTGCCAGGGGGACAGTGGCGGCCCCCTGGTGGCCGGAGGCCGGCTGATCGGTCTGGTGTCGTGGGGAAGCGGCTGTGGGCGGCCGGGGAGACCCGGCGTCTACACGCGGGTCTCGGAGGTCGCACGGACGCTGCAAGCGGCTACAGAGGCCACGTAGGGCCCTGGAAGGCGCAAGTGAGTGCCTGGGGGGGAGCATGAGCACGGGCGGCCGCTCCCGAGAAGGGCGGCCGCCCGTTCACCGGCCTGTGCCGGGGCTGGCTCGTCGTGTGTGCGAGATTCAGCGCTCTTCTTCAGAACCGGTGTCCGGAACGGACGTCAGCCGCTCCGTCTCGTCCTGTATCTCGGCGGCGATCTTCTTGAGTTCCGGCTCGAACTTGCGACCGTGGTGGGCGCAGAAGAGCAGTTCTCCGCCGCTCAGCAGGACGACGCGCAGGTATGCCTGGGCGCCGCAGCGGTCGCAGCGATCGGCGGCCGTCAGCGGGCTCGCGGGGGTCAGAACAGTAGTCACGTCGCCTCTTCTCTAGCTCGACGAGCTGTCGTACCAGGGTCAACATCCAACCAGCCCCAAAACGTTCCCGCTCGTGGCTTTTCCTCGAAAATTTCTTTCCGGGGCGGCTGTCTGCTGCCGGTTGGCGGCGAATGTGCCGTAGTGCGTCTCTGGGTGCGTACGGGTTCGCGCTGTCTTGCGGTCTCGGTCCTCCCGGCCGGGTTGCCGGTTGTTCATGAGGACGTGCCCGGAGCCTAAATGGTTCATGCCTCCAAGGGAACCTGATGTCTACTTCACTCCGACGAGGGATCGAACGTCCATGCGAGTCTGGTCTAGTCTGAGTTCCCGCCGAGGGTGGCGTTACACCAGCTCTACCAGGCCTCGGTACCCTCTGAGCGGCGACCGAAGCCGCCCCCTTACCCAAAAGGGGGCCACCTGAAATTCAGCGAGGAGCGAACCGCGTGACCGCCGATACGTCCGTGCCGTCCACAGCGCTGCTGGCAGGAGCAGACCGGGACGGTTCCAACTACACCGCGCGGCACCTGCTCGTCCTCGAGGGCCTTGAGGCCGTGCGCAAGCGCCCGGGCATGTACATCGGCTCGACCGACAGCCGCGGTCTGATGCACTGCCTCTGGGAGATCATCGACAACTCCGTGGACGAGGCCCTCGGTGGCTACTGCGACCACATCGAGGTGATCCTCCACGACGACGGCTCGGTGGAGGTGCGCGACAACGGGCGTGGCATCCCCGTGGACGTGGAGCCGAAGACGGGCCTGTCCGGTGTCGAGGTCGTCATGACCAAGCTTCACGCGGGCGGCAAGTTCGGCGGCGGCTCCTACGCCGCCTCCGGCGGCCTGCACGGCGTCGGCGCCTCCGTGGTCAACGCGCTCTCCGCCCGTCTCGACGTCGAGGTCGACCGAGGCGGCCACACCCACGCCATCAGCTTCCGGCGTGGCGTGCCCGGTGCCTTCGCCTCCGCCGGCGCCGACGCCAAGTTCGAGGCCAAGAGCGGTCTGCGCAAGACCAAGAAGGTTCCCAAGACCCGCAGCGGCACGCGCGTGCGTTACTGGGCCGACCGGCAGATCTTCCTCAAGGACGCCAAGCTCTCCCTGGAGAACCTCCACCAGCGCGCCCGGCAGACCGCGTTCCTGGTCCCCGGCCTGACCATCGTCGTCCGCGACGAGTTCGGTCTGGGCGACGGCGGCAGCAAGGGCGAGGAGTCCTTCCGCTTCGACGGTGGCATCAGCGAGTTCTGCGAGTTCCTGGCGAGCGACAAGCCGGTCTGCGATGTCCTCCGCCTGTCGGGCCAGGGCAGCTTCAAGGAGACGGTCCCGGTCCTGGACGAGCACGGCCAGATGACCCCCACCGAGGTCACGCGCGAGCTGGGCGTGGACGTGGCGCTGCGCTGGGGCACCGGCTACGACACCACCCTGCGCTCGTTCGTCAACATCATCGCCACCCCCAAGGGCGGCACCCACGTGGCCGGTTTCGAACAGGCCATCGCCAAGACGATGAACGAGATGCTGCGCGCCAAGAAGCTGCTGCGCGTGGCCGAGGACGACATCGTCAAGGACGACGCGCTGGAGGGCCTGACCGCGGTCGTCACCGTGCGTCTGGCCGAGCCGCAGTTCGAGGGGCAGACCAAGGAGGTGCTCGGCACCTCGGCGGCCCGCCGCATCGTCTTCAACGTGATCTCCAAGGAACTGAAGGCGTTCCTGACCTCCACCAAGCGGGACGCCGCCGCGCAGGCGCGGGTGGTCATGGAGAAGGTGGTCGCCGCCGCCCGCACCCGTGTCGCGGCACGCCAGCACAAGGACGCCCAGCGCCGGAAGACCGCCCTGGAGTCCTCGTCCCTGCCGGCCAAGCTCGCCGACTGCCGCAGCGACGACGTCGACCGCAGCGAGCTGTTCATCGTCGAGGGCGACTCCGCGCTCGGCACGGCCAAGCTGGCACGGAACTCCGAGTTCCAGGCGTTGCTGCCGATCCGCGGCAAGATCCTCAACGTGCAGCGCTCGTCCGTGACCGACATGCTCAAGAACGCCGAGTGCGGCGCGATCATCCAGGTCATAGGAGCGGGGTCGGGCCGCACGTTCGACATCGACCAGGCCCGCTACGGCAAGATCATCATGATGACCGACGCCGACGTGGACGGTTCCCACATCCGCTGCCTGCTGCTCACGCTGTTCCAGCGCTACATGCGGCCCATGGTCGAGGCGGGCCGGGTCTTCGCCGCGGTGCCGCCGCTGCACCGCATCGAGCTGATCCAGCCGAAGAAGGGGCAGGACAAGTACGTCTACACGTACTCCGACCGCGAGCTGCGGGACACGCTCATGGAGTTCCAGAGCAAGGGCATCCGGTACAAGGACACCATCCAGCGCTACAAGGGTCTGGGCGAGATGGACGCCGACCAGCTGGCCGAGACCACGATGGACCCGCGCCATCGCACCCTGCGCCGCATCAACCTCGCCGACCTGGACGCCGCCGAACAGGTCTTCGACCTGCTGATGGGCAACGACGTGGCGCCCCGCAAGGAGTTCATCTCCAGCTCGGCGGCGACGCTCGACCGGTCCCGCATCGACGCGTGACCGCTGCGCCGGGCTCGGGCCGACGGGGTTCCCGAGGCCGGGGGCGGTGCGTGCAGGCGGCGGACGGGCTGGAGACCGAGGCCCCTGGGCGCGTCGGGGAGGGCGGAACGGTGTCGGTGGCGGTGGGAGGGGATTCCACCGCCACCGGTGTCCGGCCGTCGCTCCATGGCAGTCGGCCAGTCGGCCAGTCGGTCAGTCGATCTGGTCGTACCGCAGTACTGCGACGCACCTGTTCCGTCACCCCGGACTCCCTCGGGTCACGGGGCGCCCCGAGCCGTCGTCGCAGCCGACCCGGATGGTTTCTCCACCCGGGGGTGGACGCGGGCCGTTCGGAGGCTCCACCCGTGATCCACCCCAGCTCCGATCCCGTGACCTGCTCCTTTCCGTAACTTCGAAGGCGTCGGCAGCGCTCGCTTCCGGCACCACCTTCGCGGTCAGGGAGGCGCCGATGTCCGGGCTCGTCAACGCACTGGTGATCGTGGCCGTCGTCGGCACAGCGATCGCGCGGCAGTTCCGTGCCCACGCGATCGACACGGACCGACGCTGGTGGCTCCCACCCGCGGTCCTGGCGGTTGTCGCCCTGCGCGAGCCCGGAATACTTGACGCCCATCACCGTGTGGAGTCCGCCGCCCTGCTCGCGACGGAACTGC
This sequence comes from Streptomyces sp. NPDC014991, assembly GCF_043080665.1. Taxonomy (NCBI): domain Bacteria; kingdom Bacillati; phylum Actinomycetota; class Actinomycetes; order Kitasatosporales; family Streptomycetaceae; genus Streptomyces; species Streptomyces sp. NPDC014991. The sequence continues at coordinate 119,864 of NZ_JBIBVY010000004.1, forward strand.
TCCTCGGCCTGGCCATTGGCGCGGGCTGGGGCTGGACCACGCGCATCTGGACGGCTCCGGACGGTGCCGTCCGCAGCAGAAGCACGAAGGCGAGCGTCGCGGTATGGGGCCTCGGCATAGCTCTGCGCGCCGGGCTCTTTCTCCTCGGCTCCGCGCTCGGTCTGCGCCAGGACAGCTCCACCCTGATGCTCGGTCTCGCCGGCACCCTGCTGGTCCGCGGTGGGGTCCTGGCCTGGCGGGCCCAGTCGTCCGGCACCGCCGGCCGACCGGCCCCGGCGTACGGGGACGACAAGCGTTCGGCGTGTAAGGAGCGGGTGTGACGGACAACGCCTGGACACGCTGGCCGTCGCGGGAGGCGCTCGGCCGTGCGGGTATCACCATGCCCCGCCGCCTGCTCGCCTGGGCTGTCAGACTGCTCGTGCTCGCCACGCTCCTGTGGGGTGCCTTCAGCCGGAAACACGTCGGCCCCTGGGGAGCACTCGCGGCAGCGGGGGCGATCGTCCTCGTCGCTCTGGTCTCCTGGGCCTTCTTCACGACCACCTACGAGCACCGGCTGGTGCGGTCCCTCGCGCTCATGAGCGTGCTCCTGTGCGTCGCGGTCGCCGCCGAGGCCACCGGGTTCACCGGACCCGCTCTCGTGATCTGGTGCGGCTGCGGGGTCGCCGCGTTGGAGCGGCTGCCGCTCGGGGCCGCCGTCCCCGTGACCTCGGTGGCACTGGCCTCGTACTCCGCGTTCACCAGCGACGTCTGGCTGACCACGGCCGCCACCGTGGCGGGCATGGCCCTGGCCGGATACGTCCTGCGGCTGGACGCCGAAGCGAGAGGCAGCGCGCAGCGGCTGCTCGCCCAGGAGCGGGCCGCACGCGCGGCCGAGGCCGAGTCCGCCGCGCTGGCCGAGCGGGCCCGCATCGCACGGGAGATCCACGACGTGCTGGCCCACAGCCTCTCGGCGCAACTGGTGCACCTGGAGGCGGCCCGGTTGCTGATCGAGAACGGCGCCGACCGCGAGCGGATCCTGGAGCGGGTGGTGGCCGCCCGGGGAATGGCCCGCGACGGCCTCTCCGAGACCCGGCAGGCGCTGTCCGCCCTGCGGGGCGAGCTGACCCCGCTGGAGGACTTCCTCAGCGAACTCGTCAGCGCGGCAGACGGCGCCGAGGTCACCGTCACGGGTGAGCGCAGGCCGCTGCCGGCCGAGGCGTCCCAGGCGGTACGGCGGGTCGCGCAGGAGGCGCTGACGAACGTCCGCAAGCACGCCCACGGCGCCAGGGTCCGGGTGCGGCTCGACTACAAGGAGCACGAAGTGGCACTCCACGTGCGGGACTCGGGTGGACGCGCGGGCGAACTCGGCGCAGCCGGAGGTGGGTACGGTCTGCTGGGCATGCGTGAGCGTGCCGAGCTGCTGGGCGGTTCGCTGGACGCGGGACCGGACGAGGAGGGGTTCATGGTGACGCTGAAGGTGCCCGTATGACGGAGACGGAGGGGGAGAAGAAGCCGGCACGGGTGGTGGTCGTCGACGACCAGACCGTGGTCCGGGAGGGCATCGTGATGTTGCTCGGGCTGCTGCCCGGTGTGGAGGTCGTCGGCGCCGCGGGGGACGGTGAGGAGGCGGTGCGGCTGGTCGGAGAACTCTCCCCGGACGTCGTCCTGATGGACCTCAGGATGCCCCGCTGCGACGGCGTGGAAGCCACCCGGCGGATCAGGGAGCAGTACCCCGGCACCCAGGTGGTGGTGCTCACCACGTACGCGGACGACGAGTCTCTGTTCCCCGCCCTGCGGGCCGGTGCCCGCGGGTACTTGACCAAGGACGCCGGCGGAGACGAAATCGTCCGTGCCGTGCGGAGCGTGCTGTCGGGAGACGCGGGACTGTCGCCGAGTGTCCAGCGTCGGCTGCTGGAGCGGCTCTCGCAGCATCCCGCGCCGGCGCCCGCGCCCGCCGGGGCACCGGACGGATTGACCGGGCGTGAGTGCGAGGTCCTGGTGCTGATCGCCGAAGGCCTCAGCAACCAGGAGATCGCCCGTCGGCTGCATGTGTCGACCGCGACAGTGAAAACCCACATCAACAACCTCTTCGCCAAGACGGGCCTCAAGGACCGGGCGCAGGCGGTGCGGTACGCCTATAGCAAAGGACTGGTGCGGCCGCCCATCGGATGAATCACCTGATGGGGTGAAGAGCCTGGGGAAGAGAAGTCGCGGAAGCTCCCGGTCTGTCCATGCTTGGGCATGCAGTCAAGCAAAGGTCGCTCCCGCGGAGTCGGGGACGGTCCCGACAGTTCGGCCGGGAACCAGCAAGAACACGGCGCGCCCGCCCGTGACGTGACGTATGTAGACCCCTGGCACGACGCGCCGGCCTCGGGTTGGGGTGAACTGGACGGCACCGGCAGCCCGGCGCCGGCCGTGCCGCCCGCTCGCCGGAGCCCGGACGCAGCGGCGGTACGTGCCCGGGACGTGTACCTCGAGGTCCAGCGCAGCAAGGCGTTCCAGGAGGTGCGCGGCAGGTACCGCCGGTTCGTGGTGCCGGGCGCCACCACCTTCCTCGCCTGGTACGTGGCGTACGTGATCACCGCGACGACCGCACCCCGGCTCATGGCCCGGCCCGTGGTGGGGGCGGTGAACGTGGGCATGCTCGCGGGGCTCGGACAGTTCCTCACCACGTTCCTGCTGACCTGGGCCTACGCCCGGCACGCGCGGATGCGCCGGGACCGGGCCGCGCTGGAGCTGCGCTGGGACACGCAGGAACTGACCCGCGGAGTGCGGAGGGGTGCCTTGTGACCGGTGACCATCAGACTCTCGCACTGCTGCTGTTCAGCGGCTTCGTGGCGGTCACCCTCGGGATCACGACCTGGGTGAGCCGTAAGCGGCACGGTTCGGCGGAGGAGTTCTACGTCGGCGGGCGGTTGTTCTCCCCGATGGAGAACGGGTTCGCCATCGCGGGCGACTACATGTCGGCGGCCTCCTTCCTCGGGATCAGCGGGCTGATCGCGCTGTACGGGTACGACGGGCTGCTGTACGGGGTGGGATTCCTCGTGGCGTGGCTGGTCGTGCTGCTCCTGGTGGCCGAACTGGTGCGCAACTGCGGGCGGTTCACCCTGGCCGACGTGGTGGCCGCGCGGATGAGCGAACGGCCGGTGCGGATCGCCGCGGGAACTTCCTCGGTCACGGTGTCCGTTCTCTACCTGGTGGCACAAATGGTCGGCGCCGGCAGCCTGGTGGCGCTGCTGCTGGGGCGGACCAGCGGTGCGGCCCAGGCCTGGACGGTCATCGGCGTCGGTGCGCTCATGGTGATCTATGTGTCGTTGGGAGGGATGCGGGCCACCACCTGGATCCAGATCGTGAAGGCGGTGATACTGCTCGGCGGGACGGTCACGCTGACCGTGCTCGTTCTCGTGCGGTTCCACGGAGACGTGGACCAGCTGCTGCTCACGGCCGCGGAGCGCAGCGGGCACGGGAAGGCTTTCCTGGCGCCGGGCCTGAAGTACGGCGGGGACTGGACGGCCCGTCTCGACTTCATCAGCCTGGGAATCGCGCTGGTGCTGGGCACGGCAGGTCTGCCGCACATCCTGTCCCGCTTCTACACCGTGCCGACGGCGCGGGCGGCCCGCCGCTCCGTCGTGTGGTCCATCGGCCTGATCGGCAGCTTCTACCTGATGACGATCGTCCTCGGGTTCGGAGCGGCGGCGGTGGTGGGGCCGCAGGCCGTGCGCGGTTCGAACGCGGCGGGGAACACGGCGGTGCCCCTTCTCGCCCTCGACCTGGGCGGTGGAGCGGGCTCCACCGGAGGGACGGTCCTCCTCGCGATCGTCGCTGCCGTCGCCTTCGCCACCATCCTCGCGGTGGTCGCCGGCATCACGCTCGCCTCCTCGGCCTCGGTCGCCCATGACCTCTACGCCTCGCTGCGCCGGCCGCACCGCAGGGCCCCGCGCAGTGAGGTGACGGTGGCCCGGTGGGCGGCGGTCGGTGTCGGCGTCGTGGCGATCGCACTCGGTCTGCTGGCCCGCGATCTCAACGTCGCCTTCCTGGTGGGTCTGGCCTTCGCGGTGGCCGCGTCGGCGAACCTGCCGGTCCTGCTCTACTCGCTGTTCTGGCGGGGCTTCACCACACGCGGCGCGGTGTGGGCGGTGTACGGCGGGCTGTTCCCCGCGATCGGGCTCGTGCTGCTCTCCCCGGTGGTTTCCGGCAGTCCGGGTTCCCTGTTCCCGGACGTCGACTTCCAGTACTTCCCGCTGGAGAACCCGGGCATCGTCTCCATCCCGCTCGGCTTCCTCGCCGGCTGGCTGGGTACGGTCACCTCGGACGAGGTCGCGGACGAGGCCAAGTACGCGGAGACGGAGGTGCGCTCGCTGACCGGGGCCGGGGCCGTCTGACCGGGCCGCTCACGGCGCTACGGCGCCACCCAGGCGTACCGGTGTTCCGGGCGGCCCGCGTCGCCGTACCTGAGGGTCAACCGGGTCCGTCCGGTGCGTTCCAGAAGTTTCAGGTACCGCTGGGCGGTCTGCCGGCTCACCCCCGTCCGCTCGGCGATCTCCTGGGCGGACAGCGGCCCCTCTGCGTTGATCAGTGCCTGGCGCACCAGCTCGGCCGTGGTGGGGGAGTGCCCCTTGGGCAACCGGGGCTCCGACGGGGCGGACAGGGCACCGAAGATGCGGTCCACCTGCGCCTGTTCGGCCTCGCCGCCGCCGTCCAGGGTCCGCCGCAGCTCGGCGTAGGCCTCCAGCTTGGCCCGCAGTCCGGCGAAGGCGAACGGTTTCACCAGGTACTGGAGCGCTCCATGCCGCATGGCCGCCTGGACGGTCGACACGTCCCGCGCCGCGGTCACCATGATCACATCTGTCTGGTGGCCGCGCCGGCGCATCTCCTGGACGACCGCAAGCCCCGTGCCGTCGGGCAGGTAATGATCCAGCAGGACCAGGTCCAGCCGCGGCAGGTTCTCCACCTGGCGCAGCGCCTCGGCGGCGTTGTGTGCCTGGCCGGCCACATGGAAGCCGGGCACCTTCTGCACGTAGGCGGCGTTGACGCGGGCGACGCGGATGTCGTCGTCCACGACCAGAACCTCGATCATCGCGCCTCCTCCTCGGCCTCGGCGGTGACGACGACGCCGGCGGCGCCCTCGGGAGGCTCCTCGCGCACCGCCGGATCGTTCCCCGGCCCGGTCAGCGCCTCGGGCAGCACCACGGTGAACTCGGCGCCGCCACCGGCCGCCGCACCCACGGCCGCGCTGCCGCCCTGCCGTTCGGCGAGGCGGCGCACCAGGGAGAGTCCGATGCCCCGTTTCCCGTGCGCGGGCGGCTCCTTGGTGGACCACCCTTCCGTGAAGACCAGCTCCCGCTGGTCCGCCGGGATGCCGGGGCCGGTGTCGCACACCCGGAGTACGACCGTACGGCCTTCCGTGCGCAACTCGGCCTCCACGCGCGCGTGCGGGGTGCCCGCGACCGCGTCCACGGCGTTGTCCACGAGGTTGCCCACGATCGTCACCAGCCCTCGAGGATCGACCAGCCGATCCGGGAGCCGGGTGCGCTCCGACACCCGCAGGGCGACGCCGCGCTCGGCCGCCACGGTCGCCTTGCCGACCAGCAGCGCGGCCAGCAGCGGGTCCTGGATCCTCTCGGTTACCTGCTCGGCGGTGGCCCGGTGGTCGCCCACCACTTCACCGACGAACTCCACGGCGTCGTCGTACATCTCCAGTTCCAGCAGCCCGAGCAGGGTGTGCATGCGGTTGGCATGCTCGTGGTCCTGGGCGCGCAGGGCGTCGATCAGTCCACGGGTGGAGTCGAGTTCGCGGCCCAGCTGTTCCAGTTCGGTGCGGTCGCGCAGGGTGGCGACGGCGCCCCCGTCGTCGATGGGCATCCGGTTGGCGACCAGGACCCGTTGGCCGCGCACGGTCAGCAGGTCGGTGCCGGTCACCCGGCCGGCGAGCACGTCCGTCGTACGGCCCGCGCCGAGCGCCTCGTCGGGGGCCCGCCCGACCGCCTCGTCGCCGATGCCCAGCAGCCGCCGCGCCTCGTCGTTGAGCAGGCGGATCCGGCCACCGCGGTCGAGCGCGACAACGCCCTCCCGGATGCCGTGCAGCATCGCCTCACGCTCCGCGAGCAGCGCCGAGATGTCGGAGAACGCGAGGTCCCGGGTCTGCCGCTGGACCCGGCGTGAGATCAGCCAGGCGGCCAGGGCGCCCACCGCGAGCGCACCGCCGGCGTACGCGAACAGCCCCGGGATCGCACTGATCAGCCGAGCCCGGACGCTGTCGTAGGCGATGCCCACCGAGACCGCGCCGACGACGCGGTGCCCGGGGTCGTACAGCGGCACCTTCCCACGGGCCGAGCGCCCGAGGGTGCCCTTGTCGATCTCCATGACCTCCTTGCCGGCCAGGGCGTCGGTGGGGTCGGTGGAGACGCGCCGGCCGATCTCCGAGGCCGTGGGGTGCGACCAGCGCACCCAGTCCCGGTTCAGTACCACGATGTACTCGGCGTGGGTGGCCCGCCGTATTCGCTCGGCCTCCCGTTGTACGGGTCCGGTCCTGTCCGGCGGGGCGGTGAGGACGCCTTCGGCGATCTGCGGATCCTGGGCGGTGGTCTCGGCGATGGCCAGCGCGCGGCGCATCGCCTCCTGGTCCAGCTGCTTGCTCAGCGGCGCCAGGAACAGCCCGGTCGCGAGCACGGCGACTCCCGCGGCGATCGCCACCTGCATCAGCAGCACCTGCGAGAACATCCGCCGGGGCAGACCGAGGCGCAGGCGACGGGCGGGGGGAGTGGGGCTCATACCCACGACGGTACGTGGGACGGCCGTGAGCGCCCCAGCGCGTGTGGCGGGGATCTCTTGATCAATCTTGACGCACTGATCAATGCTCGGCAGAACCGGCCGGCCGCTGCCGTCGATCGCGCGTCCCGCCTAGCCGGCCAGCGCCGTCGGGCTCAGTGCGCGCAGGTGGGTCACGTCCATCCGCGCGGGCGCACCGAGCACCGCCGCGCCGCAGCTCTCGGGCCGGGGCGGAAGCGACGCGCCCTGAGCCACGGTGACGCGCCAACGGCGACCGTCGGCGTGGACGACGGTGACCTCCCAGCGCGGGGCTCCGCCATCGGTCCGCACCACGCTGAGCACACCCGCCCGGTACTCGCCCGCGGCGGACCGGACGGCCAGCTCGGCCGCCTGGCCGGGCCGGGCCCAGGCGGAGCACCCCCGGCATCCCTCGACGACCACACGGCCCTCCCGTACGCCGTGCAGGGCTTCCTTGATGGTGTGGGCCCCGGCGCGGCCGTAGGCGTAGCCGTACGGCAGCACGAGCACCGTCGGCGCGAAACGATGTCCACCCAGATGGGTGACCTCCCACACCCCGCGCACTCCCGAGTCGGCCAGCTCGGCGGCGAGGGGGCGGCCCAGGAGGGCGCAGCAGCGGTCGCGCTTGCCGTTGGTGCACACGAGTGCGAGCGGGTCACCGCGGTGCGGCCGCGCACCGAGCACGGTGCCGAGGGAACGGTGGTCGCCCGCTCCCAGGGCGGGGAAGTCCAGTTGGAGGAGCCGTTGAGGATCCCGGGTGATGGCGCTGTGCAGCCACACGCGTCCCGGAACGGTGTGGGCCGCGTACACCTGGCGGACCGGGGGCGCGCCGTGGTCGGCATGCGGCCCCGGCTGCCGGATCAGGGCGACGCGTACACCCGTTCCGTCGGCGGCGGCCTCAAGGGCCCGGCCCAGCGCGGAGTCCAGGTGACTCGAAGTGAGCGCCTCGGCACCCCACGGGCCGGGCTGTTCCAGCAGCAGCCAGGTCGTCGCCGTGGCCGCTGTGCCGGAAAGCGGCTCGTCGAGGTTTCGGGACACGGTCGCACACCTACTCACAGAGGTGAGCCTAACCTGAGTCGTTCCGAGGCGACTTCCGGCCTGGCCGTGTCCTAGGCCCTCTCGTTCGGATCATGCCGGGCTCGCGGGTCCGGCCTGATCCGAACGAAAGACCCTAGTCCGGGAGGGGCTGCGGCGGTCGCGCGCCGACGTAGTGGCCGCTGGGGCGCATACGCAGCGGGCGCTCGCCGTACTCCTCCAGGGCGTGCGCGATCCAGCCCGCCGTCCGCGCGACGGCGAAGATGGTCTCGCCGGCCGTGGCAGGCATGCCGCTGGAGGCGGTGAACACGGCGAGAGCCAGGTCGACGTTGGCGTGCAGTGGCGTGTGCCGGGTGGTCGTGGTGACGATGTCGCGGGCGGCGAGCAGCGCGGACTCCGCGCGCGGGACCTCCTCCAGGAGGTCGAACAGCACGCGCGCGCGGGGGTCTTCGCCGACGTAGAGCCGGTGCCCGAGCCCGGGTACGCGGCGACCCGCGCGGAGTTCGTCGGCGATCACCGGGACCGCTGTGCCCTGGTCGAGCACGTCGAGCAGCATCCGGTGGGCCAGGCCACTGGCGGCGCCGTGCAGCGGGCCCTCCAGGACGCCGAGGCCGGACGAGACGGCCGCGTAGGCGTGCGCCCGGGCGGAGGCGGCGACCCGGACCGCGAGCGTGGACGCGGCCAGGTCGTGGTCGGCGAGCAGGGCCAGCGCGGTGTCCAGGACACGCAGGGAGGCCTCGTCGGCCGGACGGCCGGTGAGCCGGCCCCACAGGCGGTGGGCGAGCGGGCCGTCGTCCTTGTGGTCGTCCCGGGCCGGCGGCAGCGCGGCGACGAGGGTGGGGATGAGGGTCCGTGCCGTGTTCAGCACGGCCTCCTCGGACAGGTCGAAGCGCAGGGGGTCCTCGGCCGCCGCGGCGATCGCCGCCACCCGCAGCCGGTCGGTCGGAGAGGCGTGCTCGGAGAGGGCGGCGACCGCGCGGCGGGCGACCTCGACGGTGGTCGGGGGTGCGGAGAACGTCACCCCCGGGGTCAGCCGGCCCGTCCACAGCCACTCCGCGACCTCCTCGTAGGAGTGGCGGACGGCCAGATCGACGGCGTCCACGCCCCGGAAGAAGTACCGGTCCTGCTCGATCAGCGTGATCCGGGTGCGCACGGAGAGGTCTCCGCCGGAGCCCGGACCGCCGGCCGCCTCTCGTCGGTTGCGGCGGGCGAGGGCCTCCACCTCCCTGGCCTCGAAGGTGCTGGCCCGGCCGCCGGGTTCGCGTCTGCTGCTGAGCAGGCCTCGGCTCACGTACGCGTAGACCGTCTCGGGCTTCACGCCGAGCAGCTCGGCGGCCTCCTTGGTGGTGAGCCGGCGCCCGGGGCGGTGCGGAGCGGGTTCGTGATCGCGCATGGAGTTCACCGTAGCGGCCTCTGCACACCTTGATACCTGCAAGTTGATTCAATCAATATTGACAGATAATTAATCAACTATGGATAGTCGCATGAAGACCGAAGAGTCCAGGGAGCCCAGAGCATCCAGGGAGGACAACCATGACCGTCGACAGGACCGCCACCCCCCTCATCGACGCGCCGCGCGGTCTCGCGGGCGTCGTCGTCACCGAGACCGAGATCGGTGACGTCCGGGGCCGCGAGGGCTTCTACCACTACCGCCAGTACTCGGCCGTCGACCTTGCCCGCACCCGCGGCTTCGAGGACGTGTGGCATCTCCTGGTGCACGGCACACTCCCCGACGCTGAGCGCGGTGCCGCCTTCGCCGCGCAGACCGCGGCACTGCGACGCCTGCCCGAGGAGGTGAGCGCGGTCCTGCCCGCGATCGCCGAGGCCGGCCGTGCCTCCGGTCCACTGGCCGGCCTGCGCACCGCGCTGTCGCTGCTGGGCGCCACGCGGGGTTTCCGGCCGGTGTACGACATCGACGCGGACCGGCGGCGCGACGACACCCTGGCGGCCTGTGCGGCCGTACCCACCCTGCTGGCCGCTCTGTACCGGCTCGGCCAGGGACTGGACCCCGTCGAGCCGCGCACGGACCTCTCCCACGCGGCCAACTACCTGTATATGCTCACCGGTTCCGAACCCGATCCGCGCCGGGCCCGCGCGGTCGAGCAGTACCTGATCTCAACCATTGATCACGGATTCAACGCGTCGACCTTCACGGCCCGTGTCATCGCCTCCACGGGCGCCGACATCGCGGCCTGCCTGGCCGGCGCCGTCGGCGCGCTGTCCGGGCCGCTGCACGGAGGTGCGCCCAGCCGAGCCCTGGACACGCTGGACGCGATCGGGGTGCCCGGTCGGATCGACTCCTGGATACGGCAGCGGGTGGGCGCGGGCGACCGGATCATGGGCTTCGGCCACGCCGTCTACCGCACGGAGGACCCCCGCTCGCGGATGCTGCGCGAGATCGCCCTCGGATTCGGCGGTCCCCGGGTGGACTTCGCGGTGGAGGTCGAGCGCCGGGTGGAGGCCATCCTCGCCGAGCTGAAGCCCGGCCGTGAACTGCACACGAACGTCGAGTTCTACGCCGGTGTGGTCATGGAACTGTGCGGCCTGCCCCGGGAGATGTTCACGCCCACGTTCGCCGCGGGACGGGTCGTGGGCTGGAGCGCCAACGTCCTGGAGCAGGCGGCCGACTCGAAGATCATCCGCCCGGTGGCGCGGTACGTGGGGCCCGAGCCGGTGGCCGTGGTGCCGGCAGCCGGATAGTCGCCGAAGCGGGCCGACCAGCCGCCGGGCGAGCGGCCGACCGGCCTGCCGGACGAGGGGACGACCGACCGTCAGGTGAGCGGTCCGACCGGTCACCCGTCCCGGTCAGGCCGACGCGTCTTTTCCCCACACTGCAGCCCGCTCGTATCCTGGACGCTCGGTCCATGCTCGTCCGCGCGCCGGGCCCCGAGCCGGTGCGCGCTGGTGCGTCAGAGAGGTCGCCCGTTGGGGAACAGCTCAGGGAACAGCCGCGGTCCGCGGCAGATCCCGGTCGTCGTGCTCGCCGGATTCCTGGGCTCCGGGAAGACCACGCTCCTCAACCACCTGCTGCACCGCAGCGGAGGCAGCCGGATCGGGGCGATCGTCAACGACTTCGGGGCCATCCAGATCGACGCGATGGCCGTCGCGGGCGCACTCGGCGACTCGACCGTCTCGCTCGGCAACGGCTGCCTGTGCTGTGCCGTCGACGCCGGTGAACTCGACCTCTACCTGGACCGGCTCGCCGCGCCCGCCGCCGGTGTCGACGTCATCGTCATCGAGGCCAGTGGGCTCGCCGAGCCGCAGGAACTCGTGCGGATGGTCCTGGCCAGCGAGCACCCGGGCATCGTCTACGGCGGCCTCGTGGAGGTCGTCGACGCCGCCGAGTTCGACGACACGCGCGCGAAGCACCCCGAGATCGACCGGCATCTCGCCCTGGCCGACCTGGTCGTCGTCAACAAGCTGGACCGCGTGGACGACGCCGACCGGACCCTGCGCCTCGTCCGCTCGCTCACCGGCCGCGCGGCCGTCGTCCCCGCCACGTACGGCCGCATCGACCCGGAGTTCCTCTTCGACTGCAAGCCCGTCGGAGAACGCGTCGGGCAGCTGTCCTTCGACGACCTGCACGAGTCCGGCGCGGACGACGAGCACGCCGGCGCCGGCCATCTGCACACCGGTTACGACAGCGTGTCCTTCACCTCCGGCGTGCCCCTGGAGCCCCGTCGGCTCATGGAGTTCCTGGACAGCCGCCCCGAGGGGCTGTACCGGATCAAGGGGTACGTCGACTTCGGGCCGTACGACCCGCTCAACCGCTACGTCGTGCACGCCGTCGGCCGGTTCCTGCGCTTCTACCCCGAGCCCTGGCCGAGCGGCGGCGACCGTCTCACCCAGCTTGTGCTGATCGGCTCCGGAATCGTCACCGACGCGCTCGGCAAGGCGCTTAAGGCGTGCGGGAACGACGCCCCGCACGCCGACGAGCACGGCATGTGGGGCGTCCTGCGGTACGTGCCGGGCACCGAGGAGGAGCCGGCCGCGGAAGCGAACGAGGCCTGGGACGCCGGCCCCGCCACCGAGGCATGAGCACCGGCCCGGGCACCCGAATCCGGGGTGCCCGCCCCGTCACCAGGTCCTAGCCGACCGGCCCCGCCACCACGGCCACCGTCTTCGGCAGCGACGTGCCCGAGCCGTCCCGGCGCGGGTCGGGTTCCGGCAGCTCCGCCGGGGTGCCGTTCTTCTGCGCCGCGCGCGCGGGAGCCGGGCCCGCCCAGGCCAGCGACAGGCAGTCCTCGCCCTTCAGGAACCGCTGGCAGCGCACGCCACCCGTGGCGCGGCCCTTGCGCGGATACTGGTCGAACGGGGTCAGCTTGGCAGTCGTCTGCACCGAGTCGTCCAGCGTGCCGCGCGAGCCGGCGACCGTGATCACCACCGCGTCGACGGCCGGGTCGACCGCCGTGAAGGAGATCACCTTCGCGCCCTCGGTGAGCTTGATGCCGGTCATGCCGCCGGCCGGACGGCCCTGCGGGCGCACGATGGAGGCCTGGAAGCGCAGCAGCTGCGCGTCGTCGGTGATGAACACCAGGTCCTCGTCGCCGGTGCGCAGCTCCACCGCGCCGACGATCCGGTCGCCGTCCTTCAGGGTGATGACTTCCAACTCGTCCTTGTTGGACGGGTAGTCGGGGACCACGCGTTTGACGACGCCCTGCTCGGTGCCGAGCGCCAGCCCCGGGGACGACTCGTCCAGCGTGGTCAGGCAGACCACCGTCTCGTCACCCTCCAGGGAGACGAACTCCGCCAGCGGAGCGCCTCCGGAGAGGTTCGGCGCGCTCGCCGTCTCCGGGAGCTGCGGCAGGTCGACGACGTTGATCCGCAGCAGTCGGCCCGCCGATGTCACCGCGCCGATCACCCCGCGCGCGGTCGTCGGCACCGCCGAGACGATCACGTCGTGCTTGACGCGCCTGGCGTCCGCCCCCTCGGAGGAGGTGTCGACGCTCGCCGTACGGGCCAGCAGTCCCGTCGAGGACAGCAGCACCCGGCACGGGTCGTCGGCCACCTGCAACGGCACGGTGGCCGCGGGGGCGCCCGCGGACTCCAGCAGGACCGTGCGCCGGTCGGTGCCGAACTTCTTCGACACGGCGGCCAGTTCGGCCGAGACGAGCTTGCGCAGCTCCGCGTCCGACTCCAGGATGCGGGTCAGCTCCGCGATCTCCGTGGTGAGCCGCTCCTGCTCCGCCTCCAGCTCGATCCGGTCGTACTTGGTGAGCCGGCGCAGCGGCGTGTCGAGGATGTACTGCGTCTGCACCTCGCTCAGCGAGAACCGCTCCATCAGGCGGCCCTTGGCCTGCGCGGAGTTCTCGCTGGACCGGATGATCCGGATGACCTCGTCGATGTCGACCAGTGCGGTCAGCAGACCCTCGACCAGGTGCAGCCGGTCGCGCCTCTTGGCGCGGCGGAACTCGCTGCGGCGCCGGACCACCTCGAAGCGGTGGTCGAGGTAGACCTCCAGCAGCTCCTTCAGGCCCAGGGTGAGCGGCTGGCCGTCGACCAGGGCGACGTTGTTGATGCCGAAGGACTCCTCCATGGGCGTCAGCTTGTACAGCTGCTCCAGGATCGCCTCGGGCACGAAGCCGTTCTTGATCTCGATGACCAGGCGCAGGCCGTGCTCGCGGTCGGTGAGGTCCTTGACGTCGGCGATGCCCTGGATCTTCTTCGCGTTGACCAGATCCTTGATCTTCGCGATGACCTTCTCGGGGCCGACGGTGAACGGCAGTTCGGTGACCACCAGGCCCTTGCGGCGGGCGGTGACGGCCTCGACGGTGACCGTCGCGCGCATCTTGAAGGTGCCGCGGCCCGTCGCGTAGGCGTCACGGACGCCGCCCAGTCCGACGATCCGGCCGCCGGTGGGCAGGTCCGGGCCCGGCACGTGCCTCATCAGCGCGTCGAGGTCGGCGTTCGGGTACCGGATCAGATGGCGGGCGGCGGCGATGACCTCGCGCAGGTTGTGCGGCGGCATGTTCGTCGCCATGCCGACCGCGATCCCCGAGGAGCCGTTGACCAGCAGGTTCGGGAAGGCGGCCGGCAGCGCCACCGGCTCCTGCTCCTGGCCGTCGTAGTTCGGCGCGAAGTCGACCGTGTCCTCGTCGATCGACTCGGTCATCAGGCTCGACGCCTCGGCCATCCGGCACTCGGTGTACCGCATGGCGGCCGGCGGGTCGTCGTTGCCCAGCGAGCCGAAGTTGCCGTGGCCGTCGACCAGTGGCACGCGCATGGAGAACGGCTGTGCCATGCGCACCAGGGCGTCGTAGATCGAGGCGTCGCCGTGCGGGTGCAGCTTGCCCATGACCTCGCCGACGACACGCGCGCACTTCACGTAGCCGCGCTCGGGGCGCAGGCCCATCTCGTTCATCTGGTACACGATGCGGCGGTGCACCGGCTTGAGGCCGTCACGGGCGTCCGGCAGGGCACGCGAGTAGATGACCGAGTAGGCGTACTCGAGGTAGGAGCCACGCATCTCGTCCACGACGTCGATGTCGAGGATCCGCTCCTCGTACGAATCGTCGGGCGGCGGGGTCTTCGTGCTGCGGCGGGCCATCGCTGCCGGCTCCTTGCTGAAGCGACTGACTGAACTGACGCGGACCATTGTGGACCGCGGCACTGACAGCCCGGGCCACGACCCGGTCTCCGTCGGCCCGGCCGGTGCCGGCGAGCCCTGCGGAGACGGGTCGCACGCAGGCTACGCGATCCGCTGTGGGCGTACGTCCCGCGGGAACTTCGCCGGGGCCCCGCACGCTTTGCATACAGTGGCAGGAACGGCAGGAAAACCGCGGTTTCTACGACCGCCTCCGCTCGCGAAGGGACGTACATGCCCATGGGTCACACGACCACAGCCGAGGCAGGCTCCGGGGGCCTGACAGCGACCGAGCATCGCCTGGCCAACGGTCTGCGCGTGGTGCTCTCCGAGGACCACCTGACCCCCGTGGCGGCGGTCTGCCTCTGGTACGACGTCGGCTCCCGCCACGAAGTCAAGGGGCGAACCGGCCTGGCTCACCTCTTCGAGCACCTGATGTTCCAGGGTTCCGGTCAGGTCAAGGGCAACGGCCACTTCGAGCTGGTGCAGGGCGCCGGCGGCTCGCTCAACGGCACCACCAGCTTCGAGCGCACCAACTACTTCGAGACCATGCCCGCCCACCAGCTGGAGCTGGCGCTCTGGCTGGAGGCCGACCGCATGGGCTCCCTGCTGGCGGCCCTGGACGACGAGTCCATGGAGAACCAGCGGGACGTCGTCAAGAACGAGCGCCGTCAGCGCTACGACAACGTGCCCTACGGCACCGCCTTCGAGAAGCTGACCGCCCTGTCCTACCCGGAGGGCCACCCCTACCACCACACGCCGATCGGCTCGATGGCGGACCTGGACGCGGCCACCCTGGAGGACGCGCGCCGGTTCTTCCGCACCTACTACGCGCCGAACAACGCGGTGCTCTCCGTGGTCGGCGACATCGACCCCGAGCAGACCCTCGCCTGGGTCGAGAAGTACTTCGGCTCCATCGCCGCCCACGACGGCAAGCCCGAGCCCCGCGACGGTTCCCTGCCGGACGTCATCGGTGAGCAGCTGCGCGAGGTCGTCGTGGAGGAGGTCCCCGCGCGCGCCCTGATGGCCGCCTACCGGCTGCCGCACGACGGTACGCGCGCGTGCGACGCGGCCGACCTCGCCCTGACCGTCCTCGGCGGCGGCGAGTCCTCCCGGCTCTACAACCGGCTGGTGCGCCGCGACCGTACGGCCGTCGCGGCCGGCTTCGGCCTGCTGCGCCTGGCCGGCGCGCCCTCCATGGGCTGGCTGGACGTGAAGACGTCCGGTGACGTCGAGGTGCCGGTCATCGAGGCCGCCATCGACGAGGAGCTGGCCCGGTTCGCCGAGGAGGGCCCCACCCCCGAGGAGATGGAGCGCGCGCAGGCCCAGCTGGAGCGCGAGTGGCTGGACCGGCTCGGCACCGTCGCGGGCCGCGCCGACGAACTGTGCCGGTACGCCGTCCTGTTCGGTGACCCGCAGCTCGCCCTCACCGCGGTGCGGCGCGTCCTGGAGGTCACCCCCGAGGAGGTGCGGGAGGTCGCCAAGGCCCGACTGCGCCCCGACAACCGCGCGGTCCTCGTCTACGAGCCGAAGTCCCCGGAGGCCGTCGAGGACACCGCGGTCCCCGAGGACCCGGAGCGGGAAGCCACCGTAGAGGCGGGCCGCGTCGAGACCGAGAACGAGGAGACGGCCAAGTGACCGAGCTCGCCACCATGGAGTTCCACCCCCAGCCGCAGCCCGGTGAGGCCAGGCCCTGGGCGTTCCCGGCCCCGGAGCGCGGCACCCTCGGCAACGGCCTGACCGTGCTGCGCTGCCACCGCCCCGGCCAGCAGGTCGTCGCCGTGGAGGTGCTGCTGGACGCGCCGCTGGACGCCGAGCCCGCCGGCCTGGACGGCGTCGCCACGATCATGGCGCGGGCCTTCTCCGAGGGCACCGACAAGCACTCGGCCGAGGAGTTCGCCGCCGAGCTGGAGCGCGCGGGCGCCACGCTCGACGCGCACGCCGACCACCCCGGTGTCCGGCTCGGCCTGGAGGTCCCGGCCTCCCGCCTGGCCAGGGGTCTCGGCCTGCTCGCCGACGCCCTGCGTGCGCCCGCCTTCGCCGAGAGCGAGGTCGAGCGGCTGGTCCGCAACCGCCTGGACGAGATCCCGCACGAGCTGGCCAGTCCGGCTCGCCGGGCCGCCAAGGAACTCTCCAGGGAGCTGTTCCCGGCGACCTCGCGCATGTCCCGCCCGCGCCAGGGCACCGAGGAGACGGTCGGGAAGATCGACGCGGAGGCCGTGCGCGCCTTCTACGACCGCCATGTGCGGCCCGCCACGGCCACCGTGGTCGTCGTCGGCGACCTGACCGGCGCCGATCTGGACGCGCTGCTCGCCGACACCCTGGGCGCCTGGACCGGCACGCCGGGCGAGCCGCGGCCCGTCCCGCCGGTGACCGCCGACGACACCGGGCGCGTGATCGTCGTGGACCGGCCCGGTGCCGTCCAGACGCAGCTGCTCATCGGCCGCGTCGGGGCCGACCGGCACGACCGGGTCTGGCCCGCCCAGGTGCTCGGCACGTACTGCCTCGGCGGCACCCTCACCTCCCGACTGGACCGCGTCCTGCGCGAGGAGAAGGGCTACACCTACGGTGTGCGCGCCTTCGGTCAGGTCCTGCGCTCGGCGCCGGACGGCACGGGCGCGGCGATGCTCGCCATCAGCGGCTCGGTGGACACGCCGAACACCGGCCCCGCGCTGGACGACCTGTGGAAGGTGCTGCGCACGCTCGCGGCGGAGGGCCTGACCGACGCGGAGCGGGACGTCGCCGTGCAGAACCTCGTCGGTGTGGCGCCGCTGAAGTACGAGACCGCGGCGGCCGTCGCCAGCACGCTGGCCGACCAGGTCGAGCAGCACCTGCCCGACGACTTCCAGGCGACGCTGTATCAGCGGCTGGCCGCAACGGGCACGGTGGAGGCCACCGCGGCCGTCGTGAACGCCTTCCCGGTGGACCGCCTGGTGACGGTCCTCGTCGGTGACGCGTCCCAGATCAAGGCGCCGGTCGAGGCGCTCGGCATCGGCGAAGTCACCGTCGTCGCCGCGGAGTAGACGCACCGGCGGACGCGCCGGTGCCATGTGCGCGTGGGGCCCTGCCGACCTACGGGTCGTCAGGGCCCCTGCTGTTCCACTCGTTCCCTCAGATGCCCGTTTTGGGGCGGAGGTTGCCTGTCTGCCCTGTGGGATGCGCTACAAAAACCCGGATCTGTTTGAGGATGAGAAGCGGGCCGCCGTACCGTCATGCGGGCTGTTCGTCAGGCAGTGCGCCGCACCCGCGGCACCGGACAGTCATCGCCGAGTCCCCGTACGGCGCGAGCCAGGGGAGCCGGGGACCCATCGTCCCTGGGGTGAATCGGGCGCCCGCGCGTGAGCGAGGGGGCCCGTAGGAGACCTTCCTGCTCCGAACCCGTCAGCTAACCCGGTAGGCGAGAGGGAAGGAAAGGACCAGCCACTTCATGGCGTTCATGTGCGCCACCGGGAAGCACCGCAAGCCCGGCCGGGTCAAGCGCACCACCGCTCAGGCGGCGGGTGTCGCGGCCCTCACCACCACCGGTGTCATCGGCACCCTCGCTGCGTCCCCGGCGCTCGCCGCCGAAAGCCCCGTGGAGCAGACCGGCCTCACTCCGGTCCTCACCGTGAACGACGACGTCGCCGAGCAGATCGACGCGCAGGCCGCCGCCCAGCAGCAGGCCGCCGAGCAGAAGGCGGCCGAGGAGGCCGCGGAGAAGGCGGCCGCGAAGCGGGCCGAGGAGGTCCGTGAGGCGCGGGTCCGTGCCGCTCGTGAGGCCGAGCGCAAGCGGCTGAACGCCTTCGTGATCCCGATCGCGCACTCGTACGTCTCCACGGCCTACCAGGCCAGCAGCTCCCTGTGGTCCTCCGGTTCGCACACCGGCGTCGACTTCCACGCGGCCAGCGGCACCTCCGTCCACGCGGTGGGTTCCGGCACGGTCGTCTCCACTGGCTGGGGCGGCGCGTACGGCAACCAGATCGTGATCCGGATGGCCGACGGCATGTACACCCAGTACGGCCACCTGTCGTCCATCGGCGTCACGGTGGGCCAGAAGGTCGTCCCGGGGCAGCAGATCGGCGTGTCGGGCGCGACCGGCAACGTCACCGGCCCGCACCTGCACTTCGAGGCCCGTACGACCCCCGACTACGGCTCGGACATCGACCCCGTCGCCTATCTCCGCAAGCACGGCGTGAACGTCTGACCGGACGGTCGTCCGCACGGCATCCGAAGCCCCGGCTCACCGAGCCGGGGCTTTCGCCTTTTTCCGCGTTTCCTTCCGGTGCCCGCAGGACCCGCTGACCAAAAAATATCCATGGATGACTCCCTGCCGTCGGAAATTCGAGTCCCTTGGAATAGAGTCGCGGGAACACGCGTCCATCGTCGGCGTTTTACGGGTATTGAGGCGGAGGTCGGTCATGCGTATTCCGGCGCAATCGGTGTGCACCGCTGTCCGGGACGACATCGTCGCCGGTGTCTACGAGCGCGGCAGCCGCCTCACCGAGGAAGTCCTGGCCCGCCGCTACGGCGTCTCGCGTGTCCCCGTCCGAGAGGCCCTGCGCACCCTGGAGGCGGAGGGCTTCGTGGTGACACGCCGGCACGCGGGCGCGTGCGTGGCCGAACCGACCGAGCAGGAGGCCGCCGACCTGCTGGAGATGCGGATGCTGCTGGAGCCGTTGGGGGCCGCCCGGGCCGCGCAGCGACGCACGGAGGCCCATCTGAAGGTGCTGCGCGGACTGGTCCGGCTGGGCCAGGAGCGGGCCAGGAGGGGCGGCAGCGAGGATCTGCGCGCGCTGGGCGGCTGGTTCCACGAGACGCTCGCCCAGGCCTCCGGCAGTCCCTCGCTGACCTCGGTGCTCACCCAGCTGCGGCACAAGATCGCCTGGATGTACGCGGTGGCGACGCCGCTCGGCCCGGTGGAGTCGTGGGCGGAGCACGGGGCGATCGTGGACGCGGTGGCGCGGGGGGACGGCGAGCGCGCGCGGGCGCTCACCGCGCTGCACACCGAGCGTGCCACCGGCGGCCACCGGCTGCGTTTCTCGGGCGCCGCGGAGCGTGTGAGGACTTCGCAACGGGCCGTAAACACGACGGGCCCGCGGAATTAACAGGGACACCGTATACAAAGGAGAGTCATTTCGGGGGGCCTCGGCGGGCTTTTTTCGCTGCCCTCCGCTGCCTCCCGC
Source organism: Streptomyces sp. NPDC014991 (assembly GCF_043080665.1). Classification (NCBI taxonomy): domain Bacteria; kingdom Bacillati; phylum Actinomycetota; class Actinomycetes; order Kitasatosporales; family Streptomycetaceae; genus Streptomyces; species Streptomyces sp. NPDC014991. The sequence continues at coordinate 139,409 of NZ_JBIBVY010000004.1, forward strand.
TGCCCTCCGCCGTGTGAAAACCGCTCTCCGTGAATTCGCGGGAAATGCCGGCGCGGGCCGGTTGTGAACCGGCGGCCGGAAACCGGTGGACCGTGCGGAGCTTTGCGCGGATACGGCGAAGCCGCGCCGCCCCGGGGGGCGAACGCGGCTCCGGCGTTCTGTGCGGTGCCGCTCAGACGGTCTCGGGCAGCTCCTCGAGGCCCTCGGAGACCAGCTTGGCCAGGCGGTCGAGGGCGGCGTCCGCGCCCTCGGCGTCGGAGGCGAGGACGATCTCCTCGCCTCCCTGGGCGCCCAGACTCAGGACGGCCAGCATGGAGGCCGCGTTGACGGGATCGCCTCCAGCCTTGGCGATCGTCACCGGGACGCCTGTGGCCGTGGCGGCTCGGACGAAGATGGAAGCGGGGCGGGCGTGGAGACCCTCGGCCCAGCCGACGTTGACGCGGCGCTCAGCCATGTGTTGCTGCCCTTCAGTGCTCAGGGTTGTCTAGACCAGTTTCCCATATCGTGAAGCGTGCCCGGAGCGGGCCTTCGTCCCCTCCGGTGCGCCGTCGGACCGCGGCCTCGGTCCGGCGTGTCGTCCCCCACAGACTGCCTCGCGCCGTTGTCGTACGCGAGCCGTACTCTGGGGCCCATGCAGACCTCGGCGGACCGGCAGGACCGGCACGAGTACCCCGCCCACTGGGAGGCGGACGTGGTGCTGCGCGACGGGGGTACCGCGCGCATCCGGCCCATCACCGTCGACGACGCCGACCGCCTGGTCAGCTTCTACGAGCAGGTGTCGGACGAGTCGAAGTACTACCGCTTCTTCGCTCCGTACCCACGGCTCTCCGCCAAGGACGTCCACCGCTTCACGCACCACGACTTCGTGGACCGGGTGGGACTCGCGGCCACCATCGGCGGCGAGTTCATCGCCACCGTACGCTACGACCGCATCGGCGCCGACGGCATGCCCGCCTCCGCGCCCGCCGACGAGGCCGAGGTCGCCTTCCTCGTCCAGGACGCCCACCAGGGCCGCGGGGTCGCCTCCGCCCTGCTGGAGCACGTCGCGGCCGTCGCGCGCGAGCGGGGCATCCGCCGCTTCGCCGCCGAGGTGCTGCCCGCCAACAGCAGGATGATCAAGGTCTTCACGGACGCCGGCTACACCCAGAGGCGCAGCTTCGAGGACGGCGTCGTCCGCCTGGAGTTCGGCCTCGAACCCACCGACCGCTCACTGGCCGTGCAGCGCGCGCGGGAGCAGCGCGCCGAGGCCCGCTCGGTACGGCGGCTCCTCGCGCCCGGGTCCGTGGCGGTCGTCGGCGTCGGCCGCGCCCCCGGCGGGGTGGGCCGCAGCATCCTCGGCAACATCCGCGACGCCGGTTACCCGGGCCGGCTGCACGCCGTGAACAAGGCCTTCCCCGAGGACCTGGAGGAGGTCGACGGGGTGCCCGCGTACCGGTCGGTGCGGGACGTCGAGGGGCCCGTGGACCTCGCCGTCGTCGCCGTACCGGCCGAGCACGTGCCCGCCGTGGTCGCCGAGTGCGGGGAACACGGCGTCCAGGGGCTGGTGGTGCTCTCCTCCGGATACGCCGAGAGCGGTCCCGGGGGACGGGAGCGGCAGCGGGCGCTGGTCCGGGCCGCGCGCGCGTACGGCATGCGGATCATCGGCCCCAACGCCTTCGGGATCATCAACACCGCCGCGGACGTCCGGCTGAACGCCTCCCTCGCCCCGGAGATGCCCCGCCCCGGCCGCATCGGGATGTTCGCCCAGTCCGGGGCCATCGGCATCGCCCTGCTGTCACGGCTGCACCGGCGCGGGGGAGGGGTCACCGGAGTCACCGGCGTGTCCACCTTCGTCTCCGCCGGCAACCGCGCGGACGTCTCCGGCAACGACGTCCTTCAATACTGGTACGACGACCCCGAGACCGACGTCGTCCTCATGTACCTGGAGTCCATCGGCAACCCCCGCAAGTTCACCCGCCTCGCCCGGCGGACGGCGGCGGCCAAGCCGCTGGTGGTCGTGCAGGGCACGGGGACGGCCCCGCAGGGGCACGCCGTACGGGCCACACGGCTGCCGTACGCCACCGTCTCCGCGCTGCTCCGGCAGGCCGGGGTGATCCGGGTCGACACGATCACCGAGCTGGTCGACGCGGGCCTGCTGCTCGCCCGCCAGCCGCTGCCCGCCGGGCCGCGCGTGGCCATCCTCGGCAACTCCGAATCGCTGGGCGTACTGACGTACGACCGGTGTCTGGCCGAGGGGCTGCGGCCGGCGCGGCCGGTGGACCTGACGACCGGGGCGACGGCGGAGGACTTCCACCGGGCGCTGTCGGCCGCGCTGGCGGACGACACCTGCGACTCCGTGGTGGTCACCGCCATCCCCGCCATCGGGGAGGCGTCTCCGGGCGACGCCGAGCTGGCGGCGGCGCTGCGGTCCGCTTCGGCCGCGGTGCCGGGAAAGCCGGTGCTGGTGGTGCACGTGGAACTCGGAGGGCTGGCCGAAGCGCTGTCGGCCGCGGCGAGCACCGCGCCGGGAGCCGCCGACAGGACGCCCGGCCCCGAGGGCGGTACCCACCCCGTCCGTCGCCTCGCGGAACGACCGCCCACCACGACAGCGGACACGGGGCCGGGCGCGGCACCCGCTGCCGTGCCGTCGGCCCCGCCGGAAGGCACCCGCCTCATCCCCGCCTACCCCGCGGCCGAGCGCGCCGTCCGCGCGCTCTCCGAAGCGGTGAAGTACGCGCAGTGGCGCCGGGAGGCGACCGACCCCGGGAAGGTGCCGGAGTACGACGACATCGACGAGAAGGGCGCCGCCCGCCTGATCGGCGAGCTGCTCGCGCGCGGGGAGGGACTGACGATCCCGGCCGCCGAGACCTGCGAGCTGCTCGAGAAGTACGGCGTCCACGTCCGTCGGGCGTTTCCCGCGCCCACCCCGGAGGCCGCCGCCGCGGCGGCCCGCGCGCTCGGCTACCCCGTGGCCCTCAAGGCCACCGCCCCGCACCTCAGACACCGCGCCGACCTGGGCGGCGTACGCCTGGATCTCGCGGACGAGGAGCAACTACGCCGGGCGTACGCCGAGTTGGCCGAGCTGTTCGGGCAGCCGGAGGAGCTGCGGCCGGTGGTGCAGGGGATGGCGCCGCGCGGGGTCGACACGGTCGTACGAGCCGTGATCGATCCGGCGGCCGGGGCCGTGCTGTCCTTCGGGCTCGCCGGGGCGGCGTCGCAGCTGCTCGGGGACATGGCGCACCGGCTGGTTCCCGTCACGGACCGGGAGGCGACCTCGCTGGTGCGGGCGATCCGCACCGCACCGCTGCTGTTCGGCTGGCGCGGCTCCACGCCCGTCGACACCCCCGCGCTGGAGGAGCTGCTGCTGCGGGTGTCCAGGCTGGTCGACGACCATCCGGAGGTGGTCGCGGTCACCCTGGAGCCCGTCGTCGTCGCCCCGCAGGGCGTGAGTGTCCTCGGCGCCACCGTACGGCTCGCGCCCCCGCCCGCCCGCGACGACCTGGGCCCGCGCACGCTGCCGGCCTACTGAGCGGGGCGCGTGGAGATCGCCGGACGGGAGCTGCCCGAGGGCAGCTGGTGGGACCGCAAGGCCGTCGTCCGGGCCGCGGGGCAGCCGCGCCGGGCGGCCGGGTACGACCTCACCCACCACCACGGCCTGGGCTGATCCTCGTCGGTCCCGCCCTCGTCTCCTGCCCGCGGAGCGCCCAGGACCCCGGCTTCCGCCCGCCCACGGCCGCCGGGACGGAGGGGTCCGCGCGGGCACCGGCCGAGGAGCGCCGCTCCTCGTCGCGTTCGAGGCGGACGCCGGCGGACCGGAACCCGTGTCCTGTCCGATCGCCGCCGAGCGGCCGGAGATCCGGCCGGGGCTCGCGCCGAGGCCCCCGCGCCCGGACGCACGGGCGGCCCCGGGCCCCGTGACTGGCCCGGACCGCCTCCGCCCACGGATTAGGATGGACGCCATGGCCAAGACCAGTACGACGACCCAGGGGCTGCGCACGGCGATCGAGCGCAGCGGCTACTACCCGGCCCTCGTGGCCGACGCGGTGGAGGCCGCCGTGGGCGGCGAACCCATCAGGTCGTACCTGGTCCACCAGGAGACGACGTTCGACCAGAACGAGGTGCGCCGGCATGTGACGGTGCTGGTCCTCACCGGCAACCGCTTCATCGTCAGCCACACCGACGAGCAGGCCGCCGACACCACCTCCCCGACGCCGTACGCCACCACCTCCACCGAGTCCGTCAAGCTCAGCCGGATCTCGTCGGTCGTGGTCAGCCGGGTGGTGGCCAACCCCGAGCAGTACACGCCGGGCACGCTTCCCCGCGAGGTCGTGCTGACCATCGGCTGGGGCGCGGTCAGCCGCATCGACCTGGAGCCCGCCGCCTGCGGCGACCCCAACTGCGACGCGGACCACGGCTACACGGGGAACTCCACGGCGGACGACCTCAGCCTGCGCGTCAGCGAGGCGGGGGACGGCCCGGAGACGGTGCGCCAGGCGCTCGCCTTCGCGCAGGCCATCTCGGAGGCGACCGCGGACTTCACCCGCTGATGTCCCAGTTCTCCACCTGGGACGATCCGGAACCCCTCGCCCTGGACACCGCGCCGCTGCCCGAATACGGCACCGGCTCCCTGGCCGACCTGCTGCCCACCGTGGCCGCCGGTATGGGCGTCCCCGGCCTGACCGCAACGATCACGGAACTGACCGCGGCCGACCGGGTCTGTGTCTTCCTGATCGACGGGCTCGGCTGGGAACAGCTCAGGTCCCACCCCGACGAGGCCCCGTACCTGACCTCCCTGCTCGGCAGCTCGCGCGGCGGCACCGGCCGCCCGCTCACCGCCGGCTACCCCGCCACCACCGCCACCTCCCTCGCCTCCGTGGGCACCGGCCTGCCGCCCGGCGCCCACGGCCTGCCCGGGTACGCCGTACGGAACCCGGCCACCGGCGAGCTGATGAACCAGCTCCGCTGGCACCCGTACACCCCGCCGCGCCCCTGGCAGCCGTACCCCACCGTCTTCGAGCTGGCCCACCAGGCCGGGGTGCACGCCGCGCAGGTGTCCTCGCCCGCCTTCCAGCACACCCCGCTCACCAAGGTGGCGCTCAGCGGCGGCACCTTCCACGGACGGCTCACCGGCGAGGAGCGCATGGACCTCGCCGCCGCGCAGCTGGCCGCCGGGGACCGCTCACTGGTGTACACGTACTACGCCGAACTGGACGGCTCCGGACACCGCTACGGCATCGCCTCCGACACCTGGCGCGGCCAGCTCATGTACGTCGACCGGCTCGTCCAGCGACTCGCGGAGCAACTGCCGCCGCGCAGCGCGCTGTACGTGACCGCCGACCACGGGATGGTCGACATCCCGTTCGACGAGCGGCACCGCATCGACTTCGACGAGGACTGGGAGCTGAGCGCCGGGGTCGCCCTGCTGGGCGGCGAGGGCCGGGCCCGGCACGTGTACGCGGTGCCGGGCGCCGAGAACGACGTCCTGACCTGCTGGCGCGAGGTGCTCGGCGAGCAGTTCTGGGTGGCCTCGCGCGACGAGGCCGTCGCGGCGGGCTGGTTCGGGCCGCGGGTGGACGAGCGCGTGTACCCGCGGATCGGGGACGTGGTCGCCGCCGCACACGACGACGTGCTGCTGATCGCCTCCGAGCGGGAGCCCAAGGAATCGGCGCTGGTCGGCAACCACGGTTCGATGACGTCCGCCGAGCAGCTGGTCCCGCTCCTCGAAGTACGCTCCTGACGGCCCCTCGCCCCGCTCCTCACCGAAAGGCGTTCCACCCCTCATGCCCGAGCTGGTCTTCTTCTCCGGAACGATGGACTGCGGGAAGTCGACGCTGGCTCTCCAGATCGAGCACAACCGCTCCGCGCGCGGCCTCGCCGGGATGATCTTCACCCGGGACGACCGCGCGGGTGAGGGCAAGCTGTCCTCCCGGCTCGGCCTGGTCACCGACGCGGTGGAGGTCGAGGACGGCCAGGACCTGTACTCCTACCTCGTGGACCACCTCTCCCAGGGCGGCCGGGCCGACTATGTGATCGCGGACGAGGCGCAGTTCCTCGCGCCGGAACAGATCGACCAGCTCGCGCGCGTGGTGGACGACCTCGGCCTGGACGTGTTCGCCTTCGGCATCACCACCGACTTCCGCTCCAAGCTCTTCCCCGGCTCGCAGCGGCTCGTGGAGCTGGCCGACCGGATAGAGGTGCTCCAGGTGGAGGCGTTGTGCTGGTGCGGCGCCCGCGCCACGCACAACGCCCGCACGGTCGGGGGCGCGATGGTGGTCGAGGGCGCCCAGGTGGTCGTGGGCGATGTCAACCAGTCGGCGGGCGAGGTCGGTTACGAGGTGCTGTGCCGCCGCCACCACCGGCGCCGGATGACCGCCGCGTCGGCCCGCGCGGCGGCCCTGTCCCCGGACGTCCTGCCGGTCCCGTCCTCCTGAGGGATCAGCCCGGGTCGCGGACCACCGAGAACTCGGCGCCCTCCGGGTCCGCGACCGTCGCCACCCGTCCGTGCGGGCCGTCGTGCGCCGCCCTGAGGATCCGCCCGCCCAGACCGGTCACCTGCCGCAGCGTCTCGTCGACGTCGGCGACCTCGAAGTACGTCCGCCAGTGCGGCCCCCGGTCCCGGGGCATGGCGTGGCCCACCCCGTGCAGCCCGGCCACCGGCCGGTCGCCCAGGCGCAGGGTCACGTAATCGAAGTCGGGGGAGACCACCGGCTCCTCCTCGTAGCCGAACACGCTCGTGTAGAACTTGGCGACGCTCTCCGTCTCGAAGGTCACCAGCTCGTTCCAGACGGGGGTGCCGGGCACACCGGTGATCGCCGTGCCCAGATGCGCGGAGCCCTGCCAGACCCCGAACACCGCCCCGGAGGGGTCGGAGGCGATCACCATCCGGCCCGCCTCGGCGGCGTCCAGCGGGCCGACGGCCACCGTCCCGCCGCACAGCCGTACCGTGTCGGCCGTCCGGTCCACGTCGTCCGAGGCGAAGTACGGCGTCCAGGCGACCGGAAGCCGGTGGTCCGGCGGCAGATGGCCCATGCCCGCCACCTCCCGCCCGTCGAGCAGCGCCCGCACGTACGGGCCGAGCTGCTGCGGGCCCGGCAGGAACTCCCAGCCGAACAGCTCACCGTAGAACTCCTCGGTGGCGTCCAGCCCGTGCGCCATCAGGCTCACCCAGCAGGGTGTGCCGGGCGCGCGCCGCGCGTGCGGACCGGCCGGTTCCCGTGCCTCGGTCATCGATCACTCTCTCCCCGGCCCCTTCACGGTGGCCGTGTCGCTTCCGCTCCCCGGAAGGGGTGTCCGCGCCGCCGGCGCGCACGCCCGTGCCGGTACCCGCATCCTCCGTGGTGCCGCGGGGCCGTGTCGCGCCCGGCGTTCCCCCCGGAAGGATGCCCGAATGCCGTCTTCCGCTGCTTCCTGACGATGGCCGGCGGGTGTCCGTCGGCTGTACGGACGGTGCCCGATCGCATACGCCATGTGACCGAACCTGTCCGGCGGAGCAGAGTAGCCGGACCTGGACGCCGCGGCCACCCCTGGCGTAAGGATGGACGCCATGACAGCCATCATCACCGCAACCCGACTCGCGGACGAGCTGACCGGCGCGAACCCGCCCGTGCTGCTGGACGTCCGCTGGCAGCTGAGCCTGGCGAAGGCGGCGGGCGCGCCGGCCTTCGACGGCCCGGCCGCGTACGCCGCCGGGCACATCCCCGGCGCGGTCTTCGTCGACCTGGACCGGGAACTGGCCGCCGCGCCCGGCACGAACGGCCGCCATCCGCTGCCCGACCTCGCGGAGTTCGGTGCCGCGATGCGCCGCGCGGGCGTGTCGTCGCACCGGCCGGTCGTCGTGTACGACGGCGGGCAGGGCTGGGCCGCCGCGCGCGCGTGGTGGCTGCTGCGCTGGACGGGTCACCCGGACGTGCGGGTGCTCGACGGCGGGTTGCCGTCCTGGCAGGGTGAGCTGACCTGCGAGACACCCGCCCCGGCCGAAGGCGACTACCGTCCCGCGCCCGCGGCCGCGGGGCTGCTCGACGCGGACGCGGCCGCGGCCCTGGCCCGCACGGGCGTGCTCCTGGACGCCCGCGCGGGGGAGCGGTACCGCGGTGAGGTGGAGCCGATCGACCGGGTCGGCGGGCACATCCCGGGCGCCGTGTCGGCGCCCACGACGGAGAACGTGGGTCCCGACGGCCGCTTCCTGCCCGCGGCGGAACTCAGGGACCGCTTCAAGGCCCTGGGCGTCTCGGAGGACACCGAGGTGGGTGTGTACTGCGGTTCGGGCGTCTCGGCCGCCCACGAGGTGCTCGCCCTGGCGGTGGCGGGCGTTCCGGCGGCCCTGTACGTCGGCTCCTGGTCCGAGTGGTCCTCGGATCCGTCCCGCCCGGTGGCTGTGGGTGCGGACCCGCAGTAGGGCAGCCCGGTGAGGGGGCACGCGCGCGTGCCCCCTCACCCGGTGGGGCAACCTACTCCTGCTTCTTGCGGCGCGTGCCGAACACGATCTCGTCCCAGCTCGGTACGGCCGCGCGGCGGCCGGGGCGGACCCCGTCGGCCTCGGCCTGCCGGTCGGTCGCGCCGACGAGCCGGTCACGGTGACTGCCGACGGAGCGCGGCATGAGGACGTCCGCGTAGGCGGAGCCGGCCGACGCGGCGGGTGCCGGGGGTTCCTCGGCGACGGGCTCGTCGTCGACCTCCTCCACGGACTCCGGGGGGCCCTCCGGGACCACCAGGTCGCCCCGGAAGCTCGGCACGGCCTCCAGCAGGCTGGTCAGCGAGTCGCGTTCACCCGTGCTCTCCTCGGCCGGCTCGGACGCCTGCGAGGGCAGGCTGAGCCGCTCCCGGTCGACCCGCTCGAGCGCGCGGTCCATCGACCGCTCGCGCGGCAGCCGGGCGATGCGCGGGACGAACGGGAAGCTCGGCTCGGGTACGGCGAGGTCGTCCGACTCACCGATCAGCGAGCGCGCCTCGTCGTCCACGGCCTGGACGAGCCGCCGGGGCGGGTCGTACGTCCAGCTGGCCGAATGCGGTTCGCCCGCGACCCGGTAGACGAGCAGCACCTCCCAGGTGCCGTCGTCGCGGCGCCAGGAGTCCCACTGCACGGTGTCCTTCTCGGCGCCGCGCAGCAACAGCCGCTCCTGGACGGTCTCGCCGAGCAGCGGGCCGGAGTTCTCACCGGGGCGGCGGACCGGGGTCTTGCGGGCCCGCTCGGCCATGAAGGCGCGCTCGGCCAGCACGGGCCCCTCGAAGCGCCGTACCCGGTCGACGGGAATGCCGGCGAGCTGCGCGACCTCTTCCGCGGTGGCACCGGCTCGTATCCGCGCCTGGATGTCACGCGGGCGCAGATGGCTCTCGACCTCGATCTCGATCTGCCCGAGGCGCGGCCGGTCGCCCCGTACGGCGGCGCGCAGCCGTTCGTCGATCGGAAGCGTGTACTCCGTGGAATCGGCAGCCTTCAGCACCAGCCGTGTGCCGTCATTCGAGACGGCCACGACACGCAGTTCGGGCATGGGGACCTCCCGGGTGGTGCCTGCCGACGTCACGTGCGTCGCTGCTTCCGCTAGTCGAGTGTGGCCTGCCCGGGTTCAGCCTGCCACAACCTTGCCGAGTTGCCCGGCGTGTCGGGCACGGGCCCGGGGCCGCCGTTATGGCACGGTTACCTGTTCGCAACGCTAAGTGACCAACCGCGGTCACCCTGTGCAACCAGCCTCCTCCCGGCGGTCCTGCAAGCCCGCGGGCACCCTGGTGGGAGGCCGGACCCAGGGCTCGCCACAGTACTCCATTCGGGCCATGTGCGTGGATCGGCGCGCCGCCCAACTTCTGGCAAGGGCTGCGACTTGGCCGCGCGCAACCGGTTCTCCCGATCTCGGACGTGGCGAACGTCACGCGCTCTTCCGAAGGCGGTTCCACGGTTTCGTCCCTGCCCCTCGGGGCAGGCAAATACCGCGGGCACCGGGCGAGTTCACCACCTACGCGCCGAGAACCCTGCGTACGTAGTCGTTCTGGAAGAGCCGGTCCGGGTCGAGGCGGTCCCGCAGTGCGGTGAACTCACCGAAGCGCGGGTACACCCGGGCGAGGTACTCCGCGTCCCGCGTGTGGACCTTGCCCCAGTGCGGACGTCCCTCGTGCGCGGTGAGGACCCGCTCGGCGGCGGTGAAGTACGCCCGATAGGGCGTGCCGCGGAACATGTGCACGGCGATGTAGGCACTGTCCCGGCCCGAGGCGGTCGACAGGGTGATGTCGTCGGCCGGCGCGGTGCGCACCTCCACCGGGAAACTCACCCGCAGGCCCGAGCGCTCGACCACGGCCTTGAGTTCGCGCAGCGTCTCCGTCAGGGCGGCGCGCGGGACGGCGTACTCCATCTCCACGAACCGGACCCGGCGCGGCGAGGTGAAGACCTTGTACGGGATGTCCGTGTACGTCCGCGCGGACAGCGCCCTGCTGGAGATCCGGGCGATCGCCGGGACGGTGGCGGGGACGGCGCGGCCGGCCCACTGGGCCACCTGGAAGACGCCGTTGGAGAGGAACTCGTCCTCGAACCAGCCGGCCAGCCGCCCCACCGGCTGCTCGGGGCCCGCGCTGCGGTTGTTGCGCTTGGTGTTGGTGCTGCCGGTGTGCGGGAACCAGTAGAACTCGAAGTGCTCGTTCTCGGCCCACAGCTGGTCGAACTCGGCGAGTACGCGCTCGAAGGGCATCGGTTCCTCGCGCGCGGTGAGCAGGAAGAGCGGTTCCACGGCGAAGGTGAGGGCGGTGACGATGCCGAGGGCGCCCAGGCCGACGCGGGCCGCCGCGAAGACGTCCGGGTTCTCCTGCGCGGAGCAGGTGAGCACCGAGCCGTCCGCCGTGACGACTTCCAGTGCCGTGACCTGCGCGGCGATCGAACCCGACTCGCGGCCCGTGCCGTGCGTGCCGGTGCTGATGGCCCCGGAGACGGTCTGTTCCATGATGTCGCCCATGTTGGTGAGCGACAGGCCCTCGCGCGCGAGGGCGGCGTTGAGTCTCTTGAGCGGGGTGCCCGCCTCCACCGTGACGGTCATGGACGTACGGTCGATGCCGCGTATGCCCGTCAACAGTTGAGGGCGTATCAACACACCGTCGGTGGCGGCTATGGACGTGAAGGAGTGGCCGGTTCCCACCGCCTTCACCTTCAGGCCGTCCTCGCGGGCCCTGCGCACCGCCGCGGCCAGCTCCTCCACCGAGGCGGGCGTGACCTGCCGGGCGGGCCGGGCCGAGACGTTGCCGCCCCAGTTACGCCAGGTGCCGTTCTTCCCGCTCGCTGTGCTGCCCAACGGTGCCTCCCCGACCCGAGGCCGGCCTGCGCAGCCGGCGGTACCCGAGGAAACCCACCACGACCGCGACGGCCCCGGACACCACCGGGACCCCGTACCCGGCCCGCGCCCCGGCTGCGTCGATCACCCAGCCGGCCAGGGAGGAGCCGAGCGCGACGCCGACCGCGAGACCGGTGCTCACCCAGGTCATGCCTTCGGTGAGCCGCGCGCGAGGTACGTGCTCTTCGATCAGGGACATCGTCGTGATCATCGTCGGTGCGATGGACAGCCCCGAAACGAACAGCGCCACGGCCAGAAGCGGCAGGTTCCCGACCAGTAGGAGGGGGATCATACTCACGGCCATGGCCGTGACGCCCAGCAACCAGCGTCGTTCGGGCGCCCCGGTGAAGCGCAGCAGCCCGAAGACGGCGCCCGCCGTCCCGGAACCGGCCGCGTACAGCGCCAGGACCATGCTCGCCGCGGCCTTGTGGCCGCGTTCGTCGGCGAAGGCGACGGTGACCACGTCCACCGCTCCGAAGATCGTGCCGGTCGCCACGAAGGTCGCCACCAGGACCCGCAGCCCCGCCGAGCGCAGGGCGCTGCCGTCGGCGTGCCGCTCGCGCGGATGCGGCTCGGGCTCGGTGGCGCGCTGGGCGGTGAGCCAGAGGACGCCGGCCGCCAGGAAGCAGGCGGCCAGCAGGGGGCCGGCCTCCGGGAACCACGCCGTGCACAGGCCGATGGAGAGGATCGGCCCGACGACGAAGCAGATCTCGTCCACGACCGACTCGAAGGAGTAGGCCGTGTGCAGCTTCGGGGTGCCCCGGTACAGCGCCGCCCACCGGGCCCGGATCATCGCGCCCAGGCTGGGCACCGAGCCGATCCCGGCGGCGCACACGAACAGCACCCAGTCCGGCCACCGCAGGTGCGCGGCGAGCAGCAGCCCGGCCGCCGCGGCCAGCGCCACCAGCGTCGCGGGGCGCAGCACCCGGCGCTGCCCGTGCCGGTCCACCAGCCGGGAGATCCGCGGCCCGAGCACGGCGGCGGAGAGCGCGATGGTGGCCGACAGGGCGCCCGCGAGGCCGTACCGCCCGGTGAGCTGGGAGACCATCGTGACCACGCCGATGCCCATCATCGACAGCGGCATCCGGCCGAGGAATCCCGCGGCGGAGAAGGCCTTGGTGCCGGGCGCGGCGAACAGGGCTCTGTAGGGGCTGGGCACGTGGTCTCCGGAGTGGCTCGGTAAGGCGCCATGCGGCTCACACAGCTTACAAGTGAGGCGACCCCTCATCGCATCGTGTGTCAAACGTGGGAAAAGCGGATCAAAACATCCGCAACGCGACTCTACGTCCGGCTGATTCCCCGCTGTCGGCGCCGGGTGGCAGGATCGAGACATGCCAGACGCGCTCGATGCCAGCCCCTACGACGCCCTGCTCCTGCTCTCCTTCGGCGGCCCCGAAGGCCCGGACGACGTGGTCCCCTTCCTGGAGAACGTCACGCGCGGGCGCGGCATCCCGAAGGAACGCCTCAAGGAGGTCGGGCAGCACTACTTCCTCTTCGGCGGGGTCAGCCCCATCAACGACCAGAACCGCGCCCTGCTGGACGCCCTGCGCAAGGACTTCGCCGAACACGGCCTGAACCTGCCGGTGTACTGGGGGAACCGCAACTGGGCGCCGTATCTCACGGACACCCTGCGCCAGATGGCCGCCGACGGCCGCCGCCGCGTCCTGGTCCTCGCCACCAGCGCCTACGCCTCCTACTCGGGCTGCCGCCAGTACCGCGAGAACCTCGCCGACGCGCTGGCCACCCTGGAGCGCGAGGGCCTCCGCCCGCCGGCGGTCGACAAGCTGCGGCACTACTTCAACCACCCCGGTTTCGTCGAACCCATGACCGACGGCGTGCTGCGCTCCCTCGCCGACCTCCCCGAGGACGTCCGCGCGGGCGCCCACATCGCCTTCACCACCCACTCCGTGCCGACCGCCGCCGCCGACACCTCCGGTCCGGCCGAGGCCCACGGCGAGGGCGGCGCCTACGTCGAGCAGCACCTGGACGTGGCCCGGCTGATCACCGACGCCGTCCGCGAGCGCACCGGCGTCGACCACCCCTGGCGGCTCGTCTACCAGTCCCGCTCCGGCGCCCCGCACATCCCGTGGCTGGAACCCGACATCTGCGACCACCTTCAGGAGCGGCACGCGGCGGGCGTCCCCGCCGTCGTCATGGCTCCCATCGGCTTCGTCTCCGACCACATGGAGGTCCTCTACGACCTCGACACCGAGGCGAAGGCCAAGGCCGAGGAGCTGGGCCTGCCGGTGCGCCGCTCGGCCACCGTGGGCGCCGATCCGCGGTTCGCGGCGGCGGTCCGCGAGCTGGTCCTGGAACGGGCCACCGTGGAACGCGGCGGCCGGGCCGCCCCCTGCGCCCTGGGCGCGCTCGGTCCCAGCCACCACGTGTGCCCGGCCGGCTGCTGCCCGGCCCGCGCCCCCCGCCCGGCCGCCGCGGGCGCCGACAGCCCCTACGCGTGAGGACACCCGTGACCGACGCCCTGCACCGGGACCTGCTCGCCCTCGCCCAGGAGGCCGCCCGCCGCGCCGGCGAGCTCCTGCGGGACGGCCGCCCCGCCGATCTGGCCGTGGCCAGGACCAAGTCCAGCCCCATCGACGTCGTCACCGAGATGGACATCGCGGCGGAGAGGCTGATCACCGATCTGATCTCCGGACGGCGCCCCGACGACGGCTTCCTCGGGGAGGAGGGCGCCTCGGCCGAGGGCACGAGTGGCGTCCGCTGGGTGATCGACCCCCTCGACGGCACGGTCAACTACCTGTACGGGCTGCCGACCTGGGCGGTGTCCATCGCGGCCGAGCAGGACGGGGAGACCGTCGCCGGGGTGGTCGCGGCGCCGATGCGCGGCGAGACGTACCACGCCGTGCGTGGCGGCGGCGCGTGGGCCACGGGCGCGTGGGAGGGAGAGCGGGCGCTCACCTGCCGCCCCGCGCCCCCGTTGGACCAGGCACTGGTCTCCACCGGCTTCAACTACGTCACCGAGGTCCGCGCCCATCAGGCCGAGGTGGCCGGCCGGCTGATCCCGCTGCTGCGGGACATCCGGCGCAGCGGCTCGGCGGCGGTCGACCTGTGCGACGTGGCCTGCGGCCGGCTCGACGGGTACTACGAGCGCGGACTTCACCCGTGGGACGTCGCGGCAGGGGACCTGATCGCCCGGGAGGCGGGTGCCCTGACCGGTGGACGCCCCGGAGAGCGCCCCTCACGTGACCTCACGGTCGCGGGGACGCCGGGGGTGTTCGAGCCCCTCCAGCGGCTGCTGGAGGACTTCGGCGCCTGGCACGACTGACGCTCGTCCCGGACCGGGTCCGGGACGAGCGAGGGGCCCCCGGCGCTGGATTCGCCGGGGGCCCCGCTGTCGAGCTTCGGGCAGGTCAGACGCGTGAAGCGCCGACCTCCACGCCGTGTTCGGCGGCGAGGCGTCGCAGGTCGTCCAGCTCTGCCTGCTCCACCTCGACGAGGAAGTCGTCGCCCTCGTCACGAGCCCGCGACAGATCGGACTCCGTCGCCCTTATGCGCTGGAGAAGTCCCGCGGTGAAAGCGTCCATGCTGCGCCCCCTCGTCATGGGTCGTGGGTCGGGTGGCACGGGGGTGTGCCGGGTGGAAGGGGTGATCACGTCTCTCGCGGGTGCCCAGCGCTGCCCGGCCGGGCGGCGACGGTGCCGGACACCCACGCCCGCTCTGCGAAGCGGACCGCGAAGTACCACATGGTGCTGTGGCACATGCAGAGCGTGATCGCGGGGTGTACAGCCGTCCTCCCCGCACGCCGTTCCCCGGAAACCTCGGACGGAGCACAAAATCTCGCGTTCCTCCGCCGGCACCCGGATTCCTGCGGCCCGGACCTCGTCTTACAGCCGACTTACGGCCGAAAAGGGCAGGATGGGGGCCACATCCCACGAACACCCCCGCCCGCGGGGCGCACACGGCGCGCCGCGCGGTGGACACAGGAAGGACAAGCGACGTGCGCGTACTCGTCGTCGAGGACGAGCAGCTGCTCGCCGATGCGGTGGCCACCGGACTGCGCCGGGAGGCCATGGCCGTCGACGTCGTGTACGACGGTGCGGCCGCCCTGGAACGCATCGGCGTGAACGACTACGACGTCGTCGTCCTCGACCGCGACCTCCCGCTCGTGCACGGCGACGACGTCTGCCGCAAGATCGTCGAGCTGGGCATGCCCACGCGCGTGCTCATGCTCACCGCCTCCGGCGACGTCAGCGACCGGGTCGAGGGCCTGGAGATCGGCGCCGACGACTATCTGCCCAAGCCGTTCGCGTTCAGCGAGCTGATCGCGCGCGTGCGCGCCCTCGGCCGCCGGACCAGCGTGCCGCTGCCGCCGGTCCTGGAGCGGGCCGGGATCAAGCTCGACCCCAACCGCCGCGAGGTCTTCCGCGACGGCAAGGAGATCCAGCTCGCGCCCAAGGAGTTCGCGGTCCTGGAGGTGCTGATGCGCAGCGAGGGCGCGGTGGTCTCCGCCGAGCAGCTGCTGGAGAAGGCGTGGGACGAGAACACCGACCCGTTCACCAACGTGGTGCGCGTGACGGTCATGACCCTGCGCCGCAAACTGGGCGAGCCGCCCGTCATCGTCACGGTCCCCGGCTCCGGCTACCGGATCTGACCGGCCGTGGCCGCCACCCCCGCGCCCCCGCAGGCGCCGCCGAAACCCACCTGGGACCCCAGCAGGGCGCAACCTCCCTTCCCGTGGCTGCGCCCGACCATCCGCATACGGCTCACGCTGCTGTACGGCGGCATGTTCCTGATCGCCGGCATTCTGCTGCTGTCGATCATCTATCTGCTGGCCGCCCAGGCGATCAGCACCGGGAACCAGCCGCTTTTCAAGATCGTCAGTTTCCAGAAGCTCCAGGTCTCCAGCGACAACTGCCCCGCGATCAACACCACGAGCCTGCCCCTCGAGGACTTCAAGGACGCGATCAGCCGGTGTGTGACCCACCAGCGCCAGGAGGCCCTGGACAATCTGCTCAGTCGCTCCCTGCTGGCCCTGCTGGGGCTCGCCGTCATCGCCTTCGCGTTCGGCTACGCGATGGCCGGCCGCGTGCTCTCCCCGCTCGGCCGGATCACCCGTACCGCCCGCCAGGTGGCCGGTTCGGACCTGTCGCGCCGGATCGAGCTGGACGGCCCGGACGACGAGCTGAAGGAGCTGGCGGACACCTTCGACGACATGCTGGAGCGGCTGCAGCGGGCCTTCACCGCCCAGCAGCGCTTCGTCGGCAACGCCTCGCACGAACTGCGCACCCCGCTGGCGATCAACCGCACGCTCCTCGAGGTGCACCTGTCGGATCCGGACGCGCCGGTCGAGCTCCAGCAGCTCGGCAGGACCCTTTTGGCCACCAACGAGCGCAGTGAACAGTTGGTCGAGGGCCTGCTGCTGCTCGCCCGGAGCGACAACCAGATCGTCGAGCGCAAGCCCGTCGACCTGGCCGAGGTCGCGACGCAGGCCGTCGACCAGGTGCACGCCGAGGCGGAGGCCAAGGGCGTCGAGATCCGCGGTGAGCGCAAACCGG
Organism: Streptomyces sp. NPDC014991; assembly: GCF_043080665.1. Classification (NCBI taxonomy): domain Bacteria; kingdom Bacillati; phylum Actinomycetota; class Actinomycetes; order Kitasatosporales; family Streptomycetaceae; genus Streptomyces; species Streptomyces sp. NPDC014991. The sequence continues at coordinate 156,207 of NZ_JBIBVY010000004.1, forward strand.
CCGTCGTGCGGGGCAACGGCGTGCTGCTGGAGCGGATCGCCCTGAATCTCGTGCAGAATGCGGTGCGCTACAACGTGGCCGAGCACGGCTGGGTGGAGGTGCATACCGAGGTCGAGCACGGGCAGGCTGTGCTCACCGTCTCGAACACCGGCCCGGTGGTGCCCGCGTACGAGATCGACAACCTCTTCGAGCCCTTCCGGCGGCTGCGCACGGAGCGGACGGGCAGCGACAAGGGCGTGGGCCTCGGTCTGTCGATCGTCCGGTCGGTGACCCGCGCGCACGGCGGGCACATCCTGGCAACGCCCCGGGAAGGCGGTGGCCTGGTGATGCGTGTCACCCTGCCGGTGTGACGGGCGACCGACACACGCGGAGTCCGTTCGCTCGGCGCGGAATTTCCCGACCACCGCGCGGGGTTCTCCCTGTGTGATCGATCACATGGACGATTTTCCGGCCATGCACGCAGAGTGATCATGGCCGTAGGTGGAAAGCCGGGAAAGTCCTGGTTTTCAGGGCACTTGATCACGGGAAGTACACGATGAGGCGCCTTTGAGGTGCGGCATCCGAACCGTGTACGGTCCTCACCGCCAGCCAAGCCGATCACCATCAAGTGGTCGGGTTGGGTGTCGATTGAGTAACAGACCTTGATGTGAGGCAAAATCTCCGCCTCAGGTCGGGCACAGATCCGGCCTCTCACGCGTTACGTGCGCTGGAGACACCGCAGACACCCAGAGGGGGAGAGCGATATGGCAACCGATTACGACACTCCACGCAAGACCGACGACGACGTCGACTCGGACAGTCTTGAAGAGCTGAAGGCCAGGCGGAACGACAAGTCCACCTCGTCGGTGGACGTCGACGAGTTCGAGGCCGCCGAAGGCCTCGAACTGCCCGGAGCGGACCTCTCGAACGAGGAGCTGGCCGTCCGGGTGCTGCCCAAGCAGCAGGACGAGTTCACATGTATGAGCTGCTTCCTGGTGCACCACCGCAGCCAGCTGGCCCGGGAGAAGAACGGTCAGCCGATCTGCCGCGACTGCGACTGAGGACGGGTCGGCCGTGTCTGGCTCGACCCCTCCACGGAAGCGCCGCTTCTCCTTGCGGAAAGCGGACCAAGGGCCGTCAGACGGCTCGCACGGCGCGCGTGACGACGAGCGGGGCTCACCCGGGGCGGTGGCCTCGCCCGGACCGGCGGCCGACAGGGACGACCTGCCGGTGCCGGTGCGGCCGCCCGTCGCACGGCGCCGGGCTGTGGTCCTGCGCCAAAGGGCCAGGGACCTCGCCCGGGAAGGGTCCCGCAAGGGCGGCAGCCACGCCCGCGCGGGCCTGGCGTACGTCGCGGACCGCATCATCGACATCGCGCCCCGGGTGCCCGTACGCGGTCTCGACACCCTGCGCGGACAGTTCCCCGGACTCGGGCCGGAGGAGCTGGCCGACAAGCTGGTGGCGGGCGCGGCGGCCGGCACCTCGGCGGTCGGAGCCGGGATCGGGGCGGCGGCGATGCTGCCCGTGCCGCCGGCCATGCCGACCGAACTCGCCGCGGAGATCACCGGGGTCGCCGCGATCGAGCTGAAACTCATCGCCGAACTGCACGAGGTCTACGGCGTCCGTGCACCGGGCGGGCTGAGAGCCCGCAGCACCGCGTACCTGTCCGCCTGGTCGGAGGAGCGCGGCATCGACGTGACGAAACCGTCGACGTACGACACGGCCCTCGGCGGCCGGATGAAACGCGAACTGCGCCGGCAGATCATGAAGCGGATGGTCCGCAACCTGCCCAACCTGACGCCGTTCATGGTGGGAGCCGCGGTCGGAGCGGTCATGAACCGCCGGGACACCAGAAAGCTCGCCGCACAGATCCGGGCCGACCTGCGCCGGATCCAGGTGCCCTGGGACGAGTTGCCCGAGCTGCCGCCGCTGGAGAAGCCGGCGGATCCGCTGTCCCTGCGCGAGCTCCCCGAGGAGCCGTAGGAGCCACCGCCAGGAAGCCCCGGCGCTCCCGGGGTCTCAGACGCCCGGAACCGCCTCGGGTGCCGTGCACCGCATCAGGCGTTCGCCGTGCGGGCCGCCTCGATCGCCGCCGCCAGCTTCTCCGGCTCACGCGTCGACAGGTACAGGTACGGCGTCGGGTCCTGCGGATCCGTGACCTCCACGCGCAACGCCGTCGGGATGTAGGCACGCAGCAGCAGGAAGGCGCGGGTGTCGGCCTTGTACGTACGCCAGGCACGTGCCTCCTGCGCGTCCAGCACCTGCGTCGCGCCCAGCGCCGACACGGGGATCCGCGCCTCGCCCGCGACCAGGGAGTCGCCCACGACCCGGATGCGCGGAGAGCCGTAGGCACTCGCCACCACCGCCGCGGCGGCCGTACCCCCGACCAGCCCGCCGAGCAGCGGCAGGGTGCCGAAGGGAAGCAGGATCAGCGCGAAGGAGACGCCCACCAGGAAGCTGATCAGCCACCACGAACGGGGGGCGGTGAGGCGTTCTTCGTAGGGGGTGGCGGAGAGCTGCATGAGGCCAAGCTTGGCACGGGATCCGCGCAGGCCCGACGCACGGGTAAGGTCTGCGGCTGTGAGTGGTAGTCCCGCAGCTCTTCAGCCTCCCGCGGACGCGGTGAAACCGGTACGGCACCCCGACGCGCCCGCGCCCGGGGAGCTTCTCGGCGCCCACTACGAACACTGCTTCGGCTGCGGTCCCGGGCAGCCGCACGGACTGCACCTGGAGGCCCGCGCCGGCGAGGGCGTCACGCTGACCGCCGAGTTCACCGTCCGGCCCGCCCACCAGGGCGCCCCCGGCCTCGCGCACGGCGGAGTGCTGGCCACGGCCCTGGACGAGACCCTCGGCTCGCTGAACTGGCTGCTGCGCACCATCGCCGTGACGGGACGACTGGAGACGGACTTCGTCCGGCCCGTCCCCCTCGGCACCACGCTGCACCTGGCGGCCGAGGTGACCGCCGTCGCCGGGCGGAAGATCTACTGCACCGCCACCGGACGCATCGGCGGCCCCGGCGGACCGGTCGCCGTCCGCGCCGACGCCCTCTTCGTGGAGGTCAAGATCGACCACTTCATCGACCACGGCCGCGGCGAGGAGATCCGGGCGGCCATGGAGGATCCCGATCAGATCCGCCGTGCCCGTGCCTTCGAGGTGAACCCGTGACCGCGGCAGGCCCCGCCGGCCGGGTGCCCCTGGACGTGCAGATCCGGCGCGTCGATCCGGACGTACCGCTTCCGGCGTACGAGCATCCCGGGGACGCCGGAGCCGATCTGCGCACCACCGAGGCCTGCGTGCTTCGGCCCGGCGAACGGGCCGTTCTGCCCACGGGAGTGTCGATCGCCCTGCCCGAGGGGTACGCGGCCTTCGTGCATCCGCGTTCCGGCCTCGCCGCCCGCTGCGGTGTCGCCCTCGTCAATGCCCCGGGGACGGTCGATGCCGGGTACCGTGGGGAGATCAAGGTGATCGTGGTGAATCTCGACCCGCGCGAGAGCGTGCGGTTCGAGCGCTTCGACCGGATTGCCCAACTGGTCGTCCAGCAGGTCGAGAGGGTCCGCTTCCAGGAGGTCGCGGAACTTCCCGGCTCGGCGCGGGCCGAAGGGGGCTTCGGGTCCACCGGTGGCCATGCCGCGGTGGGCGGCGAGAGCGGCACAAGCGGTCAGGCCGCCGAGGGCGGTCCGACGGGTGGGAATCGATACGCTTCGGTCGTATCCGACCGGGAAGGACAGTGACGTGTTCGGACGTCGCAAGAAGAAGGGTGCCGCCGAGGAAGCGGCCGGCGAGGCCGAGCAGGTCGTCGACAGCGTCGACACCGAGGCGGACGAAGAGGAGGCCGAGCGCGAGCGAGAGCGCGTCCGGCTGGAGCCCGGGCCCCGGCCCGACGGGCCGTGGGACAGCAGTGAGGTGCGCGACCCGGCCGAGGGCCGCGTGGACCTCGGTGGTCTGTTCGTACCGGGCGTCGACGGCATGGAGCTGCGGGTCGAGGTCGCCGGTGACGCGATCGTCGCCGCGACCGTCGTGCTGCGTGACAGCGCCATCCAGCTCCAGGCGTTCGCCGCGCCCAAGCGCGAGGGCATCTGGGGCGAGGTCCGTGAGGAGATCGGCAGCGGTATCACCCAGCAGGGTGGCATCATCGACGAGGTCGAGGGCCCCCTCGGCTGGGAGCTGCGCGCCCAGGTGCCGGTGCAGCTGCCCGACGGCACCGGCGGCTTCCAGGTCGTCCGGTTCGTCGGTGTGGACGGCCCGCGCTGGTTCCTGCGCGGTGTGATCTCCGGCCAGGGCGCCGTGCAGCCGCAGGCCGCCGGGCTGCTGGAGCAGATCTTCCGCGACACGGTCGTGGTCCGCGGTGAGGGCCCGATGGCCCCGCGCGACCCCATCGTCCTCAAGCTCCCGAACGACGCCCAGATGGTCCCCGAGGGCGTTCAGCAGGAGGAGGAAGGCTCGCGCTTCTCCGGCGGTATGGGACATCTCCAGCGCGGACCGGAGATCACCGAGGTCCGCTAGGGCCTCTCGCCGGGGTCGAAAGACCCTGGCCCCTCCGTTCGCCTTCAGCCGTGACACCGGGCCGTACTCCCCGCGGGGAGTACGGCCCGCTGCGCGTGACGGGCCGAAGCCCGCGGTGCGTGCCCGAGGCCGGTCGCGCGGTCTCCCGCGGCGCGCCCGTCGTCCGGCGTGCCGGGGAGGTACCCCGGCGTGCTCATCGGGGTCGCGTCAAAGTCGCCCGCCGCCCCCGATCCCGTTCGGTCCGCCGTGATGGCGGGCCAGTAGGGTCGACGCCGCAGGCAACGGGCACGGGAAGACCATGAGGCCAGGGCACCCGGCAGGCCACGGATCCACCTGGGCGCGGCACCCGGCGTGGGCAGGGCCTACCCGATGCTCGCCGAGGCGCACCGCCGGACCGACCGGGGCACCGACTGCGTCGTCGCGCCGGCGCGTCCTGGTCGCCGCCGGTGCCCTCGCCGACCGCGGGGAGGTACGGGTGGTGGACCGCGGGCCGGGGCGTGCCGGACGAGGCCAGGGACCGTATCGTCGAGCCGTTCCAGCGCTACGGTGACGCCCCGCTCGGCGCCGGTGCCGGACTCGGCCCCGCCGTCGCCCGGGATTTCCGCCGAGGCCGTGGGCGGCACCCCCGACGCGAGGACACGCCGGGCGGCGGGCTCACCATGGTGCTGACCCTGCGCGCGGCGGGCCCGCGCCCCGGCTCCCGCGACGTGGGCACGGACATCGCGGACGACGGGGACACGGGCACGGACATCGCAGAACCGGAAAGGCAGGTCCTATGACGACCCGGGTGCTCGTGGTCGACGACGAGCCGCAGATCGTGCGGGCCCTCGTGATCAACCTCAAGGCGCGCGGGTACGAGGCCGACGCCGCCTCCGACGGCAGGACCGCCCTCGAACTCGTCGCCTCCCGCCACCCCGACGTCGTCGTCCTCGGCCTCGGCCTGCCCGACATGGACGGCGTCGAGGTGATCAGGGGCCTGCGCGGCCGGACCCGCGTGCCGATCCTGGTGCTCTCCGCGCGGCCCTCCTCCGACGAGAAGGCGGAGGCGCTGGACGCCGGCGCCGACGACTACGTCACCAAGCCCTTCGGCATGGACGAGCTGCTGGACCGGCTCCGCGCCGCCGTCCGCCGGGCCGAGCCGGCCGGGCCCGGCGAGGACGACCTGACGACCGTGGAGACCGCGGGCTTCACCGTCGACCTGACCGCGAGGAAGGTGCACCGCGGCGGCAGGGACGTCCGACTCACCCCCACCGAGTGGCACCTGCTGGAGGTGCTGGTCCGCAACACCGGCCGCCTGGTCGGCCAGAAGCAGCTGCTCCAGGAGGTGTGGGGGCCGTCGTACGGCACCGAGACCAACTACCTGCGCGTGTACATGGCCCAGCTGCGCAGGAAGCTGGAGGCGGACCCCTCGCACCCGGAGCACTTCATCACCGAGCCGGGCGTCGGCTACCGGTTCGAGAAGTGAGGCGGCGGTCGTTCGCTGTGTGCGGCGGTCGCGGGGTGGTGAGCTGCGCACCGGTCCTGTCGGCGCACCCCGGTACGCTTCAGGTATGAGTGCTGTTCCTCGTTCCGAAAAGCCGGCCGGCCGGTTCCGGCGCATGCTCGACCGGCTCTCCTCGTCGCAGGAGGACCTGGAGTCCGAGGAGCTGCGCGAGGACGCCGAAACCGCGGGCTGCACGAAGATCGGCGACTGCCGTGACCGGCAGATCGTCACGGTAACTGGTACCTTGCGCACGGTCACCTTGCGCCCGCGCGCCGGCGTCCCGGCCCTGGAGGCCGAGCTGTTCGACGGCTCGGCCGCGCTGGACGTGGTGTGGCTCGGCAGGCGTTCCATCGTGGGCATAGAGCCGGGGCGCAAGCTGATCGCATCGGGCCGGGTCTCCATGAGCCGGGGCCGCCGGGTGCTGTTCAACCCCAAATACGAACTGCGACCCCTCGGACGGGAGTAGCCGGTGACGTCCCTCGACAAGCCGACCCAGGACACCGACCAGCCCCCGTCGGAGGTGAGCGAACCGGGCGGGCCCCGCCCGGACGACGCCCGCGCCGTGACGGAGGCCGCGCTGTTCGAGGCGTTCGGTGGTGTCCGTGGCATGGTCGAGACGGTCGTGCCGGGCCTGCTCTTCGTCACGATCTTCACGATCAGCAAGGACCTGCACCTCTCGGCGATCGCCGCACTGGTCGTGTCGCTGGTGCTGGTCGTGGTCCGGCTGGCCATGAAGGACACCGTCAAGCACGCCTTCAGCGGCGTCTTCGGCGTGGCCTTCGGCGTCGTGTTCGCGATGTTCACGGGCAACGCCAAGGACTTCTACCTCCCCGGCATGATCTACACGCTCGGCCTGGCGGTGGCGTACATCGTCACGACCCTCGCCGGCGTGCCCCTGATCGGCCTGATCCTCGGCCCGGTCTTCAAGGAGAACCTCTCCTGGCGCACCCGCAATCCGGGCCGCAAGAAGGCGTACGCCAAGGCCAGTTGGGCCTGGGGTCTGATCCTGCTCGCCAAGTGCGCGATCCTCTTCCCGCTGTACTGGTGGGCCGACACCACCCAGCTCGGCTGGATCCTGATCGCCCTGAAGATCCCGCCGTTCCTGCTGGCGGTCTGGCTGACCTGGGTCTTCCTCGCCAAGGCGCCGGCCCCCATCGACGTCTTCGCGGAGATGGAGGCCGAGGAGCGGGCCGAAAAGGCGGCGAAGGAGCGCGAGGCCGCCACGGCCGCGGAGAGCGGCGAGCCGACGGGCGGACGGCACCGCCGGGAGGCGTGAGCGAGGTCCTACGACGCCGAAGGGCGCCCCCTGGCAGTCAGGGGGCGCCCTTCGCCGTACCAACGACCGCTGCCGATGCCTGCCGTCCGCTGCCGGACGGCGCGGGCGCCGGCCGCCCGCCGCAGGAGACGCTCAGGCCTCTTCCCGGCGTACCGACAGCAGTTCCTCCAGCTGCTCCTCCCGGGCCTGCGCGGCCACGAAGAGGAGTTCGTCGCCCGCCTCCAGGGAGTCCTCCCCGGAGGGGGTCAGCACACGGGTGCCGCGGATGATCGTGACCAGGGAGGTGTCCTGCGGCCACTCCACGTCGCCGACCTGGGTGCCGGCCAGGGCCGACTCCTCCGGCAGGGTCAGCTCCACCAGGTTGGCGTCACCGTGGCTGAAGCGGAGCAGGCGGACCAGGTCGCCGACGCTCACCGCCTCCTCGACCAGGGCGGACATCAGGCGCGGGGTGGAGACGGCGACGTCGACGCCCCAGGCCTCGTTGAACAGCCACTCGTTCTTGGGGTTGTTCACGCGGGCCACGACGCGCGGAACGCCGTACTCCGTCTTGGCGAGCAGCGAGACGACCAGGTTCACCTTGTCGTCGCCGGTCGCGGCGATCACGACGTTGCAGCGCTGCAACGCCGCCTCGTCCAGGGACGTGATCTCGCAGGCGTCGGCCAGCAGCCACTCCGCCTGCGGGACGCGCTCGACCGAGATGGCGGTCGGCGCCTTGTCGATCAGCAGGACCTCGTGGCCGTTCTCGAGCAGCTCGCCCGCGATCGAGCGGCCGACGGCGCCGGCCCCGGCAATGGCGACCCTCATCAGTGACCGCTCTCCTCTTCCGGGCCACCGGCGAACGCCGCCTCGACCTTGTCCACGTCGTCCGTCCGCATCATCACGTGCACGAGGTCGCCCTCCTGGAGCACCGTCTGCGAGCTGGGCAGGATCGCCTCGCCCAGGCGGGTCAGGAACGCCACCCGGACGCCCGTCTCCTCCTGGAGCCTGCTGATCTTGTGACCGACCCACTTCGGCGAGGCGTGCACCTCGGCGAGCTGCACCCCGCCGGTGGGGTCGCGCCACAGCGGCTCGGCCCCGGAGGGCAGCAGGCGGCGCAGCATCTGGTCGGCGGTCCAGCGGACCGTGGCCACGGTGGGGATGCCCAGGCGCTGGTAGACCTCGGCGCGACGGGGGTCGTAGATGCGGGCGGCGACGTTCTGCACGCCGAACATCTCACGGGCCACGCGGGCGGAGATGATGTTGGAGTTGTCACCGCTGGAGACGGCGGCGAAGGCACCGGCTTCCTCGATGCCCGCCTCGCGCAGGGTGTCCTGGTCGAAGCCGACACCGGTGACCCGGCGGCCTCCGAAGCCCGGGCCCAGCCGGCGGAAGGCGGTGGGATCCTGGTCGATCACGGCGACCGTGTGTCCCTGTTGCTCCAGGGTCTGGGCAAGAGCGGAACCCACTCGTCCGCAGCCCATGATGACGATGTGCACAACCGTCCTTCCGGTGTCCCAAAGTTACTGCTGAGCATCAGGGTCTCAGACCGACGCCCAAAGCTACACACGGGTGCTGCCCGGGCGGCACCCCTGCGCCGGGACCGGGGGAAGCCGCCGCCGAGTGATGCTGCGCACGCTGCACAGGGTCAGGATTCCGAGGCCGGTGAGGGCGAGCGCCGCCCCGATCAGCTCCGCGGTCGCGGGCATGGCACCTCCGGAGGGCGATGGCGGGCGGGGTTTGCCATCTAGACACGGAGGGCACCCGCACCACGGAATCCGTAGTTCCGTGCGCCCCCGATTTCACTCGTGAGGCAGATACAGCACGCCGGGTGGGCGGGTGCCAGTTCAAAGGCTTACGATCCTCTCTCGTGTCCAAACTGACCGACGTGCCCAAACGGATCCTGATCGGGCGCGCACTGCGCAGTGACCGGCTGGGCGAGACGCTCCTGCCGAAGCGCATCGCACTGCCCGTCTTCGCCTCCGACCCGCTGTCCTCCGTCGCCTACGCGCCGGGGGAGGTCCTGCTGGTCCTGTCCATCGCGGGCGTGTCGGCGTACCACTTCAGCCCCTGGATCGCGGTCGCGGTCGTGGTGCTGATGTTCACCGTGGTCGCCTCCTACCGGCAGAACGTGCATGCCTACCCGAGCGGCGGCGGCGACTACGAGGTCGCCACCACCAACCTCGGCCCCAAGGCCGGCCTGACCGTGGCCAGCGCCCTGCTCGTCGACTATGTGCTGACCGTCGCCGTCTCCATCGCCTCCGGCATCGAGAACCTCGGCTCCGCGATCCCCTACGTGGTCCAGCACAAGGTGCTCTGCGCCGCGGCCGTGATCATCCTGCTGACGCTGATGAACCTGCGCGGCGTGAAGGAGTCGGGCAAGCTCTTCGCGATCCCGACGTACGTCTTCGTGGGCGGCGTCTTCATCATGATCGCCTGGGGCGCCTTCCGCGGCCTGCTCCTGGGCGACACCATGCGCGCCCCGACCGCCGACTACCACATCAGGGCCGAGCACCAGGGGCTCGCGGGCTTCGCGCTCGTCTTCCTGCTGCTGCGCGCCTTCTCCTCCGGCTGTGCGGCCCTCACCGGCGTGGAGGCGATCTCCAACGGCGTCCCCGCCTTCCGCAAGCCGAAGTCGAAGAACGCCGCCACCACGCTCGCGATGATGGGCCTGCTGGCCGTCACCATGTTCTGCGGAATCATCGCGCTCGCCATGACCACCAAGGTCCGCATGGCCGAGAACCCCGCGACCGACCTGCTGCACCACGGCGTCCCGCTCGGCGGGGGGTACGTGCAGAACCCGGTGATCTCCCAGGTCGCCGAGGCGGTCTTCGGCAAGGGCAGCTTCCTGTTCGTCGTCCTGGCCGCCGCCACCGCGCTGGTCCTGTTCCTGGCCGCCAACACGGCCTACAACGGCTTCCCGCTGCTCGGCTCGATCCTCGCCCAGGACCGCTACCTGCCGCGCCAGCTGCACACCCGCGGTGACCGCCTCGCCTTCTCCAACGGCATCGTGCTGCTCTCCGGAGCGGCGATGCTGCTGGTGTTCCTCTACGGCGCCGACTCCACCCGCCTGATCCAGCTCTACATCGTCGGTGTGTTCGTGTCCTTCACGCTCAGCCAGACCGGCATGGTCCGGCACTGGAACCGCCACCTCGCGGTCGAGAAGGACCCGGCCAAGCGCAGCCACATGATCCGCTCCCGCGCGATCAACACGTTCGGCGCCTTCTTCACCGGCCTGGTGCTCGTCGTCGTCCTGGTCACCAAGTTCACCCACGGCGCCTGGGTGGCCCTGCTCGGCATGTGCATCTTCTACGCGACGATGACCGCGATCCGGAAGCACTACGACCGCGTCGCCGAGGAGATCGCCGCCCCCGAGGGCCCGAGCGACGACATGGTCCGCCCCTCCCGCGTCCACTCGGTCGTCCTGATCTCCAAGATCCACCGCCCCACGCTCCGCGCCCTGGCCTACGCCAAGCTGATGCGCTCCGACACCCTGGAGGCGCTCACCGTCAACGTGGACCCGGCCGAGACGAAGGCGCTGCGCGAGGAGTGGGAGCGGCGCGGGATCGACGTACCGCTGAAGGTGCTGGACTCGCCCTACCGCGAGGTCACCCGCCCGGTGATCGAGTACGTCAAGAGCCTGCGCAAGGAGTCCCCGCGCGACGCGGTCTCCGTGATCATCCCCGAGTACGTGGTCGGCCACTGGTACGAGCACCTGCTGCACAACCAGAGCGCCCTGCGCCTGAAGGGCCGCCTGCTGTTCACGGCCGGCGTGATGGTCACCTCCGTCCCCTACCAGCTGGCCTCCTCCGAGGCCGCCCGGACCCGTGCCCGCAAGCGGCAGGAGTGGAACGCACCGGGCGCGGTCCGGCGCGGCCCGGCCGTGATGCGGCCCAAGGAGCCGTCGGGCAAGGACTGAGCCGGGGCGGGAAGGCCGTAGACTGGTGGGCTGTTGTCCGGCCCACCGGTGTGCGGCCGTCCCTCGCGCCACCTTCCCGCCTCCCGATCTGGAGTCACCCCACCATGCAGGCAGAACCGAGCACGTCCCTGGTGGGTGAGGAGTACGAGGTCGAGATCGGCCCCGTCGCCCACGGTGGCCACTGCATCGCCCGTACCTCCGAGGGACAGGTGCTCTTCGTCCGGCACGCGCTGCCCGGCGAGCGGGTCGTGGCCCGGGTCACTGAGGGCGAGCAGGGCGCCCGCTTCCTGCGCGCCGACGCCGTGCGCATCGTCGAGGCGTCCAAGGACCGCATCGAGGCCCCCTGCCCCTTCGCCGGGCCCGGCCGCTGCGGCGGCTGCGACTGGCAGCACGCCAAGCCGGGCGCCCAGCGCCGCCTCAAGGCCGACGTGATCGCCGAACAGCTCCAGCGGCTCGCCGGCCTCACCCCCGAGGAGGCGGGCTGGGACGGCACGGTCCTCCCGGCCGAGGGCGACAAGCTGCCGGCGGGTCAGGTGCCGCAGTGGCGGACCCGGGTGCAGTACGCCGTGGACGCCGACGGCAACGCCGGACTGCGCCGCCACCGCTCGCACGAGGTCGAGCCGATCGACCACTGCATGATCGCGGCGGCGGGCGTCAGCGAACTCGGCATCGAGGAGCGGGACTGGTCCGGCATGGCCTCCGTGGAGGCGATCGCCGCGACCGGATCCCAGGACCGCATGGTGATCCTGGAGCCACGGCCCGGGGCACGGCTGCCGCTCGTCGAGCTGAACAGGCCCGTCTCCGTCATGCGCGTCGAGGAGAACGACGGCGGCATCCACCGCGTCCACGGCCGGGCGTTCGTGCGCGAACGCGCCGACGACCGCACCTACCGCGTCGGCAGCGGCGGCTTCTGGCAGGTCCACCCGAAGGCGGCCGACACCCTGGTCAAGGCTGTCATGCAGGGCCTGCTGCCGCGCAAGGGCGACATGGCCCTGGACCTGTACTGCGGCGTGGGCCTGTTCGCCGGCGCCCTGGCCGACCGCCTCGGCGAGAAGGGTGCGGTCCTCGGCATCGAGTCCGGCAAGCGGGCGGTGGAGGACGCGCGGCACAACCTGGCCGCCTTCCCCCGGGTCCGTATCGAGCAGGGCAAGGTCGAGTCGGTCCTGCCCCGCACGGGCATCACCGAGGTCGACCTCATCGTCCTGGACCCGCCCCGCGCCGGCGCCGGCCGCAACACGGTCACCCACCTCGCCTCCCTGGGCGCCCGCCGCATCGCCTACGTCGCCTGCGACCCCGCTGCGCTGGCCCGCGATCTGGCCTACTTCCGCGAGGGCGGATACCGGGTGCGGACGCTTCGGGCGTTCGATCTGTTCCCGATGACGCATCACGTGGAGTGCGTGGCTATTTTGGAGCCTGCGGACAAGGGTGTATGACCTGCGGTTTTGTGGTCCGGGTGGGTCGCTCGACCTGTTTTCTCCGTGTAGCGGGTCGGGCAGACGCACTGCTTGTCCAAACTCGCCTGACCTGCGGTTACAGGGTGTGGCGGGGTTCGTACGAATGATGTCGGCGACGCGCAGTCATCATTCTTGACGCTCGAATGACGCTCGATTCGTGAGACTGAAGCAGGGTCGCGTTGCTCGGCCGGCGAGGGGCGAGTGGGGCCGGCACGTGGCCCTCGTTCGCGACGCGTCGGCGTGACTGACGCCCACGTGGGACAGCCGACAGCCGGCTTACGCAAAGGGCGCAAGCCGGTGATCGATCGGTCATCACTTCCTCCGGCACCACCGGTGACGACGGAGCGCATGCCGGAGGAGTCTCACATCCGCTCCCGGGCCGTCCGGTCGCGGACGCTCAGGACGTCACCCGCACGGACTCGGTGCGACTCGGTGCGCGGCCCGTCCCGGGTGCTTTGATCCGCTTCAGCCCCCGATGGGCGTGACCCCTGAGGGAGCCGGGGCCAGTCGGTACCCGCCGTCCTCGCGTCGCACGTGTCCGGCGGTCGGCGGCGGGAAGTGGCTTCCCAGCAGGAGAGTTGACGTACCGGCCAGTGAGCCGAGCACCTGGTTCCGGGTCCTGGCCGCTAGTTCGGGAGCGACGTCCACACAGCTGCAGAGCTCCGGATGCGCCATCTGGACCGGGTGGTGGATGCTGTCGCCGGTGACCAGTGCGCTCTCGCCACGGCTGCTCAGTTCCACCGCTACCTGCCCCGGTGTGTGGCCGGGGGTGGGCAGCAGACGGATGCCCGGCGCGACGTCCGTGCCGTCGTCCGCGACATCGATGAGGTCGAACAGACCTGCCTCCCGGACGGGATGGACCGAGTCCCGGAACATCTGCCGACGCCCCTCCTCCATGTCGACCCCCGCCCAGTAGTCCCACTCGGTGCGTGAGGTGAGATAGCGCGCGTTCGGGAAGGTGGGCACCCAGGCGTCGCCCTCGGCACGCGTGTTCCACCCCACGTGGTCGGCGTGGAGGTGGGTCAGGACCACGACGTCAACGCTCTCCGGCGCGAAACCCGCCGCCCGTAGCCGTGCTTCGTAGTCGCTGTTCAGGTTGTGCCAGGCGGGGTTGGAGCGCCGCTTCCCGTTTCCGATGCCGGTGTCCACCAGCACCCGCATGCCGTCCACCTCGACGGCGAAGCTGTGACTCGCCAGGCGCAGGACGCCTTGTTCGTCGGCGAAATCGGGGCTCAGCCAGGGAGTCCGGCTCACGAGGTCGGTGGTTGCCCCGGGCAGCAGCCACGGACCGGTCTGGGCGGGCAGGGCCACTTCGTCGATGCGTCGTACGGTGTGGTTGCCCACCGTCCAGGAAGAGGCGGGGGGAGTAGTGGACTTGGTCGTCTGCGATGAGGTGAACACGGCGACTTTCCTTATCTGTTATGGGTCGCGAGGACGTAGATGTCTGGAGCGGGTGTGTCGGGTGAGGCGGATGTGTAGTTGCTCGTTGCCGGGCGGGAGTGGGCGTCCGGGCGGCGGGGCACCCAGGGTCAGGACGGCCGCCGGAATCACCGTGCAGCTCCAGAGAAGAGCGGAGACGCCGGCACGCATCCTGCGCGTGAAGTACACCGTCGGGGCGGCGACGGCCGTCAGCGTGAAGAAGACCAGGCCGCCGGCGTATTCGGGTCCGCCGGGGGAGACGAGCCGTGTGAAGCCCGGTCCCAGGGACGAGTCGAAGCCGCCGAGTGCCCAGACGGCGACGACGCCGGCGCCGTTGAGCAGGAGAGCGTGGGCGGCCGCCGACGGCAGCGTCAGGTGGGGCCGCGTCGAGCGCAGTGCTCCGGGACGGCGGCGGACGGTCTCGGACGTCGAGACTAGGGCGATGGCGATGGCCTGCGCGGCGAACACGGCGATCAGGGCCGCGTACACCGTGATCGCCGGAACGGGGGCGAAGCGCACCATGAGGGTGGCTGCCAGGACGCCGGCCGCCATGCCCGTCACCGGCGCGATGCGTTGGGCCAGAGCGGGGCGCCCCGGCCGGGCGGGGTCTTCCAGGTCGAGGAGAGCCGCACCTGCTGCGCTGGTCGCCGCGCCGGTCGCGATGCCCTGCAGCACGCGGGCGCCGATCAGGGCGGTCAGGCCGTCGGCCGTCGCGAACAGTGCCATGGAGGCGACCTGGACCGCGAGCGCGCCCAGGAGCACGGGGCGGCGTCCGACATGGTCGGAAAGGGCTCCGGTCGTCAGCAGTGCGATCAGGAGTGCCAGAGCGTAGGCGCTGAAGACCACCGTGATGTCGAGGGCCGACAACTGCCACTGAGCCTGGTAGTGGGGGGTACAGCGGGGTCGGCGCGCTGGACGCGGCGAGCAGCGCGATGAGGATCGAGGTGTGCAATGCGAACGGCAGGCGTCCGGATGGGGAGGTGCGGGGAGGCGTGAGGCCCGCGGGGACGCTCTGCATGAGGGCCCTTCCTGCGCTAAAAGCGATTGGTTTGCTTTAAGGCACCGTAGGTCCTACGATCGACTAAAGCAAATGATTCGCTTTTACGGTGGTCGGAGGTCCTGTACCAGCTCCGGCCCGTCGCGCCGCACAGATCCGGAAGGAAGCCATGACCAGCGAACTCACCCCCCAAGAGGCAGCCCGAGGGGCGCTGCGGGCGGGGCTCCCCCTCGGGGACGGCCGAGATGAAGAAGTGGCCATGACGGCCAACTACATCCATTCCGTGATCAGCACGTTGCGCGAGCTCGATTTCGGCGAGACCCCTCCCGCGTCCTCCTACCGAGCCGGACAGGGGAACGCCGATGCAACCGTTTGAGCTGTCGCTGACCGAAGCCTCCCGTGCGGTGCGCGCACGGGAGCTGTCCCCCGTCGAACTCACCGAATCGGTGCTCGCCCGTATTGACGCCGTCGAAGGACGGCTGGGCGCCTACGTCACCGTCGCCGCCGACGCGGCCCTGGCCGCAGCGGTCCGCGCCGAACGGGAGATCTCCGGAAGCGGACCGCGCGGGCCGCTGCACGGGATCCCCATGGCGCTCAAGGATCTGATCGACGCAGAGGGGGTACCCACCACGGCGAGCTCGCACGTCCGGGCAGGGCACGTGGCGGAACGCGACAGCCGGGTGGCCGAACGGCTCGGCGCCGCCGGGGCCGTCCTCCTGGGCAAGACGCACACGCACGAGTTCGCCTACGGCCTGACCACTCCGCAGACGAACAATGCCTGGGACCACAGCCGGGTCGCGGGCGGGTCGAGCGGCGGCTCGGCGGTAGCTGTCGCCGCCGGCGGGGCGACGTTCGCCATGGGCACGGACACGGGCGGTTCCATCCGGGTCCCCGCGGCCCTGAACGGCGTGGTGGGCCTCAAGCCGACCTATGGCCTGGTCCCACGCACAGGCGTGACCTCGCTGTCCTGGTCCCTGGACCACCTTGGCCCTCTCACCCGCACCGTCCAGGACGTCGCCCTGGTGCTGTCGGCGACCGCCGGCCACGACCCGCGTGACCCGGCGAGCGTGTCCGGCCCCATGCTGGACCGCTTCCCGGGAGGCGACCTGCGGGGACTGAAGGTCGGCGTACCGCGGAACCACTACTTCGACCGGGTCACGCCCGAGGTCGAGGAGTCCGTACGCGGCGCGATCGAGCGGCTGGCGGAGCTGGGGGCGGAGCTCGTCGACGTCGAGATCCCGATGGCGCGCTACATCCAGGCCGTTCAGTGGGGGCTGATGGTTCCCGAGGCCACCGCTTACCACGAGCGGTCGCTGCGCGCCACCCCCGACCTGTACGCGTCGGACGTTCGCATCCTGCTGGAGGCCGGCGAACTCACCTCTGCGGGCGACTACCTCCGCGCCCAGCGGGCCCGCACCATGATGCGAGACGCCTGGGCTCGCATGTTCGACGGAATCGACGTCCTCGCCGCGCCGACGGTGCCGATGACCGCCGCCGAGGCGGGGCAGGAAGCCATCGAGTGGGCCGATGGCACGACCGAGGCCGTGTCGGACAGCTACGTCCGCCTCTGTGCCCCCGCCAACATCACCGGCGTCCCGGCCCTCACCCTGCCGGTCGGTCACGACCGCGCCGGACTGCCGATCGGTATGCAGCTGATGGCGCGCCCCTTCCACGACGCGACGGTGCTCCGTGTGGGCCGGGTCTACGAGGAGTCGGTGGCCGGCGCGGGGCGGCTTGCTCCCCTCGCTGCCTGAGGGAAGGCGGATGTTCCAACCGGCATGCGGTCGCGTCGCCGCAGGGCGTCCGACCTGCTCGGGCGCCCGGATACGCAGCCCTGCGGGTCGCCGACGCCGGCCACCGCCTAGAAGCAACAAATTCGCATTAAGGTGGAACGCATGAGTCCCAGGCCCATGGCCCGCCCCGGCGGGCGCAGCGCACGCGTACAGGAGTCCGTCCATGCGGCGGTACGTGAACTCGTAGGGGAGGTGGGCCGCGACGCGCTCACGGTCCCGATGGTGGCCACTCGGGCGGGCGTGACTCCCTCCACGATCTACCGTCGTTGGGGCGACCTGCAGGAACTCCTGTCCGACGTGGCCGTCGAACGACTGCGCCCGGAAACGGATCCGGCCGATCTCGGAAGCCTGCGGGCCGATCTCGACGCGTGGGCGGAACAGTTCCTCGACGAGATGGCCTCACCGACCGGGCGTGCCTACATCCGGGACGCCCTGCTCGGCGACCCCGACGGCACCAATGCCGGTCAGTGTTCGGCGTATGCCGCAGAGCAGATCGACGCCGTGTTGGCCCGTGCGGTGCAGCGGGGGGAGCCGGTGCCCGAGACGGAACTGCTGATCGACCGTGTCGTGGCGCCGATCATGTACCGCATCCTCTTCCGCCCTGGCCGACTGGACGCCGCATACGCGCGCGAGCTCGTGACGAACGCCGTGTACTCCCTGCAGACCGAGGCCGGCTCTCGCCCCACCCGGTCCGCCGCCCCGTGACGCTCGAATAAACCCGACAGCTGACCACTTCGCTCATCGGGCGGTCTGGCCACCGGGCCGTGGAGGCCAAACGGCTGGCTGTACCGGCAGGGGTCCTGAAATCCCGAGCAATGACCGATCCCAGGACGTAGCCCTGGGGCGTGACGCCCGTTTGACGCTCCGTGCGCACGAAGGGCCCTTCAGCGGAGTAGAAAATGACCCCTGACCTGGTGTTATACGAGATCCATCCTGCCGGGACATCGTGCACGAGAAGGCTGCGGCACTGCTGCACTCCGTCGCCCGCAATCACGCGCTGATCGACGGCAACAAGCCCATCGCCTGGCTCGCCATGCGTGTTTTCCTGCGGTTCAACGGCGTCAGCGCCCGTATCGTTCCGCCGCCCGTCTCCATCGCCGGCCCGTTCGTCGAGGAAGTCGCACAGGACAACATCGATGTACCGGCCATCGCCAAGCGCCTGTCGGCCTGGTTCCCAGTCTCCTGAGGTTCGACGTCGTGAAGTGGGGGTGAGGTTCCCCTCGCAGTGCGGAGTCGGTGACAGCAGGGGACGTCGGTTGTCATGGGGGCGGGGTGTAGCCAAAGTCCGGGGCGGCCGGGAGCTGTTCAGGGGTGCAGCAGTGGGAGCGTACGCAACCGGTCATTGATCGTCGCGGTGACGAAGTCCGGTACGGGGAAGTCCCCTGGCACGCTGGGCCAGGAGCGGGCCATGGCGTCTGCAGGCTCCGCGACTGTGTCGACGATCTGCTCCTCGGGCAGGCCGAGGGCGGGGGACAGGCCCCGGAAGTTGCGTCGGGTGACGGCCCCGGGCCCGCCTCGACAGGCACGCCCGCCAACCAGCGCAAGCTCGACGCTGCCGAACAGCTCGCCGTCCGGAGAAGGCCGGCCTCACACTCATCGCTCGCCGTCCCCTTCGTCGTCAACCACCCCGGCGTCACCTCGGTGATCATCGGAACGCCCAGCATGGCGCAGTTGGAGGCGTTCCTGCCCGCCGCCGACGTCACGCTGCCGGCCGACGTGCTCGGCGCCATCGACGGGATCGTCGCCCCCGGGGTCACGGTCAAGCCGGTCGACAACAGCTACGGCGACCTCGAGCTGTGGGTCGACTGGGGCAGCGGTGACGCGAGGCGGATCGGCAGGCCAGGATCGGTCGATGCGCATCCCGGGTCGACGAGAAGCGATGCGCGATGCCGCCCGCAGTCCGTCGCCGAGCACTTCCGCCGTCTCACGAGACCCCGGAGAACCACACCCGCGTTCCTGCGCGTCCCTCCCTACGGTGCCATCACCGACCACGGCCAGGGAGGAAGCGTGCAGCAGCCGAAGACGGCGTTCGCCGAGCGCATCGCCGAGCGGAGAAGGGCGGAAGGCGACCCTCGAGCCCTCGTGGGTGAGATGCGCCGCTCGGTCCTTCTGGTGCCGGTGGCCGACGGAGGGCTGTGGTCGGTGCGTTCGGGCGGGGTGCGGTGGATCTGCGGGTTCACCGACGAGGCCGCACTGGCCCGGTTCGTCCTGCACCACGCGCCCGGTGACCAGCCGGTGGACTACGCGGCTCTGCTGGGCGCGCGCATCGTCGACGAGATCGTGCCGGCCCTGGGTGAGCCCGCCGGTCTCGCCGTCGACATCGCCACCGAGGAAGGGGCGATGCTCTTCCCGCCGGTCGCCGGCATCGTCCCGGACGCGGTCGCTGTCGACACCGGCCGGGCGGGGGATAAGGGGGCATGAACGACGACGGCAAGGACCTCCAGCTGGACAAGGAGTCCGTCGCCAAGTTCACGCAGGGCCTGGGGACGACCATCGACCAGCTCGGCGACCTCGGCGGCGCCACCGGTTCCCTCATGGGAAAGGGCTTCTCCGAGCTGGCGATGACGGGGATGGAGGCCGGACACCACGGCCTCGCGACCGACTTCGAGGACTTCTGCGAGTCCTGGGAGTGGGGCGTGCGCGCCCTGGTCCGGGACGCCAGCGAGATCGCGAACCGGCTCGGCCTGGCGGCCGGCACCCTCTGGGAGGAGGACCGGTACGTCGCGGGCTCGCTGAAGGTGGGCGCCAACGCCGTGTTCGGCGGCAACCCGCACGCCGGCGAGGAGGAGATCGCCAAGCAGAGCTGGGGCGACATCTTCACCCCGGACTACCTGCACCCCGACTACAGCGCCGAGTCGTTCGACAAGGCCGGGGACGACATGGCGCAGACCTGGAAGGACACCGGCCGTACTGTGCTCACCGAGGGCCAGGGCGGCCGGCAGTCGCACCTGCTCAACGAGGCGTTCGGGATCTCCGACGGCCAGTGGAACCAGGCGCTGGACGACACCTTCGGACCGTCGCCCGAGGAGCGCGCGCAGCAGCAACAGCAGGGTGAGCCCGGGGGGAACTGACGGTGGGTATCGGCGACTTCATCAGTGACATTACGCCCGACTCGGTCGAGGACAAGATCGAGGACGGCGTCGAGTGGGTGGGCGACCGGGTCGAGGACGCGGGCAACTGGACCGCCGACCGTTTGCAGGACGTCGGCTGGCAGTCCGGCGCCGACTGGGTGCGCGAGCAGTCCCGTTCGGTCGCCAACCGGCTGGGCGCCGAGGTCGACGAGATGGACCTCGGGCAGACCGAGGACAAGACCAAGCTCATCTACGGCAGCCCGAGCAAGATCAACTCCGTCGCCGCGAAGCTCCGCGCCTTCGAGTCGGCCTTCGACGAGACCGGCGACGGTCTCAGGGGCCTCGACACTTCCCGGCTCAAGGGCGAGGCGGCCGACGCGCTGCGCACCACCGTCGGCAAGCAGCCGCACAGGTGGTACCAGGCGGCTGACGCCTGCGTGAAGGCGATCAGCGCGCTGGAGTCGTTCGCCGACACGGTCATCTGGGCCCAGGGCCAGGCGCAGACGGCGATCGACAAGTGGAAGGCGGGCGTCAAGGCGTCCGAGGACGCCGCCGACGCCCACCGCGCGAAGGTCGATGCCTACAACAAGGCCGTCGACCGCTACAACGCCCAGCCCGCCGACAAGCGGGACCCCTCCTCGCTCCCGCCACGCCCCGCCGAGACGTTCGACGACCCCGGCAAGAAGCTGATGAAGGACGCGCAGGACATCCTGGCCGAGGCGCGCAAACAGCGGAACTCGGCCGCGGAGACCGCGCGCTCGACGGTCCGCGCAGCCCGCGCCATGGCCCCGAAGAAGCCGTCCTACGCCGAGCAGTTGCGCGACGGCTACGGCGAACTGCAGCTCATGCAGGACCATGTGGCAGGGGGCCTGATCAAGGGCACCGCCGGGATAGTGAACTTCGTCCGCAGCGTCGATCCCATGGACCCGTACAACCTCACGCACCCGGCCGAGTACGCCACGTCCCTCAACAGCCTGGCCGCCGGCCTCGTCGTGGCCGCCAACGACCCCGCCGGCACCGGCACCCAGATGGTCAAGGACTTCATGAAGGACCCGGCCGAGGGGTTCGGCCGGCTGATCCCCGACATCGTGCTGACCGTGGCCACCGACGGCGGCGGCGCCGCGGTGAAGGGCGTGCGCATCGCCGAGGACGCTTCCGGGGCCTCGAAGGTCCGGCGGCTCGTCGACGACGTCGAGGAGGGGACCCACAAGCGCCCGGACGGGGAACGCCTCACCGACGGCTCAGACCCGGTGGACCTCGCCACCGGCCGGATGTTCCTGCCCCAGACCGACGTGGAGATCCCCGGCATCCTGCCGCTGGTCTTCACCCGGCGCACCGAGTCGGGCCTCGCGACCGGCCGCTTCCTGGGGCCGTCATGGACATCCACGGTCGACGAACGGCTGGAGGTCGATGCCATCGGCGTCGTCCACGCCACCGCCGACGGCCTCCTGATCACCTACCCGCACCCGGTCCCCGGCGACCCCACCCGGCCGGACTCCGGCGGCCGTACCCTGCTCGCCCGCGACGCCGACGGCGACTACACCCTGACCGACCCCGATTCGGGCCTGGTCCGCCACTTCACCGCCCCGCCCGGCGCCGAACCCGGCGGCGACGGCACCGCCTGGCTGTCCGGCATCGGAGCACGGGGCGGCCACTCCGTCACCGTGGACCGGGCGGACGACGGACTGCCTCTGGCCCTCGTCCACTCCGCGGGCCACCGGTTGAGACTGACCACCGCCGACGGCCGCGTGACCGCGCTCTTCCTCGCGGGCGCGGGGGAGAACGGCGCGGACTTGCCACTGATGGGCTACGGCTACGAGAACGGCGACCTCACCACCGTCACCCGCCCGTCCGGCGCCGTCACCATCTTCGACTACGACGAACGCCACCGTGTCATCGCCTGGACCGACTCCAACGGCCGCCGCTACGACTACGTGTACGACGACAGCGACCGGATCGTTGCCGAGGGCGGCGAGGCCGGCCACGTCCAGATCACCCTGACGTACACCGAACCGGACCCCACGACCGGCCACCGTACGACGGTCCTGACCACCGCCGACGGCCGGGTCACCCGGCATGTGATCGGCCCGGGGTGCCAGATCCTGGCCACCACGGACGCGCTCGGCCACACCACCCGCTTCCGCCACGACGCGAGCGGCAACCTGCTGTCCCGCACCGACCCGCTCGGCGCCACGAACGGCTTCACCTACGACGACGAGGGCCGGCTTATCTCGGCCGTCCGCCCGGACGGCTCCGAACTGCGCGTCGTACGCGGCCCGTTCGGGCTGCCGACGGAGGTCGTCGGGCCGGACGGCGCCCGCACCACGTACGCCTACGACGAGCGCGGCAACCGCACCGCGTACACCGACCCGGCCGGACACACCACCCGCACCGCCTACGACGACGCGGGCCGCCCCGCCTCGATCACCGACGCCCTCGGGAACACCACCCACGTGGTGTGCGACGCGGCGGGGCGGACCGTGGCGGTGACCGACCCGTCCGGCGCCACCACCCGTTCCGAGCGGGACGGGCTCGGCCGCCCGGTCCGCGTCACCGATCCGACGGGCGGGGTCACCCGCCTGGAGTGGAACGCGGACGGCCAACTCGCCCGTCGCACCGGCCCGGACGGTGCGAGCGAGTCATGGACCTACGACGGCGAGGGAAACTGCACGGCCCACACCGACGCCTCCGGAGCCGTCACGAGCTACGAATACACCCACTTCGACCTTCCTCTCGCCACCACCCGTCCCGACGGCGGCCGTTACGAGTTCGAACACGACGCCGATCTGCGCCTCACCCGGGTCACCAACCCACAGGGCCTGGCCTGGACCTACGAGTACGACGCGGTCGGCAACATCGTCTCCGAGACCGACTTCGACGGGCGCACCCTGAGCTACCGCGTGGACGCCGTCGGTCGCCTCACCGCCAGGACCGACGCCCTCGGCGGCACCATCTCCTTCGAGCGCGACTCACTCGGCCAGGTGCTCGCCAAGACCGTCGACGGCCGGGTCACGACCTACGCGTACGACCGGGCGGGCCGCCTCCTCGAGGCGGTCGCACCGGACAGCGAACTGCGCTACCAGTACGACCGCAACGGGCGCGTCAAAACGGAACTGGTGGACGGCCGCCCGATGCTCTACTCCTACGACGCCCTGGGCCGGCGAGTCCGCCGGACCACGCCAACCGGGCACGTCACCTCCTGTTCCTACGACTCCGACGGGCTCCCCGCACGGCTGACCACCGGCGGCCGCCCGGTCGACTTCACCCACGACGAGGCCGGTCGCGAACTGCTCCGTGTCTTCGGTGACGCGCTCACCGTGACGTCGGCCTGGGACGAGGCCGGCCGGCTTGCCACGCAGCACATCACCGCCGGGGCCCACGCCGTCGACAGCCGTGCCTACGCCTACCGTGCCGACGGGCACCTGCTCTCCGTCGAGGACCGGCTCTCCGGGATCCGCACGTTCGACCTGGACCCGATGGGCCGGGTGACCGCCGTCCACGCCCCGGGCTGGACGGAGCGGTACGCGTACGACGACGCCGGCAACCAGACCTCGGCCACCTGGCCCGACCGGCACCCCGGCGGCGAGGCCACTGGACCGCGTACCTACAGCGGCACCGGCATCACCCGTGCCGGAGACGTCCGTTTCGAGCACGACGCCCTCGGCCGGGTCACCCTGCGGCAGAAGACCCGCCTGTCCCGGAAGCCGGACACCTGGCGCTACGAGTGGGACACGGAGAACCGCCTCACCTCCCTCACCACCCCCGACGGCACCCGGTGGCGCTACCGCTACGACCCGCTGGGCCGCCGCACCGCGAAGCAGCGTCTCGCGGCCGACTGCGAGAGCGTGGTCGAGGAGGTCCGTTTCACCTGGGACGGACTCACCCTGTGCGAGCAGACCAGCCATCGGCCGGACCTCCCGCACACGGTCGCGCTCACCTGGGACCACCGGGACGTCGTCCCCCTCGCCCAGACCGAGCGCATCCTGACAGCCGACAGCCGGCAGCAGGAGATCGACCGGCGGTTCTTCGCCATCGCCACCGACCTGATCGGCACACCCACCGAACTGATCGACGAGACCGGCGACATCGCCTGGCGCAGCCGCAGCACCCTCTGGGGCACCACCGCCTGGGCGCAGGACAGCAGCGCCTACACCCCGCTCCGCTTCCCCGGCCAGTACTACGACCCCGAGACCGGCCTCCACTACAACCTCTTCCGTTACTACGATCCCGCGACCGGCCGCTACGCCTCCCCGGACCCGCTGGGCCTCGGCCCCGCGCCCAATCCCCTCGGCTACGTGGACAACCCGTACATGGGGTGCGATCCGCTTGGGCTGATGCCCAAGTACACGAAGGAGGAGAAGGCCAGGCAGCGGAGCGTCAAGACTGCGGACGGGGTGATAGAGCGGGCGCAGGACGGCACGTTTCGGAAACACCCCAAGTACCACGGGGACGAGATGCACGGCTTCACCGACGAACGTGTCCTGGACATCCTGAAGAACCCGGATGCCGTGTACCAATCGTCGGGCTCGGCCGGAAAGCTCGTCTTCCGGCAGGGCGAGGACGTCGTTGTGACCCATGGGCCCGGCTCCGAAGCCGGTCAGGCCATCACGGCCTACGGGCCGTCGGGCATCAGGGGCGAATCCGGAGCGACGGCACTGGGCGGCAAGCCGACCGATCCCGGTGCACCGATCACCCACGAAGACATCGTGGAGGGAAGGATTCCGGGCAAGGATGGATCCATGCCCCCCGCGGTACAGATCAAATGAGGCAGCACTGACCATGAGACTGACCCTCGACAACGACTGGCGCGCGACGGTGACGGACGATCCTCTGCGCTTCACTCCGCGCTTCCCGGGCACCTTCGTGGCCGTCGCGCCTTACGCGGACGTGAAGGAACGTGTGCGGTTCCTCGCGGACACCTTCGGCAGCCAGGAGTGGCTGTGGGACACCCCGGACACGCTCCGGTTCGACCGGGCGAGCCGGGAGCTGGTCGGCGCCGAGTTCCAGCTGCCCCACGAGTCGGCATCAGTCGAGGACTGCGCCCGCCTCCCCTCCGTGCCGGCCGTCCGTCCGGGCGGGCTGCGCGCGGACGAGGAGCGCGACTGCCGCTTCGAAGCGGCCTCGGTGCTGTGCCGTGCGCCCGGGGATGCCGTGCTGACCTGTCTGCGCGACCTCGAGGTCCTCGACGCACCGCTGGAGGCCCGTATCGGGATCGCCCCGGACGTGGCGCTCCTGGTCCAGGACGGCACCGTCGTCGGCTGGAGTCTCACCGATCCCGCGCGCTATCTGACAACCGCCTACGCTGCTACCGACCCGGCTCCGCCGTCTCCGGCCACCCGCGCGCTGCTCAGTTCCTGCCTCGACCTGATCACAGATCCGCTGCTCGAAGAGGTGCAGGACGGGGACCCGGCCGCCCTGGACCGGCTCTGGGAGGTCCACCAGGCCCTGCGCGCCCAGCGCGAGGACAGGCACCGCGCCGACGCCCTCCTCTCGCTCATCGGCAACCTGGTGGAGGACTACGGGAACCGGTGAGGTCGGCGAGGAGGCCGTGGTCGCTGTCCGCCCGGTTCGGCTTGGCGGAAACGCTGATGGATATGGTCGTGACGCTCGTTTGACGCTCCGGGCGTCAGCCAAGGCCGCTCAATGTGGCTGACGCCCGCGCTGACGCAACACTCGGCTTCCGTGACGTGCTTCGATGACGCATCACGTGGAGTGCGTGGCGATCCTTGAACCGGCGGCTAAGGGCTCCTGACCTGCTGCTCTTCTGATTTGCCCAGACCGCGGGCGGGTCGTGCCGACATGTTTCCGTAAGTCCACCCCGTGGAGCATGATGCAGGTCCCGCCACATGTCTCACCTGCGGTTTCCCAGTGGGGCGCCGGCCGGGATCGCTCGGCCTCAACTCCGTGAGAGAGGGGTTCGGGGAATGTCTTGACGCTCGTTCGACGCTGATTCCGACGGAGCGACGCGGTTGTCCTGGATCAGACAGTGATGCCGGTCGCCGCCGACGCCGGGCTGGTCTCCCGGCTCGACGACGTGGTCGCAGGAGCGACAACGCACATGCGGCGAAGACAGGCCAGCCGTTCCCGGCGCCGGTGCTCCCCGCACTCCGTGCCGCGGCACCCGAGCGGGCCGCACTCAGCACAATCGCGCCCTCGCGTTCGCGTTCGGCCGGTCAAGCTACTTCCCATCTCCTCTCACCGGAGCCGCTACTCATCTCAGGGCGTCCGACCGGCAGCGCTCGGCGAGCAGCTCACGGCCGGGAGCGACTCCGCCAATCGGTCGACCTCCGGGGTGGGACGGGTTTCACCCCGAGGGCGGCTGGAACGATGCGCGCATGGCACCCAGGGAAAGCCCGGCAAAGGCGCGGACCGTTCTGCTGACACTCGCGGCTGGTCAGTTCCTGATGGCGCTCGACAGCTCGGTCATGAACGTCTCGATCGCGACGGTGGCCGACGACGTGGGCGCGACGGTGACGGGCGTCCAGGGCGCCATCACGGCCTACACCCTCGTGATGGCGATGTTCATGATTCTCGGCGGCAAGGTGGGGGCGCTCATCGGCCGCAAGCGCGTGTTCATGATCGGCTGCGTCATCTACGGCTGCGGCTCCTTCACCACGGCACTCGCACCGAGCCTGACCGTGCTGCTGATCGGCTGGTCGTTTCTCGAGGGGATCGGGGCGGCGCTCATCATGCCCGCGATCGTGGCGCTCGTGGCCGGCAACTTCGCCACCGAGCGCCGTCCCGCCGCCTATGGTCTCGTCGCGGCCGCGGGGGCCGTGGCGATCGCGGTCGGGCCGCTCATCGGGGGTGTCGCGACGACGTACTTCTCCTGGCGGTGGGTCTTCGCGGGAGAGGTCCTGGTCGTGCTCGGCATCCTGGTGCTCGCCCGCCGTATCGCCGACGCGCCGGTCGGCGAAGGCGCTCGCATCGACGTCGTCGGCGCCGTGCTGTCCGCGCTCGGGCTCGGGGTCTTCGTCTACGGCGTGCTCCGCTCCGACGAGTGGGGCTGGTTCCAGCCGAAGCCCGACGCGCCTTCGTGGCTCGGGGTCTCGCTCGTCGTGTGGCTGATGCTGGCCGGGCTCCTGCTGGTCTGGCTCTTCCTCCGCTGGGAGGCCCGCACGGTGAAGCGGCACAGGGAGCCACTCGTCGACCCGGCCATGCTGCAGAACAAGCAGCTCACCGGCGGACTGACGATGTTCTTCTTCCAGTACCTCGTCCAGATGGGCGTCTTCTTCGTCGTACCGCTCTATCTGTCGGTCGCTCTGGGCCTGTCCGCGCTGAAGACGGGTGCCCGCCTCCTGCCGCTCTCCGTGACCCTGCTGGCGGCCGCCGTCCTGATCCCCCGTTACCTGCCGGACGTCTCGCCCCGTCGAGTGGTGCGGCTCGGAGTGTGCGCGCTGTTCGCGGGGGCGGTGGTCCTGATGGCCGCGCTCGACGTGGACGCCGGTGCGGAGATCGTCACCATCCCCCTGCTGCTGATCGGGCTGGGCATGGGCGCGCTGGCGTCCCAGCTCGGGTCGGTGACCGTGTCCGCCGTGCCGGAATCGGAGAGCGCGGAAGTCGGCGGCGTCCAGAACTCCGTCACCAACCTGGGCGCCTCGATCGGCACGGCGCTCGCCGGGTCGATCCTGATCGCCGCGATGACGACGTCCTTCCTCACCAGCGTGGAGCAGAATCCGGATGTCCCGGCCCAGGTCAAGAGCCAGGCGACCGTCGAGCTGGAAAGCGGCGTACCGTTCCTGTCCGACGCCGACCTCGAGTCCGCGCTCGACGAGGCGGGCACCAGCGAGAAGGTGGCTCAGGCGGCACTCGACGCGAACGAGGCGGCCAGGATCGACGGTCTGCGCGCCGCGGTCGCCATCCTCGCCTCGGCCGCGCTCCTCGCGATGTTCTTCACCTCACGGATCGTGAAGGTCCAGCCGGGGTCGACGAAGCCGTAGCCCTGGGGCGGCTGCATCCGAGCTGTCCTCGTCTCACCGCCCCGCCGGGCCAGGGGCGGCGGAGCGGTGAGACGGACCGACGGTGCGGGCCGGGTAGCCTCTGTGACGCACCGCAGCCATACGTCCACCCGGAGCCGGTGCGGCCATCTCGGTGCACGGTGTACCGTGCGCGCACGCGGTGTGCGACCGGCACGGCCTCCGATCCCGACCGAACGGCACATCCGCAACACGGGACCGGGGCGTCGCGCACGGCCAACCCCGCTGAACCGGCGGCAGGTCGGGCGTCAGGATGTCGGTCGACGGAGAGTACCGGCGCCCTACACAAGTTGCGGGGCGAAGGGGATCAGGTTGGCCCCTCCGGGTTGTACGACGCCGTAGCTGCTCTCGGGGACCTCGTTCCAGGCGCCGGGCAGATCGCCCAGCGGTTCGGACACGATGAGACGGGTCTCGTCGGACACCTCCTGCAGGAATTCCACGTCGGGGTGGAGTGCGCGCAGCGCCTCCACCCGGGTGCTGTAGTACAGCGAGCGGGAGGCTCCCTGACTGGAGTAGCGGAAGGCCCACACCTGCCGGCCGTCGGTCACGGCGACCGTCATCTGCATCGGGAACTCCACCCCGTGCTCATGACCGGTCCGTTCCACCAAGCCGACCATACGGGCGACGGCGCCCGGCGGGTCCTGCTCCAGACCGAAGGTGAGTGCCAGGTAGAACATCATCTCGGAGTCCGTCGATCCCTCGATATCGAGGAAGAGTCCCGGATCGACCGCCAGGGCGAGATCACGCCTCACCTGGTGGAAGTCGGTGATCCCGCCGTTGTGCATCCACATCCAGCGGCCGTGGCGGAACGGGTGGCAGTTGGACTGCTGCACCGGTGTGCCGGTCGAGGCCCGGATGTGGGCGAAGAACAGGGGGGAGCGGACATGGTCGGCGATCTCCCGCAGATTGCGGTTGCTCCATGCGGGGCCGGTGTCCCGGAAGACCGCGGGGGTGCCGTCGTCCGGTGTGTACCAGCCGACGCCGCACCCGTCGCCGTTGGTCGTCTCGACACCCATCCGGGCGTGCAGGCTCTGGTCGATCAGCGAGTGGACCGGTTTGTACAGCACGGTGTCGAGCAGTACGGGTGTTCCTGTGTAGGCAAGCCACCGGCACATCGGCTACCACCTTCCTGGTGTTCGAAAACCACGCCGCAGGGGTGTCGTCTCCGACGGAGGCGCAGCGGCTGCTTCTCTGTGAAGTCCACCGTGGGCCCGCTGTGTGCGGTTCCGCATCACCCGGGACGGGTGCGCGGGAGCTGTTGCTCGCCGTTCCGCGGCCGGTGCGGAACCAGTGGCCGTACGCCGTTGCGGTGATGGAAGGCTCACTTCCGCCCCGGAGCACGGTCACCTGTCTCCGGGTCCCGACGGCGTCGGCCTGCCTCGGCAGCCCTGACCACCACCCGAGCCGCGAGCCCGACAAGCAGGATCCCGCCGACGATCTGGATCATCGTCATGACGCGTGCCGTCTCGGTGCGTGCGGTGATGTCGCCGAAGCCGACGGTGCTGACCACGGTGAGTGCGAAGTACAGGGCGTCGGTACGGGTGAGGGGCTCGGTGAAGCTGCCGTGTGTGTTCCGCGCCAGCAGGAAACACGAGGTGGCGAAGAGCAGCACGAACAGGGGAGGACGGCGGCGACTCCACGGCCCGCAGTCCCGGGTGCGGGGAACGTACGATCGCACGAACCTGCCGGAGGAACAGCACCGTCACCGCGAGCAGACCGAGGACGAGACCGGTCACCGTGCCGCCGTCGAGCGGTGCGTCCATGGGCAGCAGGTAGTACGCGAGGACCAGTCCGGACGACATGAGGACCGACCGCGTCACCGCCGACAGGACCGCGTGACGGCCGGGCCGTGGGAGGTCATCCGTCATGTCCCGCAGCCCTCCTCATCGCCGTCACGGCCAGCCGTCGCACCCCGTGCCGGTCCATCGCGGGGCTGGCGCGGGGCACGCCGGGGCGGTCGCGGGGCACCCGCACGCGCAGGGCGCGCGGCAGGGTGCGGCACCGGACGGGGGTCGTCATCGATCGCGCGCCGGTGGCATCACCGCGGCCGGACGGCCGTGCACCCGCTGGTGCGCCAGCGCCCACCAGACTTCTGCCAGGTCCCCCGGATCGCGCAGACTGGTCCCGGAGACCTCCTCGAACCGGCGCAAGCGGTTGCGGAGGGTGTTCGGGTGGACGAACAGGGTGCGCGCGGCCGCCTCCAGCCTGAGCCCGTGTTCCAGGTACGCCGTCACCGCCTCCTCCAACTGGGCGCCGTCGTCCCCGCGTTCGTGCAGGGGCGCGAGTCGCTGGCGTACCAGAAGCTCACCCAGCACCGGCGTCTGCGTCACGGCAGCCCGCAGCCCCAGCTCGTCGCAGGTGAACACCCCGGCCATGCCGAAGGCCACCGCCGTCTGCACCGCTCGGCTCGCCGCCGTGAACTCCTCGGCCAGGTCGTGTGCGGCGACCGCCACACCCAGGCCCACCACCAGGTTCCGGCACAGCGCGGAAGGGCGCCCGGTCAGCAACCCCGCCGCGTCGCCGTCGACGGTCGTCACCATGGGCTCACCGGCCGCGTCCACGGCCAGCCACGGCCGCAGTGAGCGCACCACGGCGGTCAGCGCCGTCGCCCCGGACGTCGCCCGCGCCCTGAACGGCAGGCGCGCCGTACCCGGCTTTCCGGCGAAGGCCCGCACCACGGCCGGATCCGCCGGGGTCGTCAACAGAAGGCGTACATAGGCCCCGAGCCGGCCCTCGGCCGACCCGGGGCGCGTTTCGGCCCGCGCATCGCGAAGCGCTCTGCGGCGTACGATCCGCAGCGTCATCGCCCCGGCCCACGACCACACCTGTTCACCGATCGCCAGCAGTTCCTCCGGGGTGGCCTGCCGCGCGGCCATCTCCGCGCCGAACCGCGACCACACCACGTCGACGCCGGTCCGGTAAGCGTGGATGACGTCGTCGACCGGCACGGTGTCACCGATCGCCCCGACGGCGGTGACCGGCACCGCCGGGTCGCCGCCGGTGCCACGAGCGGCCACCGGCAGGGCGTCCGCATCCCCGGCCGCGCACAACCGCGCCACGACACCCAGGCCGCGGTCCACCGCTCGCGTCACGCGCAGCGTCAGCAGCTCCGGCGGCACGCGTGCGTACGACGGCAGTTCCGCCCTCAGCCGGTCGGTCAACTCACCGGCGATGGCGGGCAGATCGTCGCGCAGCGCGGCGACCGCCGCCGGCACTCTTGTGGAAACCCCCTCCGTGCCCCCCACTGGTCGCTGCCTTCCTCCATGGTGCGTTGTTCGAACGCTCGACATGCTAGGTCCAGCAGTCCCGGACTCCGGAGCACCGACATACGTCAGGTGGCCGGTGAACGACGGGACTTGGAGGACCGCGCTGCCGGTCCCACCCCCCTCATGACGCACACGAAGGACTCCCCATGGCCTTTTCCTGGAGACGTGTGGCGCTGCCCGCCGCCGTCCTCGGCATACTCGTGCCCGCCGGACTCGGCGCGCAGGCGCTGCTCTCCCCGTCCGGCGACGCCCCCTCGGCAGTCGCCGCGCCCCTGAGCAGCGCCTCGGCACCCGCCTACGAGGAGGTGGAGAGCGACGGCGCCGGTGCCGTGGTCGGGCAGCCGTCCGCCCGGCCCGACCGGCGTGTGCACTCCGCGTCCGTCCGCGTCGCCGCCTACGACCGGGGGCAGCGCCGGGCGGTGCTGAAGACGTCGGAGCGC
Source organism: Streptomyces sp. NPDC014991 (assembly GCF_043080665.1). Taxonomy (NCBI): domain Bacteria; kingdom Bacillati; phylum Actinomycetota; class Actinomycetes; order Kitasatosporales; family Streptomycetaceae; genus Streptomyces; species Streptomyces sp. NPDC014991. The sequence continues at coordinate 187,759 of NZ_JBIBVY010000004.1, forward strand.
GGGGCCGTACGCGCCGGTGACGTCGTCGCCTCGGCGCCGACACGTTCGGCGCCCGCCGGTGCGCTGTTCAAGGTCGCCAAGGTGGTGCGGAGCAACGGGGACGAGGTCTCCGTGACGACGGCGCCCGCCACCCTTCCCGAACTTCTCGGCGAGCGCAGCGTGGAGCGGCGCGCGGCCGTCCCCGCCGGCGAACTGCGCGTCAAGCCGCTGTCGGAGGGCGTGACGGCGACCACGGACCGCGCGTCGGCGGCTGCGAGCGCCCCGGTGTCCCCCTCGCCCACCGGTCCCGTTCCGTCGCATGCTGCGCCGTCGGTCTCCCCCGAACCGGCAGGCACGGGCACGGGCGCCGGTACGGCCTCACCCGTGCCGTCCGCGTCGCCGTCACCGTCGCTCACCGCGTCCTCGGAGGCATCCGCCCCCGCCTCCGCTCCGACGGCGAGCGCCGGGCCCGGCCTGCCGCGTGAGGCGGCGACGCCGCTGACCACGCTCCGCCTGGCCCTCGACGTGCCCCTGCCCGCCGGGATCGAGGCCACCGACCGCTCACCCGCGCGGCTGGCGGGCGAAGTGAGGTTCACCCCCGAGGTGTTCTTCCAGTACGAGAAGCGGCGCGGTCTGTCGGTCCTGCCCGAGCGGGCGGCCGTCGGCCTCGGCGGCTCGTACGCGTACGACTGGCAGGTCCACGGCAAGGTGAGCCGCGCAGTGGACTCCGGCGAGGTCACCCGGCCGCTCGCGGCAGTCACCGGCCGGCACACCTTCTGGGTGGGTCCCGTGCCCGTCGTCGTCAACACCGAGGTCGTCTTCGTCTACCGCTTCACGGCCGACGGGCGCATCGTCCTCGACGCCGACCAGCGCACGTCCGGCTCGTTCGACATCGGCGCCCGCTACGACCGCGCCAACGGCTGGCAGTCCGTCCGGCACGCCGAGCAGCGCACCGAGGGCGACCAGCCGCGCGTCGAAGGGGCGGCCACCGCCAAGGCCGTCATCGGTGCCAGGACCAAGGTCTCCCTCTACGACGCGGCCGGAGTAGGTGGCGACCTCTCCGTCCAGCTGCGGGGACGTGCGAGCGGGGCCTCGGACGCGGAGCCCGCCTGGGAGCTGACGGCCGGGTACGACCTCAAGACCGAGCTGACGCTTCAGCTGAAGATTTTCGGCATCAGCGTCGTGGACCTGCGCACCACTCCCTTCACCCTGCACGGAGAGCGCCGCCTCTTCGGCCAGGGCACGCCGACGGCGTGACGCGGCGCTGACCGGGGGTGCCGGCCTTCGGTTCGGTGCCCATCGGCCCGTGGCCCGTCTTCGAACCCGGGTGCAGCCGCTTCCTGCCCGCCGGCAGTGCCGTTCGCCCTCACCCTCCCTGCCTGATTCGGCTCGAGCGCAGGGGGGACTCGGCCAGGCATGATGCAGACCATTGTGCGCGGTGGGGCGGCAGGCGCCGCCGGGACGACGGTACTGAACGCCGTGACCTATGCCGACATGGCACTGCGGGGCAGGCCATCGAGCCAGACCCCGGCCCGGACCGTGGACAAGATCGCACACGGTACGGGGCATCCGGTCCCGGGGGCGGGTGAGATCCGGGACAACCGGCTGTCGGGGCTGGGTGCGCTGTCGGGCATAGCCGTCGGCTGCGGCATCGGCATGGCTGTCTCGCTCACCCGCGGCGCGGGTATTCGGCCGCCGTGGTGGTTGGGCGGGGTGCTCACCGGTGCCCTGGCCATGGTGGCGACCGACCTGCCGATGGCACGGTTGGGTGTGAGTGATCCGACGAGCTGGTCGGCGAAGGACTGGGCATCGGACGTGGTGCCGCATCTGCTGTACGGGCTGACCACCTACGGGATGCTGGCCGGCTCCGACCGCCGGCCATGAGGCGGGTTGCTTCTGCCGGCTGTGCAAGTCGGTGAAAGCCGGCTCTTCCCTCCTGGTGGAGGTGAGCAGCGCGGCATGCGAACGCGGAGCCTGGACGGCGAGGCCGACGGTGAGGAGCGCTCAGGCTGTGGCTCCTGCCCTGCCGAGCCGCCTCACGGCCAGGACGATTCAGTTCGCGGCACGATCACCACTTCCGGCATGGCACTGGTGGAGGGTACGGACAACGCGCACAGCACTGCGTCGGCCACGATATCGGGATGCTGAAGTTTCGATGTGTCGGCGTCCGGGAAACGCTCGGTGATGAACGGCGTTTCCATCCCACCGGCAATCACGCCCGTGACGCCGATTCCGAGACAGTCTCGCTGGGCCTCCTGGAACAGCGTGTGGGTAAAAGCCCGCAGGCCCGTTTTGCTCGCGGCGTAGGGACCCGCTTCGGTCCAGGTCCGGTTGGAGGCGGTGGACAGAACATTGACGATATGGCCCTCACCGCGTGCGATCATGCGCCGATAAACAGCCAGACACAGATACATGGGGCCCAGGAGGTTCGTGGTCACCACATGGGTGACTTCGTCGGCCGTCAGGTGCTCGATCGGCTTGGTGACGTCCACCGCGGCGTTGTTCACGAGGATGCCCACCGGCCATCCGTCCTGTTCGATGTCCTCGATCGCCGCGGCGACGGCGTCGGCGTCGCGGACATCGAGGTGCACGAAGCGCGCGTCGTGACCGTCCATGGCCAGAGCGGCGCACACCTTCTCGCCGTCTTCACGGCGTACGTCGGCGAGGCACACACTCGCACCGGCCTGAGCCAGGCGACGGGCGATGGAGGCCCCCAGACCCCGTGCCGCCCCCGTGACAACGGCGCGTCTTCCGGACAGGTCTGGAGGGGAGTCGGGTCTCAAGGTGGGTCCCTTCTTCATCTCTTCAGCGGCGGCTCCTTTCTCCTTGCCCCGGCAGGGGCGGGCGGGACGGCGCCCGGCAGGGAGAGCACCCGGTTGGGTCAGGGACGTTGACCGACGGAGTGCCGGGCGTCGGGGGTCCGGTGCGCCGACGGGCACTGCGCGGCCGGCTGTGAGCGGCACAGCCGGCCGGCTCCAGGGGGTCAGGGCAGTGCGACCTCGCCCTGGTTCAGCACACGCGGGAGGAAGTACGCCGTCTGGATCTCCGCATTGGTGTTGCTCCCACGCAGTTGTTCGGACCAGATCATGAACCACGCCCACTGCGGCTGACTGTCCAGCAGTGCTGCGGTCGGCACCTTGCCCATCTCCGCGATGGCCATGGGCTTCGTCCCCGCGATGCTCCGCATCTGCTGGTAGTCGGCGGAACTGGGGTAGTTCTTGTACCAGGCGTCCAGCGAGACGACATCCACGTACTGGTCGCCCGGATAGTAGTTGCTCCAGCCGCCCGCCGGATTGTCCTGCACGTTCCAGACCCAGATCAGATTGTCCAGGCCCTTCGTCTCGGCGAGATAGTCATGGGTGATGCGGTAAAGGCGCGCACTGCCGTTGGTTCCGGGCCGGTTTCCCCACCAGTTCCACGCTTCGTTCATCTCGTGCAGCGGCCGGAAGAGGACCGGAACGCCCGCGTTCCTCAGTTGCTGAAGGTAGGGGACGACCTCGTCGAGGCGCCGCTTCCAGGCATTGTTCAGGGCGCTGCCGTCGGTGACGATCTCCGAGAACTGCGCGTTCGAGATGTTCGACTTCACGCCGCCCTCGAACGCGCAGGTGCTCCCGCCGGTCGGCGGGCAGACGTGCCACGTGAGGGCGACCAGAGAGCCGTTCGCCCACTCGGTCTTCGCCTGGTCGATCACGCGCTGGCGGTCGGCCACGTCCGCGGCGGCGAACATCAGGTCGCCGCCCCACAGACCGGGATACTGCCCGGTCACGTCCTTGACCTGTTGCGTGTACTGCCCGGGCGCGGAAGCGGGCTCCTTGTTGTGTTGCCCGGAAACGATGTGGTCACCGGAAATGGAGCGGAGGTAGTTCAGGACAGTCTGCTTGGGAGTCGCGGGAAACGCCTGCGCGGATTCCGTCGCCGGCCAGACGAGGACCGCCGCGGCGACAGAAGCGACAGCCACGATGAAGGTGACGTGATGCCGGATTGTTCTCTTGAGCATCCGAGCTCTCCTGGTCGATCGGAATACGTGTCGCCAAGGTGGCTGCTAAACCGGTTCGGCGTCAATGGGTCGGACCCTCGTCCGCAACCCGCTCGCGGAATTCTTGACTAAACGTTTCCTGAACGCTGTCGAGAAGCCGGCTTCTTCTCCGCTATATGCCTTTTCGTGCTGCGGCTCGTCGGCCGACCACGGAGGCCCCGGACCGCGACGGACTTCGGTCGCGGCCGTAGCGGTCGGCCGGCGTGGGTGGCTCGGCCCTGCCCCGTGCCGAGGTGGCCGGGACCTGACCAGCCGGCTGCCGGGTGCGCCGCGGCGCCTAGGGGCAGCGCACCCGAACGCGGCGACCGCGGCCACGCCCGGAACCGGTACGGATGAGAGCCCTGGACCGATATGCCGAGATGCGTGGCAGCGATGGGCGCCGCTTCGACGGTGTCCGCTTGTCTTTATTAATACAGCCTCATATAGGTCCAGACGATACCTGACCGAGGTGCTAGTCGGGCTAATGTGTCACCCGTTCGCTCCCGCATCCATCATCGAATGGCGGCGTTACTCGTAACATGACGAAGGGAATCAGAGGGCGAGCATCCGAAGTCGCTACAGGGTGGTCGTACTCGACGGTGAGGCGACCGGCACGGCTGGGCTCCTACATGTATCTGCCTGCGCCGAACATGGCCGGGTCCACCAAGGGGGTGCTGGTGAAGGGTGGCCTCCCCGTCACGCTCGAGGTCATCGAGGGGACGCTACAGGAATTCATGGACGCCATCAGTTCCCTGGAAACGGACATCTCGAGACGATGGCCCAGTCCGGAGGCCGGGTTCTGCGTGCCGACGGAATGACCGGGCGGCGCCATGTACGGTGAACATATGGGGTATTACCCAGAGCCCCCCGTCGAATATCCGGACGGCTTCCAGAACGGCGGGGGACGGCATCGGGCGTCCACCGACGATTTCCAGTCGAACCTGACTCCTCCTGACTCGAACTGGGATCCCGCGGAAGAGCTGGCCTTCATGCTGCGGGACGCCATCGACCAGCAGTCGAGGATCCCGACGGCACATGACGAGGACTTTCTCGCCGGTCCGGGTCCGACGCCCCCTCGCGAAACCTTGGTGGAAGTCACGGCGGAAGCGCCGCCGGTGACGTCTCCTCCTCGGAACCATCGGAAGGTGCGAACACGGCAGCGCCCGAACAAGATCCGGATCGCCACCCGCTTCATCGCCGCACTGGTGACCGCCATCGCCTCCGCTGTGAGCATCTTCGGCGGCCTGATCGCCTACGATCCGCTGCGGTTGGTGGCGGAGTCGCGGATGCAGAGCAGCGTGGTGTCCTGGTGGCCTCTCCTGGTGTTCGGCCCCTGGCTGGTGGCGTCGCTGTCCATCCTCCGGGCAGCGTTGCACCAGCGTCGGGCCCTGCATTCCTGGTCCATGCTCCTGGTCTTTTCCGCCATCGCCATGACGCTGTGCGTCGCACAGGCTCCGAGGAACGTCATCGGCACCGCGGCTGCCGCCTTGCCGTGCTTCGCCTCGCTGGCGTGCTTCCAGCAGGTGGTGCGGCAGATCACCCTGACGAGGCCGCCCCGGCGGGTGCTGCCCCGGCACCGGTTGCGGCTTCCCAGGGCGCCCGCCGGGGAGGCGCCGGACGTACGACTGCCGCAGGGCGGTACGACGTCGGCATACGGTGACCTCCCCTTGGGGGAGCATGGGCAACGGGATGCCCGCTCCCACGGTCGCGGGCCGGTGACGCGTCCCGACGTGGCCGCGACCGGCCGCACGCTACAGACCGAGCCGGGGCGGTTCGGCTCCGGCGGCCAAGCGGTCTACGACCAGCGCCTCGGCGATCCGCGCCTCTTCGGACGGGCCGGCGACATCCTGTGAGCCCGCGCCGGCGCACCGAGGCGTCACCAGCCAGGCCGACCACCGTCTGAAGAACAGTTGAGGGCTCCACATCGATGACGAGTTCCATCACTCCGGTCCGGGCAGCCCCCGGCGCCCGCTCCGCCGGCGGCCGGTCCCTCCGGCGCGAGGGGTCCACGGCAGGCACCGGCCGCGGGCTCATCCAGGACATCGCGGGCAGAGGGCCGGCCGTCGACGCCCGGTGCCACCACCCCCGCGGCCCGGACAGGCAGCCACACGGCGCAGGGGTCCAAGGCGGGCTGCGCGTCAGGACCACCGAGTGAACAGTTCTGTCACGTTGCTCCCGTCCTTCCCCGACGTCGCCCAGCTCCTGCCCCGCCAGCAGATGGCCATGGACTGTGCCGTCTGCGCCTGCCCGCTGGGAGCGAGCGGCCGGGTGCTGGCAGAGGTGCGCCACCGGGGACTGCCGTTCCGGCTCTGGGTCTGCGGAAACGGCTGTCCGGTGGCCCGGTCGACCTTCCTGGCCGTCTAGGGCCTCTCTTTCGGATCTTGCCGGGGTCGCGGGGCCATGCGGCGCCCGCGATCCCGGCCGGCCTGATCCGGACACGCACCTGGCGCCGGCTTCCGCGCAGCTCGTCCGGCGCCTCCTCACCGCGTCCGCTCCGCCGCACCTTGCCGGTTTCTTGACGAAACCCTGGGACTGGAAGGGCGGCCCAGGGCAAGGAGCGAGAGGTGACTCGTATGGCAATCGTGGCCCTGACCCTGGCCGCCGGCATCGTGGCGGCCGTCGCGGCGGTCGGCCTGTCCCCCTGGTGGTGCGCGGCCGCCGTACCGCTCGTCCTGCTCGGTCTGCTGGGTGCGGCGGACCTGGTGCAACGCAGGCACTCGGTGCTGCGCAACTATCCCGTTCTGGGACACGCCCGCTTCCTCCTGGAGCGGATCCGCCCGGAGCTGCAGCAGTACTTCATCGAGCGGAACTTCGACGGCCGCCCCTTCGACCGGGACGTCCGCACGATCGTCTACGAGCGGGCGAAGGGCACGGATGCCGAGCAGCCGTACGGCACGGAGCGGGACGTCTACCAGCCGGGTTACGAGTTCCTGGTGCCGTCCATGGCTCCCTGCCCGGTGCCGGAGACGCCCCCGCGGGTGCGGATCGGCGGCCCCGACTGCGGCCGCCCCTACGACATGGCGCTGCTGAACGTGTCGGCGATGAGCTTCGGCTCGCTGTCGGGCAACGCCGTCCTCGCTCTCAACGGCGGCGCGGCGGCCGGCGGTTTCGCCCACGACACCGGTGAGGGCGGCCTGTCGGAGTACCACCTGCGGCCGGGTGGGGACCTGGTCTGGGAGATAGGCACCGGATACTTCGGCTGCCGTACCCAGGACGGCGACTTCGACCCTGCCGAGTTCGCCGACAAGGCCGCTCACGAGCACGTCAAGTGCGTGTCCCTCAAGCTCTCGCAGGGCGCCAAACCGGGCATCGGCGGGGTCCTGCCGGGCGCGAAGGTCAACGCCGAGATAGCGAAGGTGCGGGACGTGCCCGAGGGGAGGACGGTGATCTCACCGCCGTACCACCGGGTGTTCTCCACCCCACGCGAACTCGTCCGCTTCATCGCCCGGATGCGGGAGCTGTCCGGCGGCAAGCCCGCAGGGTTCAAACTGTGCGTGGGCTCGCGCCGGCAGTTCCTGGCCGTGTGCAAGGCCATGCTGGAGGAGGGCACGAGCCCCGACTTCATCGTCGTGGACGGAGGCGAGGGCGGCACCGGAGCCGCGCCCCTGGAGTTCGCCGACCACATGGGAACCCCCCTGACCGAGGGCCTGCTCACCGTGCACAACGCCCTCGTCGGCGCCGGCCTGCGTGACCGCGTCAGGATCGGAGCGAGCGGCAAGATCGCCACGGGTACCGATCTGGTCAAACGCCTGGTGCAGGGGGCCGACTACGGCAACGCGGCACGGGCGATGATGTTCGCCGTCGGCTGCATCCAGGCCCAGCGGTGTCACACGAACACCTGCCCCACCGGTGTGACCACCCAGGACCCCCACCGCGCCCGCGCCCTCGACGTGCGGGACAAGACGCCGCGGGTCCAGCGCTTCCAGGAGGCGACGGTGGCCGGCGCCCTCCAGCTCATGGCGTCCATGGGCGTCACCGACCCCGCCGAGCTGCGCCCGCACATGCTCCGCCGGCGCATCGACCCGTACACCGAGCGCTCCTACGAGGAGTTGTACGAGTGGCTCGAACCGGGGCAGCTGCTCGCTGAACCCCCTGCCTCCTGGGCGGCCGACTGGCAGGCCGCCGACCCCGACCGATTCACCGTCTGACCTGGAGGAACAAAGTGGCCCGTACCGTCGCCCGCGTCATCGTGGACGCACTGAGCGAACTCGGCGTGCGCCAGGTGTTCGGCGTGGTGGGAGACGCGCTCAACCCCCTGACGGACGCCATCCGCACCACCGAGGACCTGGAGTGGGTGGGCTGCCGGCACGAGGAGGCGGCGGCGTTCGCCGCGAGCGCCCAGTCGCAGCTCTCGGGCACCCTCGGCGTCTGCATGGGCACGGTCGGACCCGGTTCCGTCCACCTGCTCAACGGGCTGTACGACGCGGCCAAGAGCCACACCCCCGTCCTGGCGATCGCCGGCCAGGTACCGCTCGCCGAACTCGGCACCGACTACTTCCAGGAAGTCGACAACGACGCCCTCTTCAGCGACGTGGCCGTCTTCCGCGCGACCATCACCTCTCCCGACCAGCTGCCGCAGATGCTGGAGACGGCGGTGCGCCACGCCCTGGGCCGCAAGGGGGTCGCCGTCCTGACCGTGCCCGGCGACCTGGGCGAACTCGAACTGGACACGGACCGCCCGGCCAGGTTCTCCCTCAACCCTCCGCTCAGCCGGCCGGAGGAGTCCGCCGTGCGCCGGGCGGCCGAGCTCCTGGACGGCTCGGAACGGGTCACGCTGCTCGTCGGACGGGGCGCGCGCGGCGCCCGCGAGGACGTGCTGGCCCTCGCCGACCGGCTCGCCGCGCCGATGGTGCTCACCCTCAAGGCCAAGGAGGGCTTCGAGGGCGACACCAACCCGTTCCAGGTCGGCCAGACCGGACTGATCGGCAACCCGGCCGCCGCGTCGGCCCTGAACGACGCGGACACCCTGCTGCTCCTGGGAACCGACTTCCCCTACCGGGACTGGTATCCGGAAGGGAAGACCGTCATCCAGGTGGACACCGAGGCGGCTCACATCGGGCGGCGCGTACCGGTCGACATCGGCCTCGTCGGCGACACCGGCGTGACCGTCCGGGACCTGCTCGTCCACCTCGCCGCCCCTCCCGCCGGCACGGACGGCGCGCGGGACCGCTCGCACCTGGAGAAGGCACGTGAGCGTTTTCAGCAGTGGCGCCAGAACCAGGCACGACTGGCCGACCCGGCGCACGACAAGGGCCTGATCGGCCGCGTCCGTTCCTCGCTCGACAACCGCACCCACGACATCCGGCCGGAGGCGCTGGCGGCCGTGGTGGACCGGCTGGCCGACGACGACGCCGTCTTCACCTCCGACACCGGCATGGCGACGGTGTGGCTCTCACGTTTCGTCGAGATGCGGGGCGAGCGGCAGCTCATCGGTTCCTACAACCTCGGCTCGATGGCCAACGCGATGCCCCAGGCGCTGGGAGCCCAGTGCCTGGACCGCGGGCGGCAGGTTGTGGCCTTCTGCGGGGACGGCGGGCTGAGCATGCTCCTCGGCGACCTCATGACCCTGAAGACACACCGTCTCCCGGTGAAGCTCGTCGTCTTCGACAACCGCCGCCTGGGCATGGTGAAGCTGGAACAGGAACAGGCCGGGCTCCCCGAGTTCGGCACCGTCCTGGACAACCCCGACTTCGCCGCCGTCGCCACGGCCATGGGCATCCCCGGCATCCGCGTGACCGACCCGGCCGAGCTGGAGAAGGCCGTACGCCACGCCTTCGACACCCCCGGGCCCGTCCTGCTCGACGTGCTCACCAACCCGGACGAGGTCGCGGTACCGGCCAAGCCGACCGTCGAGCAGGGCTGGGGGTTCGCCATGGCCAAGCTCAAGGAGATCGTCCGCAGCCACGGGGACGACAGCACGCCTTGACAGAACCGGTTCAGCGTCCGTCGCTCAGCCGGTCGTCGGTGACGGCGGTCACGAAGCTGGCCCAGCCACCGGCGGGGAACACGAGCACCGGCCCGTGCGGGACCTTGCTGTCCCGCACGGGAACGACGGCGTCGAGGTCGTCGCAGACCTCGAGGCACGCGCCGCCGTCCTGGTTGCTGTAGCTGCTCTTACGCCAAGACACCGCACTCAGGTCGATGGATCGCACGCCTTTTCCTCCAACATCCGCAGGATGAACTTGCGCGACTCCACCGGGGTGAGTGCCAGGTCGCGCACCGCATCGTACGTCTTCTGCAAACGTACAACCGGACCGGCATCCTCGATGAGTTGGCCCCAGTATCCGTTCTCGGTGTACGCCACGGTTCTGCCCTCGGGAAGGAGCAGATACCAGACGTCCACCCCCAACAGGCCGTGCAACCCGGCACTCTGTAGGACCACTTGGACCGTGACGTTGGGACGCTCCGCAACTCCTACCAGGTACTCCAACTGCCCCCGCCACTCGCCCACGTCCCGCAACGGCGTCCGAAGCACCGCCTCCGACAGGATCGTCCGGAACGGCGGCGCGTCCTTCCCCTCCAACAACTCCCGCCGCCCCATGCGGGCCTTGACCTGTTGCTCCAGCTCCTTCTCCTTCAGCCCACCGGCCGCCAGCACCTCCCGCGCGTATCCCGGTGTCTGAAACAGCCCCGGCAGGACGCTCACCGCGAAGTGCCACAGGCTCACCGCCTTCGCCTCCAGCGCCATGTACCGCCGGTACCGCTCGCGGAACTGCGTATGGTCCCCGGCGGCCAACTCCCACAGCGCGAGCAGCAGTCCCGGCGTGCCGTAGTGCGTGTCGAGGGCCTGGACGACCTCGGGGCTGCCGAGCGTCTCGCCCTTCTCCATCTTGCCGAACAGGGACCAGTCCCAGCCCAGCCGCTCCCCGAGCTGCCGCAGGCTCGTCCCGCTGCCGGTGCGCAGGGTCCGCAGTTCCTCGGCGAAGCGCTGGCGTGGTTCCTGGCTGCGGCCGGTGACGACGCGTCGCTGCGACATACGGCTGGCTCCCCTCGGTCCGAGCGCAGTCTCGTAACGCTCCGGCTACACAGCGTAGTTCACCCGGTGTGTGGGTGGCTGCCACGGTGGGCCGCCGCTGCGGACAGGACCGACAGGGCGGCCGACGCGCAGAGCATCCACTGGAGTGCGTGGGCCGCCGACCCGGCCGTGGCCCTGGCCGTGTCGGACAGGAAGAGGTAGACGCCGCCCAGTGTCGCGACACCCAGCGCCCCGCACAGTTGCGCGTTGGTGCTGATGACCCCGGACAGGTCGGCGGCGTAGTCGTCCGGGAGGGTGAACGTCATCTGCCCGATCAGGGAGTTGGAGCTGATGCCCAGGCCCAGTCCGCCGATGCCCAGCAGCAGGAACAGGACGGGGCCGGAGCGGTGCCCGGTGACCAGGTAGCACCACACGGCGGTGTAGCCGGCGGCGAGGATCAGGCAGCCGAGGGCGGGCATCGCCGGCCGGTGGCGTTCGGGTACGGCGGCGAGCAGCGGGCCGGCCAGGCCGAAGGCCGCCACCCACGAGACCATCGCCAGCCCGGCGTAGGCGGGTCCGTGTCCCAGCCCGTCCTGGAGGTAGACCGCCAGGACGAACAGCAGGGCGAAGTAGGTCATGGTGGTGACGCCGTGGGCGGCCAGCAGCCACCGGACGGCAGGTTCGCGGACCACCTCCTCGGCGATCAGGGGCCTGCCGCCCCGCGCGGCGAGACGGCGCTGGCCGCGCCGGAAGGCCACCGTCACCGGCACGCTCGCGGCCAGGCAGAGCCAGGTCCAGGCGGGCCAGCCCTGGTCGGTGCCGAGCAGCAGCGGGACGATCAGCAGCAGGACCGCGACGGACAGCAGGAGCATGCCGCGGGCGTCCACGTCGTCCCAGCCGCCTCGCCTCTCCTCGGCCGGCATCCAGCGTAGTGCCGCCCAGCTGAGCAGGATGCCGACCGGCACGTTGATCAGGAAGATGGGGCGCCAGCCCGTACCGAACAGGTCGGCCGCGATCAGCACGCCGCCCAGGGCCTGGCCGGCCACCGCGCCTCCGGAGAGCGCGATCGCGTAGTAGCCCAGCGCCTTGATCCGCTGCCGGCCGGCGAAGTGCGTCTGGATGCCGCTGAGCACCTGCGGCACCATCAGCGCCGCGCCGGCCCCTTGCGCGACTCGCGCGGTGATCAGCACGAGCGCGCCCGGGGCCAGCGCGCAGGCCAGCGAGGCGACGGTGAAGAGGGCCATCCCGGCCAGGAAGACACGGCGGTGGCCGTGGCTGGCGCCGAGCCGCGCGCCGGTGACGAGCAGTACGGCGTAGGCCACCACGTAGCCGGAGATCACCAGGCCGGTCTCCCCGCCGGAGGCGTGGAGGTCGCCGCGGATCGCCGGTGCGGCGATGTTGGCGATCGCGGTGTCGATGTTGGCCATGAACTGTGCCGCGAGCAGCACCGCAAGGAGCCGCCAGCGGTGGGCGGCCGGCAGGGCCGGCGCACCGCTCCCGCCGGGGGATACCGGGTCGTCCGTCCGCGGTGGTGCGGGGGAGCGGTCCGGGTCGGCGTCCTTGCTTCGCATGGTGGGTCCGTCCGTGAAGTGGATCAGGCGGCGAACAGCCGCGGCCAGCTGATGCCGGCGAGGTCGGGTGCGACGAGATCCGCGGCGCCGAGCGCCTCGGCGGCGTGCGTGGTGGTCAGCGCGACGCACCTGAGCCCGGCCGCCTTGGCCGCGGCGATCCCCGCGGGCGCGTCCTCGAACGCCACCGCCCGCGCCGGGGAGACGCCCAGCGCGGCACACCCCGCCAGGAATCCCTCGGGGTCCGGTTTGCCCCGGCGCACGTCCTCGGCGGTGATCAGCGCGGTGAACAGGCCCGCGCCGCCCACGTGGTCGAGGAGCGCGCGGGCGTGTTCGCGCAGCCCGGAGGTGACCACGGCCATCGGCACCCCCTCGGCGTGCAGCTTCTTCACCAGCACCTCGGCGCCCGGTACGGGATGGGGCGGCGGGATGTCGGGGCCGTTGAGGTATCCGACGGCCTCCTCGAACAGGTCGGGGACGGAACCGCCCGGGAAGCGGTGCACATGGTCGGCCAGCGCCTCCTGGCCGCGGCGGCCGACGAAGGTGGCCAGCAGGGCGTCGTCGACCTCCAGCCCGTGCGCGCGGAACAGCCGGGTCCACGCGGCACGGCTGCGGTGCTCGGTGGCCACGAGCGTGCCGTCGAGATCGAAGAGTGCGGCGCGGACCGGCTCAGCGCCGGAGGGTTCTTCAGTCATCGGTGTCAACCATCCTTAGTCCCTGGGGGGCGGGTGTGGGGCCCGGTGGCCGGCCGGGACGTCACCGGGCGGTGAGCCCCGGGTCGAACTCCTGGTACAGGTGCTGCCAGTCGAGGTGCTCCTGGCAGGCGGCGGCACCGCGCACGACGGCCGCGTCGTTGTGCCGGCGGGCCGCGAGCTGCATGCCGACGGGGACACCGTTGGCCGCCCGGCCCACCGGGACCGTGGCCGCGGGGCTGCCGATCAGGTTGTACGGGCTCGTCATGGACCAGCCGACGAACGGGTCGGTGTCCTGGCCGTTGACCTGACGGGGGCCGACGGTGGTGCGCGTGCTGTCGTTGGGGATGCCCGCCACACAGTTCACCGGGCTGACGATCAGGTCGTAGCCGTCGAAGAGGTCCTCGAACGCGTCCAGCACCTGGGTGCGCACGAGGTCGCCGAGACGGAAGTCCACCGCGCTCAGCGCGGCGCCGGTCCGGACGCTCTCCAGATAGCCCGGGTCCACGACACGGCCCTGCTCACCCAGCAGATCGATGCCCTGCCGCAGGCTGATCGCGGCGGACTCGGCGTGGGCCATCGACAGGTAGCGGCGCCACATCCGGGTCAGCTCGGCGGCGGGCAGCGGCAGCCGGAAGTCGACCTCCACGATCTCGGCACCGGCCTCTTCGAGGGCGGGCAGTGCCGCCCGCACCAGCGCCTCGACCTCCGGCTCGACCGGGTAGCCGCCGAGGTCGGGCAGGTAGGCGACACGCATTCCGGCCAGCGACGGCGAGAGTGCCGCCGCCAGCGGCTCACCCACCGGGAAGGAGTACGGGTCCCGGGGGTGCGGGCCCGACATCAGGTCGAGTCCCAGGACGGCGTCGTCCACGGTCCTGGCCAGCGGCGCGTAGCAGACCATGGGGTTGAGACGGCGGAACGCGTTGGGCCGGGCCGGCACCGCCACCCGTCCGAAGGTCGTCATCATGGTGAACACACCGCAGAAGGCTCCGGGTACGCGCAGCGAACCGCCCGCGTCCGAGCCCTGCGCCAGCGGGACCATGCCCGTCGCGACCGCCGCCGCGCTCCCGCCGGAGGAGCCGCCCGCGTTCATCGCCAGGTTGAACGGCGTGGAAGCCGGCCCGAGCAGGGAGCTGTCCGTCGTGGCCTTGAACCCGAACTCCGGCGTGTTCGTCTTGCCGACCACGATGGCGCCGGCATCGGTCAGCCGTTCGACACACAGGATCGTGTCCTGTGCCACCTCCTCGGCGAAGATCTTCGAACCACGCGTGACGCGCACGCCGGCGACGGGGTCCAGGTCCTTCACCCCGATGGGGACGCCGTGCAGCGGACCCAGCTCGGCTCCGGACAGCACGGCCTGTTCGGCTTCCTTGGCGGCGGCGAGCGCCTGGTCGGCGCAGACCGTGACGAACGCGTTGACCGCGGGGTTGAGCCGCTCGATGCGGTCCAGGGAGTTCTGCACCACTTCCACCGGTGACACGGCCCGGGAACGAACAAGCTCAGCGAGCTGGAGCGCCGTCAGCGCCTCGAAATCGCCCATCACTCTTTCCTTCCTCGACAACACTGGCGTCCGTGGACCGGCGTACCAGGAGCCGGCCCAGCCGGGTGGGACTTGGTACGGACTAAAACACCGCGGCGTCGCAGAGGGTTGCATGATCGGTGGCCGCTCACCCCCACCGAACAGCCCCTGACGATCGTTTCTGGCCGCACGCGCGCCGATCGGCAAAAGCCGGACACCGATCGTGAGGAACGATGCGCGCTGCGAAGTCATGGCCGGTCGGGTGCGGCGGTACTACGGTGACCCCTCAAGTGACGCCCTGACCGTGTTCGAGGGGGGACCGGTCCGCTCGCCGGGCGTCCGGGGCTGAGGGGAGCCACCGTGCAGGTGCTGTATGCCGTCGCCTTCGACGTCCAGGACGCCCGGTCCGCCCGGCGGCCCGGCCACGTGTACGAGCGTCTGCGCGACCATCTCGCCGCATGGCTCGGTGACCGCGGCCGGTCACCGGCCCCGTACCCCGCGGACCTCGACCGCGCCGGGCGTGCGGTGCTCACCGGCAGGGACCCCGGGCAGGGCGAGCGGAGGGTGAGCTGGTCCGTGGCGGGCGACGAGCGCGCCCGTGCGCTGCGGATGACCATCCACCAGCCGCTGTCCGACGGTCCGGCACAGTTCGTCACCCGCGTCACGGTCTCCGGGACGGAGGACGGCGGCGGGGGACTCCGGGTCGTCATGGGCAGGGAGATCCCCGACGGCTGGATCGCGCCGGTGCAGAATCCGCGGCTCAGGCGTCCCCATCTGCTGCGGGCGGTGCTCGCGGACGGCGAACTCGACGTGCGGGTGCTCGGTCAGCGCGCCACCGGGCGGTACGAGCGGATCCGGGAGCCCGGGCATGCGGCGGTGCTGCTGGAGTCGCTGGTACTGAGCACGCGCCTGCCCATCCTCCTGATGCACCCCCGGGACCAGGCGGCATGGACCGTGGCGGCCGACGCCTCGGGACAACTCGCCGGACTGGCCCAGGTCGTGACCCTGAACTACGTCACCGCGCAGGCCGTCCGCCGGGTCCACGAGCAGGTGGCCGTCCCCAGCGGCGGGGCACGGCTGGTCTGGCCCAACCTCGGCCTGGAACATCCCGCCTACTCACGTGAGCAGGTGACCCAGCCGTCCTTCGTGAGCAGACGGCTCATGCCGTCGCTCGCCCATCTCTCCGTCATCGCCCGGGGCAGTGACACGGCCTGGGAGCGGGCACGGCAGGCCTCGTACCGGGCCGGGGCACGCAGAGCGGCCGAACGGCTGTCGCGCGCACAGGCCGCCGGGGACACGACCGCCGAGCTCGAGGCGCTGAAGGAACGCGCGCGGCAGCTGGAGGAGGACGCCAGGTCGTGGGAGGACATGGCCCAGAGCTGTATGGAGGAACGTGACAAGGCGCAGTCCGAGGCCGCCGCGGCCGAGACGCTGCGCCAGGACCGGGACTACTGGAAGAAGCTGTACCTGGACCTGTCGCGGGGCGGGGCCGGGCAGGCGGCCGAGCCGGACGTCTGGCACGGGATCCCGGTCCTGGGCACGGACGCCGTGCCCACCTTCGAGGCTCTCGCCAGGACGTCGGAGGAGCGCATCGTGTTCACGGTGCGGGCGGCGCGCGCGTGGAAGGCCTCCCAGTACCCGTATCCCGAGGAGATGACCGACCAGCTGATCGCCCTCGCGCAGGCCGCGATGGACCTGTACACCAAGCCCGGCAAGCGGCCCAGACTCGACCAGTGGTTCTACGACCACCACGGGCTGAGGTTCGCGAACAGCGACGAGAAGCTCAGCAAGAACAAGGACAAGCGCTACTTCATGTTCGAGCACAAGCGCCGGGACGGGCTGCCGCACATCAAGGTCCGCGACGCCGTGTCGCCCAACGAGGCCGGACGCATCTACTTCGCCCTGGACCCCGAGGGCAAGCGGCTGATCGTGAACCATGTGGGGCTGCACCTGTGACCCGTGCGGCCGGGGCGGCCGTCGAGGGCGTCATCGCCGCAGGCGGGTTCGACGAGGGTGTCGTCGGGGAGGGGGGCGTGCGTCCGAGGGGGCGTACGCCGGGCGCCGCGGGCGCCGGCACCCGGCCGTCCGCCCGCCCGCGGTGCGCTCTTGGCCGGGCGGGCACCACGCGGTACTGTCCGTCCGACATCGACGACGGTCGACGGAAGCCGGTGGGAGTCCGGCACGGTCGCGCCACTGTATGCGAGAGCCTCCGGGTGTTCGTGAGTCAGACCCGTGGCCGTCGTCCTGTGCACCACCGAGATGGGACGCGAACTCCCAGAGGAGGTCCTGCCATGGCGCAGACCGTCGCCCGGCCGACAGCCACCCTCCCCGCCGTACCGGCCAAGCTGCCGCTGAAGGCCATCGCCCCGTGGGCGGTCTTCTTCGGCATCCTCATGCTCGTCCTGCTGTACTTCGTCGGCGCCGAACAGGGCGCCACCTCCGTGCTCGACGGCACGGACGTCCACGAGTGGGTGCACGACGCCCGCCATCTGCTCGGCTTCCCCTGCCACTGACGCGAGGGACGCCCCCACCCATGAACTCCGCGACGGTGAGGAACCTCCTCGTGCGGGGCATGCTCGCCGGCCTGGCCGCCGGCGTGCTCGCCCTGCTCACCGCCTACTTCCTCGGCGAGCCGAGCGTCGACAGCGCGATCGGCTTCGAGGACGCTCACTCCCACACGCACGGGACGGAAGTCGTCCCGCGCTCGGTGCAGTCCACCGCCGGCCTCGCCACCGGCGTCCTCGTCTACGGGGTCGCGTTCGGCGGCATCGTCGCACTCGCCTTCTGCTTCGCGCTCGGCCGCGTCGGCCGTTTCTCCCCGCGGGCGACCGCGCTGCTGCTGTCGGGCTGCGCGCTGCTCGCCGTGTACGTCGTGCCGTTCCTGAAGTACCCGGCCAACCCGCCGTCGGTCGGCGACCCCGGCACCATCGGCGAGCGGACCGGCCTGTACTTCCTGATGATGCTGCTCAGCGTGCTCCTCGCGGTCGCCGCCACCCTCCTGGGCAAGCGACTCGCACCCCGGCTGGGCACCTGGTACGCCACCGTCGCCGCGGTGGCCGCCTTCGTCCTCGTGACCGCCCTGGCCTACGCCTTCCTGCCGGCCGTCAACGAGGTGCCGAAGGACTTCCCGGCCGCCCTGCTGTGGCGGTTCCGTCTCTCCGCGCTGGCCGTCCAGGCCGTCCTGTGGGCCGGTTTCGGCCTGCTCTTCGGCGAGTTCGCCGAACGGCTGCTGCGCCCGGAGCCCGTACCGTCCGGCACCGGGCGGTCGGTCGCCGCGCCGCACCGAACCGCCACCTGACGCGGGAGGGCCCTCCGGATCCGTCCGAGGGCCCTCCCGCGTTGTCGGGACACCGGCCGGCGTCAGTGGGCGGACGCGTTCCCCAGCGGGTGTCCGAGCCGCAGATTCCAGCGTCCGGACCGGCCGGTGACCTCCGTCGCCGTGAGCGGCGGCACGTCGAGGCGCCAGAACGCGGCGCCGGGCACGTCCAGGACGTGCACCGCCACCGCGCGGACCACCTCCGGCTCCACCACGGCCACCGTCCGGCCGCCGGCCTGGCCGCACCGCTCCAGCCACCGTGCGACGCGTTCGCACAGCTCCCGTACCGAGGTGCCGCCGTGCGGTGCCGCGTCGGGATCGGCCAGCCAGCGGGCCAGCGCCGCCGGTTCGGCGCCGCCGACGTCCGCCAGCGCCCGGCCCCGCCACCGGCCCACGTCCAGTCCGGCGAGTTCCGCCGTCGCGGCGGCGTCGAGGCCGAGCGCCGAGGCCGTCTCCCGGCAGCGCGTACTGGGCGAGGAGAGGACCTGCCCGGCGGCGGGCACATACCCCGCCGCCGCCCTGGCCTGCGCCGCTCCCGCGCCGTCGAGCGAGTCGCCGTCGTCGAAACGGGCCCGCCGCAGGGAGGGAGTGGCCGCCGGTGCGATCAGGGTGACACGGGTCGTCACGAGGCCGGTTCAGCGGCCGGCGGGGGAGCGGTGCGGTCCTCGAAGGCCGCGAGGATGCGTTCCGCGGCCAGGGTCGCCGTCAAACGGCCCTCCCTCACCTGCCGTTCGAGGTGGGGCGCGGTCGCACGCACCGCCGGGTCGGCGTGCAGCCGGCCGAGCAGTTCGTCGCGGACCATCGCCCAGGTCCACTCGACCTGCTGGTCCCGCCGCTTGGCGGCCAGCCGCCCGGTGGAGTCCAGCAGCGTACGGTGCTGCTCCAGCCGCTCCCACACGGTGTCCAGGCCCGTGGAGTCCCGGGCACTGCAGTGCAGCACCGGCGGCGTCCAGAACGCGTCCTTGCCGTGCATCAGCCGCAGCGCGCCCGCCAGCTCCCGGGCCGCGGCCCGCGCGTCGCGCTCGTGCGGGCCGTCCGCCTTGTTGACGGCGATGACGTCGGCCAGCTCCAGGACGCCCTTCTTGATGCCCTGGAGCTGGTCGCCGGTGCGGGCCAGCGTCAGCAGCAGGAAGGAGTCGACCATGCCCGCGACCGCCGTCTCCGACTGGCCCACGCCGACGGTCTCCACGAGGATCACGTCGTAGCCGGCCGCCTCCATGACCACCATCGACTCCCGGGTGGCCTTCGCGACACCGCCCAGCGTGCCCGCGCTGGGAGAGGGCCGGACGAAGGCGTCCGGGTCCACCGCGAGCCGTTCCATCCGGGTCTTGTCACCGAGGATGGAGCCGCCGGTGCGGGTGGAGGACGGGTCGACGGCGAGGACGGCGACCCGGTGCCCCAGCGAGGTCAGCTGCGTACCGAACGCGTCGATGAACGTCGACTTGCCGACACCGGGCACGCCGCTCACCCCGATCCGCCGGGCCCGGCCGCTGTACGGCAGCAGCTCGGTCAGCAGCTGCTGAGCCAGCGCCCGGTGCTGCGGGCGGGTGGACTCGACGAGCGTGATGGCACGGGCCACCAGGGCCCGCTTCCCGTCGAGGACACCCTTCACATACGTGTCGAGACCGATCGCTGCCATCGGCGCTACAGGGTGTGGCCGAGGTCGGCCGACAGCTGCTTGACCAGGTCGTGGGCCGCGTCCGGGATCACCGTCCCGGGCGGGAACACGGCCGTGGCGCCCATCTCGAGCAGGGTCGGCACGTCCTGCGGGGGGATCACCCCGCCGACCACGACCATGATGTCCTCACGGCCCTCCTCGGCCAGCTTGTCGCGCAGCGCCGGTACGAGGGTGAGGTGCCCGGCGGCCAGCGAGGACACGCCGACCACGTGCACGTCCGCCTCGACCGCCTGCCGGGCGACCTCCTCCGGCGTCTGGAACAGCGGGCCGACGTCGACGTCGAAGCCGAGGTCGGCGAAGGCGGTCGCGATCACCTTCTGGCCGCGGTCGTGGCCGTCCTGGCCCATCTTGGCGACCAGGATGCGCGGCCGGCGCCCCTCGGCCTCCTCGAACGCGTCCACCAGGGCACGGGTGCGGTCCACGGACGGGGACTGGCCTGCTTCGTTGCGGTACACGCCGGAGATCGTACGGATCTGGCCGGCGTGCCGCCCGTACACCTTCTCCAGGGCGTCGGAGATCTCACCCACGGTCGCCTTGGCGCGGGCCGCGCGCACGGCCAGCTCCAGCAGGTTCTCGCTGCCGTCGGCGGCCCGGGTGAGCGCGTCCAGGGCGTCCTGGCAGGCCTGTTCGTCCCGCTCCGCGCGCAGCCGTCGCAGTTTCTCGATCTGCTGGGCGCGTACCGAGGAGTTGTCGACCTTGAGGACGTCGATCTGCTCGTCGGTCTCCACGCGGTACTTGTTCACGCCGATCACGGGCTGCCGTCCGGAGTCGATGCGCGCCTGGGTGCGGGCCGCCGCCTCCTCCACGCGCAGCTTCGGGATGCCGGCGTCGATGGCCTGCGCCATGCCGCCGGCCTGCTCGACCTCCTGGATGTGCGCCCAGGCCTTGCGCGCGAGGTCGTAGGTCAGCCGCTCCACGTAGGCGCTGCCGCCCCACGGGTCGATGACCCGGGTGGTGCCCGACTCCTGCTGGATGAGCAGCTGGGTGTTGCGGGCGATGCGCGCCGAGAAGTCGGTCGGCAGCGCGAGGGCCTCGTCGAGGGCGTTGGTGTGCAGCGACTGGGTGTGGCCCTGGGTGGCGGCCATCGCCTCGACACAGGTGCGCGTGACGTTGTTGAAGACGTCCTGCGCGGTCAGCGACCAGCCCGAGGTCTGCGAATGGGTGCGCAAGGACAGGGACTTGGCGTTCTTCGGGTCGAACTGCGCGACCAGCCTGGCCCACAGCAGCCGTGCCGCGCGCAGCTTGGCGACCTCCATGAAGAAGTTCATGCCGATCGCCCAGAAGAACGACAGCCGGGGCGCGAACGCGTCCACGTCCAGGCCCGCCCCCCGCCCGGCACGGAGGTACTCCACACCGTCGGCGAGGGTGTACGCCAGCTCCAGGTCGGCCGTCGCGCCCGCCTCCTGGATGTGGTAGCCGGAGATCGAGATGGAGTTGTAGCGGGGCATCCGCTGCGAGGTGTACGCGAAGATGTCGGAGATGATCCGCATCGACGGTTTCGGCGGGTAGATGTAGGTGTTGCGGACCATGAACTCCTTGAGGATGTCGTTCTGGATGGTCCCGGCCAGCTTCTCGGGCGGTACGCCCTGTTCCTCCGCCGCCACGATGTACAGCGCCAGCACCGGCAGCACGGCGCCGTTCATCGTCATCGACACGGACATCTTGTCCAGCGGGATGCCGTCGAACAGCTGACGCATGTCGTAGATCGAGTCGATGGCCACGCCCGCCATGCCGACGTCACCCGTCACGCGCGGGTGGTCACTGTCGTAACCCCGGTGCGTGGGCAGGTCGAAGGCGACCGACAGGCCCTTCTGGCCCGCCGCCAGGTTGCGCCGGTAGAAGGCGTTGGACTCCTCGGCGGTGGAGAAGCCCGCGTACTGGCGGATCGTCCAGGGCTGGTTGACGTACATCGTCGGGTAGGGGCCGCGCAGGTACGGCGCGATACCGGGGTACGTCCCGAGGAAGTCCAGGCCCTCCAGGTCACGGCCGGTGTACAGCGGCTTGACCCCGATGCCTTCCGGAGTCTCCCAGAGCGGCGGCGCGCCACCGGTGGCGGCTTCGACGGCCGCCCGCCACGCGTCGTCACTTCCGCCGGCGACCGGGGTCCCCAGCTCGATGCCGGAGAAGTCGGGGATTCCCATCAGGACACTCCCATGCGGTCGAGGGTCGCGGACAGCACGGTCACGGCGTCGCAGCCCGCGTAGACGTACGAGTCGATGCCGGTGTGGTCGGCCGGCCGGCCCGCCAGGGTCACGTGCCGGGCACCGGCCGCGCGCAGCGACCGGGCGGTCTCGGCGGCCCGTTCGGCGTAGACGGCGTCGCTGGAGCACAGTACGGCCTCGCTCGCGCCGCTGTCCTCGAAGCGGCCCTCGGCGACCGTTTCGATGCCGCCCGCCTGGAAGAGGTTGGCGGCGAAGGACGCGCGCGCGGTGTACTCGGCCGGCGAGCCGAGAGTGGCCAGGAAGATCCGGGGCCGGGCGCCGGTCGCCGCGAGATGGGCGTCGGAGCGGGCCCGCAGTTCCTCGTACGCCTCGTCGCGGCGCACCCGCGGCAGCCCGCCGGACGGCGGCTCGGGCGCGGGGGCGCGCTCCACCGGCTTCTCCGACAGCAGCGGGAACTCGCTGACACCGGTGATCGGTTCACGCCGCTTGGCCAGCTTCTTGGAACGCTCGGCCCAGGTCGTCGCCAGGTCGGTGCGCAGCCGGCCGGAGCGCAGCACGGCCGCCTGGCCGCCGTCCCGCTCGACGGACCGGAAGAACTGCCAGGCGGACTCGGCGAGTTCGTCCGTCAGCCGCTCGACGTACCAGGAGCCGCCCGCCGGGTCGATGACCCGGGCCAGGTGGGACTCCTCGATCAGGATCGAGGAGGTGTTGCGGGCGATCCGCCGCGCGAACGCGTCCGGCAGCCCGAGTGCGTGGTCGAACGGCAACACGGTCACGGAGTCGGCGCCGCCCACTCCCGCGGCGAGCGTCGCGACGGTCGTGCGGAGCATGTTCACCCACGGGTCGCGGCGGGACATCATCACCGGCGAGGTCACCACGTGCTGCACCTGCGCGCCCGCGTCCGGCGCCCCGCACACCTCGGCGACCCGCGCCCACAGCCGGCGGGCGGCACGCAGCTTGGCGATGGTCAGGAACTGGTCGGCGGTGGCCGCGTACCGGAACTCCAGCTGACGGACGGCCTGCTCGACGCCGAGCCCGGCCTCGGTCAGCTCCCGCAGGTAGGCCACGCCGGTGGCGAGCGAGGCGCCCAGCTCCTGCGCGGCCGAGCCGCCCGCCTCGTGGTACGGCAGCGCGTCCACGGTCAGCGCGCGCAGGCCCGGGTACGACTCGGCGCAGCGCGCGGCCAGCGCGGCGAACGGCGCGAAGTCCAGCGCGGTGCCGGTACGGGCCTCGTGGCCCAGCGGGTCGCCGCCCAGGTTGCCCCGTACGACCTCCGGGGCGACGCCCCGGCGCGCGTACAGCCGCAGCAGCGCCTCGGCGGCCGGCTCGGTGTCACGGCCCGCGTCCAGGACGACCGGCGCCAGGTCGAGGTAGACGCCGTCGAGAGCGCGGTCCAGCTCGGAGACGGGGATGCCCCCCTCACCGAGCACCAGCCAGAGGGAGGTACCGCCGTTCTCCAGGTCGGCGAGCACGGCGTGCGCCGTGCCGTCGCCGAGTGCCGCGTGCCGCTGCCGTACGTCCCAGCCGTTCGCGAGGGAGCCCTCGGGGCGGCTGCCCCGCACGAACGGGGAGAAGCCCGGCAGGCCGGGGTCGGGCGCGCTGTCGCGCGCGGTGTACAGGGGCCGGGTGCGCAGCCCGTCCTCCAACGTCGTGGACAGGGCGTCCTCAGCTGCCGCGCCGGCGACTTCCCTGCCCGACTTGCGCAGTACGCCCTCGACCAGGCGTTGCCACTGCTCATGTGTCGCGTCAGGAAACTCGGCGGCCAGTGAGAGCCCGTCGTCAGGCAGGACCGTCATGGCTCGGATGCTAGGGCAGGCCGCGGAACCGGGGGCGGCGCACGGGCTGTGAGGTTTCTCCCCTTGCGGTGGTGACCGGCACCGCTTCCGCCCGGACGGGACGCCCGCCGGTCCCGGCGCGCGCGGCGTCGGCCGCGCTCCGGTTCATCCGGGCGGGTGCCCGAGGCCCAGTTCCCCGCGCCGTACGTCCCGGGTGGACAGCGTCTGCGGGTCCGCCGTGAAGGCGCGCAGCCGCAGGCGGGATCCCCTCTTCGGCGACGCCCTGAACGCGCCGGAGGGGGCGCGCAGTTCGACGGTCGCCGTGCTGTGCGCGGCGATGGTGGCCGGGCCGCGCACCAGCGACCAGTAGCGGCTCATGCCCTGGCCGGTGGCCAGCATGTAGTGCGGGGTCAGCGCGTCACCGCCGGTGTTGGCGACCCGCAGCGTCAGCCGGGACACGGTGTACGGCGAGGTGCGCCGGGCCGCCGTGACGTCCATCCGCAGCGGTGGTCTTCCCGTCACCGCCAGCGCCGCGCTCACCAGCGCGGGTGTCAGCAGCAGGACGACGGCAGCGGCCGGGGCGGCCCGGCGGCGCGGGCCGGCCGGCGAGCGGGGCCGCGGCTGCCAGGCGTGGGCGAACTCCGGCAGGGGCACGGTGACCGCCGCCGCCAGCCACAGCGGGGTCATCATCAGGTAGTAGCCGTCCTGCGACCGGGTCGCGAGGTAGAACGCGCACCACGGCAGCACCGTCACGGCCGGCCCGAGGCGCCGCACGAACAGCACGGACAGCGCCAGCAGGGCCACGGCGAGCAGTATCCCCGCGTGGCCGTACCAGTCGAGCCGGTCGCTGCCGTGGGTGAAGTACAGCGAGACGCCGGCCAGGCCCTGGCCGTGCAGCACCGCGCCCTGGGTCAGCGGCAGGGCGACGCCCCGCAGCCACGGCCCCGGCTCGCTCACGATGAAGTACGTGCTGATCAGCAGCCAGGTGAGCACCGCTGTGCCGACGAGCCGCAGGACCACCCGCGCCGCCTCCCGTCCGCCCAGCTCGCCGCGGCGCACGGCGTACACCCCGGCCAGCAGGAACGGGGTGACGAACCACGGCAGCTGCTGGGCCGCGCACGCCGCGCCCAGGCACACGGCCCGCGCCACCCCGGCCCCGCCCAGCCGGCCGTACGCGCCGAGCCGGGGCCAGCGCACGACCACCGGGATCAGCAGGACCATGCCGATGATCGCCGGATAGCCCTGACGGGCGTACGACGGCAGGAGACCGAAGCCCAGGCAGACCATCGTCGCCGCCGAGCGCCACGGCACCGGAAGCAGCCGCCACAGCGTGACCGCGCCCACGACCAGCGCCGCCGTGGCCGCCGCTGTCGCCGGGGCGCCGCCGTGGCCCAGCCACAGCAGCGGCACGGTGAGCAGCGGGGCCAGCGGGGGATAGCCGTAGGTGAAGTCGTACCCGCCGTCGGTCGTCGGGGTGAGCGCGATGCCCGGGCCGTGGAACAGCCAGGGCCAGGGCTGCCCGTACACGGCGTGGCCGCCGGCCAGTTCCCGCGCCGCCTGTGCGGTGAGGACGGCCTCGTCGCCGCCGGCGTGGTTCAGCGCCCACGCGCACAGGGCGAGGATCACCGCGGTCACCAGCACCACCAGGTCCAGGCGGGCCAGTGAACGCGCCCGGCGGACCGTCAGGGTGAGCACTCCGGTCACCAGGATCGCGGCGTAGCAGGCCGAGATGACCCCCGCGAGGACCAGCCGGTGCGTGGCCGCCTGGGTCCACACCGACCGCGTGCCGATGAACAGGCTCACGTCGGCGAGCAGCGTCAGCACACGGTGCCACTGCGCGGGACCGTCCTGGGCTTCCGTGCGCACGGCCCGCGGAGCGGGTGCCACCTGTTGTCGTTCTGCCAAGTGCACGGCACCGCACGCTAGCGCTCACCGGTGAGCGGAGCACGGAGGCCGGTGAAGAGTCGGGTATGAGCCAGGTAAGAACCGGGCGTATGCCCACATCTGACGCGAGACGGGGCCCGGATCGGCTGCCGGGCCGGTCGCGGACCGTGTCGCTGTTGGGCCGAACAGGTGACTTGGCGTAAGAATTGGCTGGTGCAGGGATCGCAAGCGAGTCAGGTCAGGGGGAGCCGGTGAGCCGTTACGACGTCACCGATGAACAGTGGGAGGGGCTCGCCCAGGTCGTGCCACTGCGGGGCCGGGACGCCTGGCCCTCCGCGGTGAGCCACCGCTCGCTGCCCGACGCCGAGACCGAGACCCGGCGCCGGTTCGTGGTTCTTCGTGTCAATGTCTTCGCGGACGCCCGCGAGGTCGCGGAGACACTGATGGCGGGATCACCGGTCCTGCTCGACCTGTCCGGCGCGGAAGGGGACGTCGCCAAGCGTGTCCTGGACTTCAGCACGGGCGTCGTCTTCGGCCTGGGCAGCGGAATGCACCGCGTCGACCGCAACGTGTTCCTGCTCACCCCGCCCGGTACGGAGGTCAGCGGCCTGATGGAGGGTGCCGGCTGATCCACGGGCCCCGGTCCGCCGCGGTACCTGCCGTGGGCTCCGGCCCGGCGGGGTGGGTGCCGGTGGCCGTGGGGGCCGGGTGGTCGCTCGTTCGTGGGAACGGGTCGGTGGTGAAACGGTTCGCCGGTGGAGCGGAGTCTTACGGTCCGCATATGGCCGTGCCTTCCGTGTCCGCTGACCCCCCGCCGGTCGCCGCACCCCCCGGGACCGTTCCCGCGCCCTCCCGGCCGCCCCTCGACGTCCGCGCCCGGATCACCGAGCTGCGGCTGTCGGCCTTCGCCGGACACCGCGGTGCCCGGTATCCGCTGGGGCCGGTCACCCTGTTCGCGGGGCCCAGCGGGTCCGGCAAGACGACCGCGCTGGCCGCCTACGAGGCCCTCGCACGGCTCGGTGGCGGCGCCCCGCTCGCCGAGGCGTTCCGGGACCCCGCCGCCCGCGTACCGGAACGGGCGAGCCCCGACGCCGGGGGGCGGCGGGGCTTCCGGATCGGTTGTACGGCCGACGGCGCGCAGGGCCCGGTCCGGCTGGACATCGCCGTACAGGCCGAACCCGAGCTGCGGATCGTGGGGGAGCGGCTGACCGCGCGCGGAGTCGTCCTGCTGGAGACCGCCCTGCGCGACCCGGGCCGCCGGACCGTCCAGGCCGCCTGGCACACCGCGGGCTCCGCCCCCGTGACCCGCGCCCCGCTCCCCGACGACCGCCTCGGCACCGCCCTGCTGCCACTGCGCGTGGCCGGCAAGACGGACGGACAGCGCCATGTGCTGGCCGCGGCCGAGCAGATGGTCGT
The DNA here is from genome assembly GCF_043080665.1 of Streptomyces sp. NPDC014991. Classification (NCBI taxonomy): domain Bacteria; kingdom Bacillati; phylum Actinomycetota; class Actinomycetes; order Kitasatosporales; family Streptomycetaceae; genus Streptomyces; species Streptomyces sp. NPDC014991. The sequence goes on from NZ_JBIBVY010000004.1 coordinate 214,718, forward strand.
CGCCCTGCGCTCGGTCTTCCCCTGCGACCCGCGCCCCGCGTCCATGCGCGCCCCCGTCCCCCTGGGCTCGGGCCGGCTGCTGTCCGGCTGCGACAACCTCGCCGACGTGCTGTGGCGCACGCGCGCGCAGTGCGGCCGTCGGCACGCCCAGCTGGTCGAGGCGCTGGACGCGGGCTGCGCCGGACCGGTGGCCGACCTGGTCGCCGAGCCGCTGCCGGACGGCACGGTCCGGGCGGTGCTCGACCGCGGCGACGGCTTGCGCACCGGGCTCGCCCGGCTCGGCGACGGTGAACTGCGCTATCTCGCGCTGACGCTGGTGCTGCTGACCGGGCCCGGCGTCCTGGAGGTGGACGCCCCGGGCGAGGTACCCGACGCCCTGCGCACCCTCACGGTGCTGGCCGACGGTTTCGACCGCGGCCTCGACCCGGCACAGCGCCGGGAACTGCTGGGGCTGGCCGCGCGGATGGGCGGGCGTGGGCACATCCGCTGCGTGGCCGCGGTGAGCGACGCCTCGTGGGCCACGGGAACCCCGGACGTCACAGTGGTACACATGAACCCGTGACAGAACATCCTGACCTCGCCGGACTCCAGCGCAGACTGGCCGAGTTCGCCGCCGTGCGGAACTGGCAGCCGTACCACACCCCCAAGAACCTCGTCGCCGCCCTCTCGGTGGAGGCCTCCGAACTCGTCGAGATCTTCCAGTGGCTGACCCCGGAGGAGTCCGCCGGGGTGATGACGGACCCGGACACCGCGCACCGGGTCACCGACGAGGTCGCCGACGTGCTGGCCTATCTGCTGCAACTGTGCGAGGTCCTCGGCATCGACCCGCTGGCCGCTCTGGCCGCGAAGATCGACCGGAACGAACACCGCTTCCCGGTCCCGGAACGGGAGGACCAACAGCCGGAATCCTGAATTCCGTTATTACTCTCCGGAGTCAAATTGCCCGCCGAATCCGAATTGTTGTCCACAATTTCCGTCTTCCTCTAGCTTTTCGATCCGGATCCCCTCACGCTGGGTAGTGGACAAGAAAGAGTCCCAGCAGAGGCGCGGCAGCGCACGGAGGACGGACGGGGGGCACCGGATGGACGCGGTACGGCTCATCCTCACGAGCAGGCGTGCGCTGGCGCGCGGCGCCGACGCGGCGGAGATGATGGCGGAGGTCTGGCAGGCTCAGGCCCTGGCGCAGGCGATCGGCAGCCGCCTCGCGGTCTCCGGCCCGCCGGAGCTGCGCGGCGAGGCGCTGGGGCTGACGGAGCTGGCGGGCCGGGGCTGCGGCGTCCTGGACCCGCCCGAACTCGACCCCGGTGACCTGCGCGCCGCCCAGCTCACCGAGCTGGCCGACGCCCGCGAGACACTGCTCTGCCTCGGCGGCCTGCTCGGCGAGGTCGGCATAGCCCTGGTCGGCATGGCCAGCGCCGCGGCCGACGAGACGACGTACTGGCAGTGCATGGAGGCCATCGACGCGGCCGACGAGTCCCGTGACCGCGTCCGGGAGATGCTGCGCAAACTGGCCGCCCGGGAGGAGGTGTTACGGGAGAGCGGCAACGAGAGCAGCAGTCCCTCCGGCGCCCTGTGACGAGGGGCGGGACGGGCAGGACGAACCGACGGCCGGTCCGGTCGGGTCCTCACCCGGCCGCGGGCGGCCGTGCCGGACGGTACCGGCGCGGTCCGCGGCGTGCAGGATAGGTGTATGGACCTTCGAATTTTCACCGAGCCCCAGCAGGGCGCCACCTACGACACCCTGCTCACCGTGGCCAAGGCCACCGAGGACCTCGGCTTCGATGCCTTCTTCCGCTCCGACCACTACCTCCGCATGGGCAGTGTGCACGGCCTGCCCGGTCCCACGGACGCCTGGATCACCCTGGCCGGCCTGGCCCGTGAGACCAAGCGCATCCGCCTCGGCACCCTGATGACGGCCGGCACCTTCCGGCTGCCCGGCGTGCTCGCCATCCAGGTCGCCCAGGTCGACCAGATGTCCGGCGGCCGGATCGAGCTGGGCCTGGGAGCGGGCTGGTTCGAGGAGGAGCACAAGGCGTACGGCATCCCGTTCCCGAAGGAGAGGTTCGCCCGGCTGGAGGAGCAGCTGGCGATCGTCACCGGGCTGTGGGCGACCGAGGCCGGCAAGAGCTTCGACTTCCACGGCACGTACTACGACCTCACCGACTCGCCCGCGCTGCCCAAGCCCGCCCAGCCGAAGGTGCCGGTGCTCATCGGCGGTCACGGCGCGACCCGCACCCCCCGGCTCGCCGCCCGGTACGCCGACGAGTTCAACATCCCGTTCGCCTCGATCGAGGACAGTGAGCGGCAGTTCGGCCGGGTGCGGGCCGCCGCGGTGGAGGCCGGCCGCGACGCGGACGACCTGACGTACTCCAACGCGCTCGTGGTCTGCGTCGGCAGGGACGACCGGGAGGTGGCCCGGCGGGCCGCCGTCATCGGCCGCGAGGTGGACGAGCTGAAGGCCAACGGCCTGGCCGGCTCCCCGGCCGAGGTCGTCGACAGGATCGGCCGGTACGCGGCGATCGGCTCGCAGCGGATCTATCTCCAGGTGCTGGACCTCGACGACCTCGACCACCTGGAGCTGATCTCCTCCCAGGTCCAGTCGCAGCTGTCGTAGCGGCCTCCATGGCCCCGCCCGGTTCCGGGGAGCCGGACACGGGCCCGGGCGGTGCCGGGGGGATCGGGTGATCCCCCCGGGCCCCGCTCAGCCGCGCTGGGCGAAGCCGTAGTCCAGGATCTTCGTGGCGTCCTTGAACCGCTGGTCCACCGAGGTGTCCGCGAGCACGGTGCCCACCACGGTCCTCGAGCCGCGGGTCGCGGCGAACACCAGGCAGAACTTCGCCTCCGGCCCCGAGCCGGTCTTCACGCCGATCGCGCCCCGGTACGAGCCGAGCAGCGTGTTGGTGTTCTTCCACTCCTTCATCGCGTGCGTTCCGCCGCCGGGCCGGTAGGACTTCATGTCGGCGTAGACCTTCCTGCCCACGACCGCCTTGAACGTCTTGTTCTTCAGCGCGGTCCCGGCCAGCTTGGCCAGATCACGCGGCGAGGCGTGGTTCTTGCCGTTGGACACCCCGTCGAAGGAGTCGAAGTGGGTGTTCGTCAGGCCGAGTTCCCGGGCCTTGGCATTCATCTTGCCGATGAAGGACTTGGTGCGCTGGGCCGTCGTCGTGCCCGACCCGTAGGTGTCGGCGAGCGCGTACGCCGCGTCGCAGCCCGAGGGGAGCAGCAGCCCGTACAGCAGGTCGCGCACCTTCATCGAGTCGCCGAGGATCAGGTTCGCGCTGGAGTAGCGCTGGGTGTGGGTCACCGGGTCGATGACGTAGTCCGTGTACTCCTTCCTGATCCTCACCTTGCGGTCGAGGTCGACGTTCCGCTGGGACAGCACCACGAGCGCCGTCATGATCTTCGTGGTGGAGCCGGTGCGCAGCTGTCCGTTCGGCGCCTTGCCGAAGAGCTGCTTGCCCGTGGCCGCGTCCATCGCGTACGCGCCCTGGGCCTGCACCTGCGGCGCCGCCGCGGCGGCGCGCACCACGCCGGCGGCGGGCGTCGGCGTGACCGCCCGGGCCGGAGCGGTCGCGAGGACGCCCGCACCCAGGACGGCGCCGGCCGCCACGACGGCGGCGGCTCTCCCGCGCACCCGGACTCCCTGGCCGATGGTCATGGTTCCCCCTTCAGTCACTGGTCAGTTGACGAGCACTCACTTCATCAGGTCCCGGGTGGCGGGGGCCATAACGGAGATCACATGGAACGCCCGTGCGCCCGGGTGAGCCCTCGGCACGGCCGAGCGGAAGGCCCCGGACACAGCCGGCCCGCGGCGGCCGACAGCACCCCAGAGCCCCACGGCGCCCCGCAGGCCCCACGGCGGGCCACGGCGCCCGGCCCGGCGCCCCGGCCGGTCGCCAGGATGCGGAAAACCTCTGGTCACAGGGGCTCGGGCCCGGGAGACTCGGCACCATGTTCGTGACGATCTCCACCACCGGTGCGCCCGGCAGCCCGGCCACCGACCTGGGGTACCTGCTGCACAAGCACCCCGACAAGGCGCAGGCGTTCTCCACCTCGTACGGCACGGCACACGTGTTCTACCCCGAGGCGGACGCCGATCGCTGCACGGCCGCGCTCCTGCTGGAGATCGACACCGTCGCGCTGGTCAGGCGGGGGAAGGGCAAGGGCCGCGGCGGCGCGCCCGACGCGGCCCTCGCGCAGTACGTCAACGACCGCCCCTACGCGGCCTCCTCGCTGCTCGCGGTCGCGCTGAGCAACGTGTTCTCCAGCGCCCTGCGCGGGGTGTGCGCCGCCCGCCCGGAGCGGGCGGCCACGCCGCTGCCCCTGCGCGTCGGGATACCGGCCCTGCCGGCCCGCGGCGGGGCGGGCCTCGTACGACGCCTCTTCGAGCCCCTCGGCTGGAGCGTGACCGCCGATCCCGTGCCCCTCGACACCGAGTTCCCCGAGTGGGGCGACTCGCGGTACGTACGGCTCGTCCTGGAGGCGCGGACACTGACCCTCGCCGAGGCGCTGCGCCATCTGTACGTCCTGCTGCCGGTGCTCGACGACGCCAAGCACTACTGGGTGTCCGCCGACGAGGTCGACAAACTGCTGCGGGCCGGCGAGGGCTGGCTGGCCGGGCACCCGGAGCAGCAGCTGATCACCAGCCGCTATCTCTCCCGCCGCTGGTCGCTGACCCGGCAGGCGCGGGAGCGGCTGGAGCTGGTGCGCCTGGCCGAGGCCGACGACGGCGAGGTCGAGGACATCGACAACGCGGTCGCTGAGGACACCGGCGCGGAGGCCGAGGAGAAGCCGGCCCCGCTCGCCGTCCTGCGCCGGGAGGCGGTCCTCGCCGTCCTGCGTGGCCGCGGTGCCGCCCGCGTGCTCGACCTCGGCTGCGGGCAGGGCCAGCTGGTGCAGGAGCTGCTGAAGGACACGCGGTTCACCGAGGTGGTCGGCGTCGACGTGTCCGTGCGGGCCCTGGCCGTCGCCTCCCGCCGGCTGGGACTCGACCGCATGGGGGAGCGGCAGGCGTCCCGCGTCAGGCTCGTCCAGGGCTCCCTGGCCTACACCGACAACCGGCTCAAGGGCTACGACGCCGCCGTGCTCAGCGAGGTGATCGAGCATGTCGACCTGCCCCGGCTGCCCGCCCTGGAGTACGCCGTGTTCGGGCACGCGCGCCCTGGCACGGTCGTGGTGACCACCCCGAACGTCGAGTACAACGTCCGCTGGGAGACCCTGCCCGCCGGGCACGTCCGGCACGGCGACCACCGTTTCGAGTGGACCCGCGAGGAGTTCGGTGCCTGGGCGGCGGCCGTGGCCGGACGACACGGCTACGACCTCGCGTTCACCCCCGTCGGACCGGACGACCCCGAGGTCGGACCGCCCACGCAGATGGCCGTGTTCACCCTCACGACCACCACGGACGAGAAGAAGGAGGCGAGGGCCGCATGACCGAGACCCGCACGGGACGGGTGCTGCCCGTCACCGACCTCTCCCTGGTCGTCCTCGTCGGCGCCTCAGGCTCGGGCAAGTCCACCTTCGCCCGCAGACACTTCAAGCCGACCGAGGTGATCTCCTCCGACTTCTGCCGCGGCCTGGTCTGCGACGACGAGAACGACCAGAGCGCGTCCGGGGACGCCTTCGACCTCCTGCACTACATCGCGGGCAAGCGGCTGGCCGCCGGCCGCCGCACCGTCGTGGACGCCACCAGCGTGCAGCAGGACAGCCGGCGGCAGCTGGTCGAACTGGCGAAGAAGTACGACGTGCTGCCCATCGCCATCGTGCTGGACGTGCCGGAAGAGGTGTGCGCCGAGCGCAACGCCGCCCGCACGGACCGCGCCGACATGCCCCGCCGGGTCATCCAGCGGCACATCCGCGAACTGCGCCGCTCCCTGCGCCACCTGGAGCGGGAGGGCTTCCGCAAGGTGCACGTGCTGCGCGGAGCGGAGGAGGCGGAGAACGCCACCGTCGTCACCGAGAAGCGCTTCAACGACCTGACCCACCTCACCGGCCCCTTCGACATCATCGGTGACGTCCACGGCTGCTCGGCCGAACTGGAGTCGCTGCTCGCGGAGCTGGGCTACACCGACGGCGTGCACCCCGAGGGCCGTACCGCCGTGTTCGTCGGCGACCTGGTCGACCGTGGCCCGGACACCCCCGGGGTGCTGCGCCGGGTGATGGGCATGGTGAAGTCGGGCAACGCGCTGTGCGTGCCGGGCAACCACGAGAACAAGTACGGCCGTCATCTCAAGGGCCGGACGGTCCGCCACACCCACGGGCTCGCCGAGACCGTCGCACAGATGGCGGGGGAGAGCGAGGAGTTCCGGGCCGAGGTCCGCCAGTTCCTGGACGGGCTGGTCAGCCACTACGTCCTGGACGGCGGCCGGCTCGTGGTCTGCCACGCCGGTCTGCCCGAGAAGTACCACGGCCGCACCTCGGGCCGGGTCCGCTCGCACGCCCTGTACGGCGAGACCACCGGGGGGACCGACGAGTTCGGCCTGCCGGTGCGCTATCCGTGGGCGGAGGACTACCGGGGCCGGGCGGCCGTGGTCTACGGGCACACGCCGGTCCCGGAGGCCACCTGGCTCAACAACACCATCTGCCTGGACACCGGTGCCGTCTTAGGCGGCAAGCTGACCGCGCTGCGCTGGCCGGAACGCGAGCTGGTCGACGTACCGGCGCAGCGGGTCTGGTACGAGCCGGCGAAACCGCTGCGCTCCGAGGCCCCCGGCGGGCACGACGGCCGGCCGCTGGACCTGGCGGACGTCCACGGCCGCCGGTCCGTGGAGACCCGGCACGCCGGCAGGGTGGCGGTCCGCGAGGAGAACGCGGCGGCGGCCCTGGAGGTCATGAGCCGCTTCGCCGTCGACCCGCGCCTGCTGCCCTACCTGCCGCCGACCATGGCGCCGACGGCCACCTCGGCGGTGGACGGCTACCTGGAGCATCCCGAGGAGGCGTTCGCGCAGTACGCGCGGGACGGGGTCGCACGGGTGGTGTGCGAGGAGAAGCACATGGGCTCGCGGGCCGTGGCCCTGGTGTGCCGGGACGCGGACGTCGCCCGCACCCGTTTCGGAGCCGGGGAAGGCCCCACGGGCTCGCTGTACACCCGTACCGGGCGGCCGTTCTTCGACGACGGCAGGACGACGGAGGAGATCCTCGGCCGGCTGCGCTCGGCGGTCACGGACGCGGGACTGTGGGACGAACTCGCCACGGACTGGCTGCTGGTGGACGCCGAGCTGATGCCCTGGTCGCTGAAGGCCGCCGGGCTGCTGCGCAGCCAGTACGCGGCGGTGGGCGCGGCCTCCGGCGCGGTGTTCCCGGGCGCGCTCGCCGCCCTGGAGGCGGCAGCCGCGCGTGGTGCCGACGTCGGCGGCCTGACGGCCCGGCAGCGGGAACGCGCGGCGGACGCCGCCGCGTTCACCGCCGCCTACCGCCGCTACTGCTGGACCACCGAGGGCCTGGAAGGGATCCGGCTGGCCCCCTTCCAGATCCTGGCCGTCCAGGGCCGCAGCCTCGCCGCGCTGCCGCACGACGGACAACTGGGCCTGATCGACCGGATGGTGGAGCACGACGGCAGCGGACTGCTCCGGACGACCCGGCGGCTGTACGTCGACACCGGTGACCCGGAGTCGGTCCGCGCGGGCGTCGACTGGTGGCTGGAGATGACCGGCCGGGGCGGTGAGGGCATGGTCGTCAAGCCGGTCGGCGCGCTGGTCCGGGGCGGCGACGGACGGCTGGTGCAGCCCGGCGTCAAGGTCCGGGGCCGGGAGTACCTGCGGATCGTCTACGGTCCCGAGTACACCCGGCCGGACACCCTCACCCGGCTGCGCCGGCGGTTCCTGAACCACAAGCGTTCGCTGGCCCTGCGCGAGTACGCGCTCGGCCTGGAGGCCCTGGACCGGCTCGCGGACGGGGAGCCGCTGTGGCGGGTGCACGAGGCGGTGTTCGGGGTGCTGGCGCTGGAGTCGGAGCCGGTGGACCCGCGCCTGTAGGCGGGCCGTCACAGAAAGCCCTTGTGTCGCACGGGCGACTGTCCATATGGTGGACAGCCGTGCGACACAAGGGTGTTGGCGCGTCGTGACGGGAGTGGTGGGCGTGGAGATCAAGAAGGTGGTGGTCCGCGAGGACCCGAAGAGCACCACGCGCCGGCCGGCGATCCTGGAGAAGCGGCCGACCCGCTGAGCATGCGCGTCCACCTCGTCACCATGCCGTGGCATCCCCTCGACCTGCCCTCGCTGCAACTGGGCCTGCTCAACCGGATCGTGCGGCGGACGCGTCCCGGTGATGAGGTGACCGAGTTCCACGGTGCGCTGCGCTGGGCGGAGTTCCTGCTGGAGCGGACCGGCGGCCGACTGCTGCCGGGCGACTGCGTGGAGGTCGGCAGCGACGGGATCTTCCACGGCCTCGGCGACTGGGTCTTCGCCGGAGTCCTCCACGACGACCCCGGCTGGGGCCTGGCCCGGCTGCGGGACTACGCGGCCGGCCGGGACGTCCGCATCGATACGGCCCTCGCCATGCGCCCGCACGCGGCCCCCTTCGTCGACGCCTGCGCCACCGAGGTGCTGGCGGCCGAGCCGGACGTGGTCGGGTTCACCAGCACGTTCATGCAGAACGTGCCCTCTCTCGCCCTGGCCCGCGAGCTCAAGCGCCGGCGCCCGGAGCTGACGGTCGTCCTCGGCGGCAGCAACTGCGACGGCCCCATGGGCCACGCCCTGCACCGCAACCACCGCTTCGTCGACCACGTGGTCCGCGGCGAGGCCGAGCACGCCTTCCCGGCCCTGCTGCGGCACCTGGCCGAGGGCACCGCCCCGGCGGACGTGCCCGGCCTGTGCTGGTGGGACGGCGCCACGGCGCGGGCCAACACGGAGACCCGGCGGACCGTGGCACCCGCCGACATCCCCTCGCCGGACTACGACCAGTGGCAGGCCGCGCTGGACGCCTCCCCGGTCCGGGAGCACATCCACCCCAAGCTGGTCGTGGAGGGGGCCCGGGGCTGCTGGTGGGGCGAGAAGCACCACTGCACCTTCTGCGGGCTGAACGGCACCGCCATGGAGTTCCGGGCCAAGCCGGGGGAGCGGCTGTGGGCCGAGATCGACCGGCTGGTGCGCCGCCACCGCCTCCTCGACGTGGTCACCGTCGACAACATCATCGACATGGCCTACTTCCGCGACTTCCTGCCCCGCGTCGTCGGCAGCGGCTGGGACCTGCGGCTGCACTACGAGGTCAAGTCCAACCTCACGCCCGAACAGCTCCGGCTCCTCGCCGCGTCCGGCACGGTGCACATCCAGCCCGGCATCGAGAGCCTGGGCAGCCGGGTCCTGGACCTCATGGACAAGGGTGTCACCGGCGCCCGTAACGTCCGCACCCTGCGCGAGTGCGAGAACCACGCGCTGACCTGTTCCTGGAACCTGCTGTACGGCTTTCCCGGCGAGAGCGCCGAGGACTACACGCCCGTCGTCGACCAGCTCCCGAACCTGGTCCACCTCCAGCCGCCCAGCGGCGCCCACCGCATCCAGCTGGAGCGGTTCAGCCCCCACTTCACCGATCCGCGGCTCGGCTTCGGCAAGCGCCGCCCGGCCGAGATGTACCAGCACGTCTACGACCTGCCCGAGGAGGAACTCACCGACCTGGTCTACCTGTTCGACACCGAGGACGCGGGCATCAGCGGCCCGGTCGAACGGCGGCTGCGGGAGGCCGTGGCCGCCTGGCGGGCCGGGCACGCACACTCCCGGCTGCTGTTCGAGGAGGACGGCGCGGTGCTGCTGGTGCACGACCGGCGGCACGGCCGGCCGCCCGCCACCCACCGTGTCACGGGCTGGCGCGCCGCGGCCCTGCGCCGCCTGGAGGACGGCCGGACCGTTCCCGCGCTGCACCGGCTGCTGGCCGCCGACGGCCACGAGGTGCCGTCCGGCGCGCTGGCGGACTGGGTCGACGAGGCCCTGCGGCTCGGCCTGTTGTTCCGGGACGGCGCCACCTGCGTGTCCCTGCCGACCTGGGGCGAACCCGTACGGCTGCCCGAGGGGGCCGGATGAGCGGGCTGCCCGGCACCGTGCCGCACCGGCTCACCGGGTGCCGGGTGGAGACGGCCGGGCTCCTGGACCTGAGCGGAAGCGGGCGGGGGACGGCGGAGGCGGTGCGGTTCCTGCGCGAGTGCCAGAGCCTCGGCCTGCGCGTGGACTGGCGGGCGACGGGCACCCCGTCGTACGACCCCGCCCTGCTGCACCACCTGCCACCGCCCGCCCAGCTCCCCCCGCCCACCGCACGCCCCTCTCTCGCGCGCGACCAGGCGGGCTGGCGGGAGGCCTACGGCCACGGCGTCCTCTACCACCGGCGCGGCCCGGACTTCGTCACCGTCCTGGACCGCCGGGAGCGGGGCACGGCCGTGCGGCTCACCCTGGACCACCCCGCTCTCGTCGGCACGTTCCTCCGCCTCCTGGAGCCGACGCCCGTCGACGCCCTGGATCCCGACGGACGCGAGGCGCTCGGCCTGCTCGTCGCCGAACGGCTGGTCCTGGCCGCCGGCGGGTGGGCGGTGAGCCTGCCGCCGCGGATCCGGCGGTGGCCGGTCCCGTGCACCGCGATCTGAGCCCGCCCCACGGACGGCTCGTGGCCGACGTGCGGAAGAACGGGGACGCGGATCCGGCCGCGCAGGGGGTGAACCCCGCCCTTCGTGGTCAGGATGGAGGCATGGGATTCCACGTCGACTCCGAGGCCGGGCGGCTGCGCCGCGTCATCCTGCACCGGCCGGATCTGGAGCTCAAAAGGCTCACCCCCAGCAACAAGGACGCCCTGCTCTTCGACGACGTGCTCTGGGTGCGCCGGGCGCGCGCCGAGCACGACGGGTTCGCCGACGTCCTGCGCGACCGCGGGGTCGAAGTCCACCTCTTCGGGGACCTGCTCGCCGAGACCCTGGCGCTCCCCGAGGCCCGCACGCTCGTCCTGGACCGCGTCTTCGACGAGAAGGAGTACGGCCCGCTCGCCACCGACCACCTGCGCGCCGCCTTCGACGGGATGGCCCCGCCCGAGCTGGCCGAGGCGCTGGTCGGCGGCATGACCAAGCGGGAGTTCCTGGACTCGCACGCGGAACCGGCCTCGGTCCGCTTCCACGTCATGGACCTGGACGACTTCCTGCTGCGCCCGCTGCCGAACCACCTGTTCACCCGCGACACCTCCGCCTGGATCTACGACGGCGTCTCCATCAACGCCATGCGCTGGCCCGCCCGGCAGCGCGAGACGGTGCACTTCGAGGCGATCTACCGGCACCACCCGCTGTTCCGTGGCGAAACGTTCCACGTCTGGTCCCGGGGGCAGGCCGACTACCCCTCCACCATCGAGGGCGGGGACGTCCTGGTGCTCGGGGGCGGCGTCGTCCTGATCGGTATGAGCGAGCGCACCACCCCGCAGGCCGTCGAGATGCTCGCGCACAAGCTGTTCGAGGCCGGCTCGGCGCGCACGATCGTCGCCCTCGACCTGCCCAAGCGGCGCGCCTTCATGCATCTGGACACGGTGATGACCATGGTCGACGGCGACACCTTCACCCAGTACGCCGGCCTCGGCATGCTCCGCTCGTACACCATCGAACCGGGTGTCGGTGAGCGGGAGCTGAAGGTCACCGACCATCCGCCGGAGCACATGCACCGCGCGATCGCCGCCGCACTCGGCCTCGGCGAGATCCGGGTGCTGACCGCCACCCAGGACGTGCACGCCGCCGAACGCGAGCAGTGGGACGACGGCTGCAACGTCCTCGCCGTGGAACCCGGTGTCGTCGTCGCCTACGAGCGGAACGTGACCACCAACACGCATCTGCGCAAGTGCGGCATCGAGGTGATCGAGATCCCGGGCAGCGAGCTGGGCAGGGGGCGGGGCGGGCCGCGGTGCATGAGCTGTCCCGTGGAACGAGACGCCGTATAGAAATGTGGAAGGTCGTATAGACTTTCAGGGTCATCCGTAGTCGTACGTCTGGAGCGCCCCCCATGGCGACAGTGCCGACGGCCCTCGCCGGCCGCCACTTCCTCAAGGAGCTGGACTTCACCGAGGAGGAGTTCCGCGGCCTGGTCGAGCTGGCCGCCGAGCTGAAGGCCGCCAAGAAGGCCGGGGCCGAGACCCGGTACCTGCGGGGCAGGAACATCGCGCTGATCTTCGAGAAGACCTCGACGCGCACCCGCTGCGCGTTCGAGGTCGCCGCCGCCGACCAGGGCGCCCACACCACCTACCTCGACCCCTCCGGCTCGCAGATCGGGCACAAGGAGTCCGTGCGGGACACCGCCCGGGTCCTCGGCCGGATGTACGACGCCATCGAGTACCGGGGCGACAGCCAGGCCAAGGTCGAGGAGCTGGCCGCGCACGCCGGCGTGCCCGTCTACAACGGCCTCACCGACGACTGGCACCCCACCCAGATGCTCGCCGACGTGCTCACCATGACCGAGCACAGCGCCAAGCCGCTGCGGAAGATCACCTTCGCCTACCTCGGTGACGCCCGCTTCAACATGGGTAACTCCTACCTGGTCACCGGCGCCCTGCTCGGCATGGATGTCCGGATAGTCGCCCCCAAGCCCTACTGGCCCGCCCAGGAGATCATCGACCACGCCCATGACCTGGCCGCGTCCAGCGGTGCCCGCATCACCCTCACCGAGGAGGTCGCCGAGGGCGTCGCGGGCGCCGACTTCGTGGCCACCGACGTCTGGGTCTCCATGGGAGAGCCCAAAGAGGTGTGGAGCGAGCGGATCAAGGCCCTCGCCCCCTACGCCGTCACCATGGACGTCCTGCGCGCCACCGGCAACCCCGACGTCAGATTCCTGCACTGCCTGCCGGCCTTCCACGACCTCGGCACCGAGGTCGGCCGGGAGATTCACGACCGCCACGGCCTGACCGCCCTGGAGGTGACCGACGAGGTGTTCGAATCCGCGCACTCGGTCGTCTTCGACGAGGCCGAGAACCGCCTGCACACGATCAAGGCGGTGCTGGTGGCGACACTCGCCTGACCCGCCTTATCCTGACCGGCGGCCCGGAGCCACCCCTTCCTGGGCCGCCGCCGCGCCCGTACGACGGGCGCCCGCACCACCAGAAACGAGCACCACCCGCATGCCCGCTCCCCGCATCAAGTCCCCGCACGTGCTCGTCGCCGAATCCGGCGCCGACCGCGAGGGGCACGGCCTGAAGCGCACCATGGGCCTCTTCCAGCTCATCTGCTTCGGCGTCGGCGCCATCGTCGGCACCGGCATCTTCGTCGGCCTCTCCGACTCCGTCGCCCAGGCCGGCCCGGCCGTCGTCGTCTCCTTCATCCTCGCCGCGCTGACCTGCGTCTTCACCGCCTTCTCCTTCGCGGAGCTGGGCGGCGCCATCCCGGTCTCCGGTTCCTCGTACTCCTTCGCCTACGCCGGCCTGGGCGAGTCCACCGCGTTCCTGGTCGGCTGGTGCCTGCTGCTGGAGTACGGCATCTCCATCTCGGCCGTCGCGGTCGGCTGGAGCCAGTACGTCAACGAGCTGCTGCACAGCCTCACCGGCTGGCAGCTCCCGGCCGCACTGTCGGCGGGGCCGGGCGACGGCGGGGCCGTGAACCTCCCCGCCGTGATCGTCATCGGCATGGCCTCCGTACTGCTCGTGCGCGGGGTGCGCGAGAGCGCCCGGGCCACCGCCGCCATGGCCGCCGTCAAGCTCGCCATCCTGCTCGCCTTCTGCGCCATCGGCTACAGCGCCTTCAAGGACGGCAACCTCACCCCGTTCTCCCCGGCCGGCCTCGGCGGGATCGGCGCGGGCACCACCGCCGCGTTCTTCTCCTACATCGGCTTCGACGCGATCACCACCGCCGGCGAGGAGGCGAAGAACCCGCGCCGTGACGTGCCCGTCGCGATCCTCGTCTGCATGGGCCTGGTCACCCTGCTCTACTGCGCCGTCGCGGTCGCCGCCATCGGCGCCATCGGCGGCGACCAGGTCGCCGGCCGGCCCGCGGCCCTCTCCTACGTCGTCAACGAGGTCACCGGCTCCGCCGTCGGCGGCGGTGTCATCGCCTTCGGCGCGGTCGTCGCCATCGCCTCGGTCGTCCTCGCCGTGATGTACGGCCAGACCCGCATCCTGATGTCGATGTCCCGGGACGGCCTCGTCCCGGGCGTCTTCGAGAAGGTGTCCCCGAGGACGTCCACGCCCGTCGCCGGCACGCTGATCGTCGCCGTCGTCTTCGCGGTCCCGGCGGCCTTCGCCTCCCTCGACGCCGTGATGAACCTGTGCACCATCGGCACGCTCGCCATCATGGCCGTCGTCAACGTCTGCGTGATCGCCCTGCGCCGCCGCGAACCGGGCCTCGCCCGCAGCTTCCGCGTGCCCCTCTACCCCGTGGCACCGCTGCTCGGCGTCGCCTTCTGCCTGTACCTGATGTACGAGACCGGCTGGCGGACCTGGATCCAGTTCGCCGTGTTCCTCGCGGCCGGCCTGCTGGTCTACGGCGCCTACGGACGCCGGCACTCCACGCTGGCCGCCGCCGGGCCGGACCCGGTCACGCCGGACGCCGCTGAGCGGGAACCACAGGCAGTCTGAACCACACCGCCTTGCCCGACGGGGTGGGGCGGTGTCCGCACGAGGAACTCAGGGCGCGGATCAGCAGCAGCCCGCGCCCGCCCTCGTCCCAGACGTCGGGCGTCTCGATCACCGGCCGGGTCAGATGGCCGGGGGGCGCCGGGTCCGGATCGTGCACCTCGACCTGGCAGCCGGTCGGCGCCAGCTCCACCACCAGCTCTATCGGACCGCGCCCGGCGGTGTGCTCCACGGCGTTGGCGACCAGCTCGGCCGTGAGCAGCTCCGCCGTGTCGCAGTCGGTCGCGTGCTCCACTTCGGTCAGCGCCGTGCGCACCAGGGCACGGGCCACCGGCACCGCCGCCGTGGTGTGCGGCAGCGCGATGCGCCAGGAGGCCGGTCGGGCGGAGCGTTCGTGCAAGGCGAGTCCGTTCTGGGAGCAGGCTGTCCTGCTTGCGACTGTAGGAAATGGTACGGGCCCGGTCCCGCGGGCCGTCGCCGGGCGTCGTCCGGAGCCCCGGCCCGGGCGGACGGCACCAGCTTGTCGCGCCCCCGTGACGACGGTCACAAAGAGGTGATAACTTCGTCAGGGAGAGCAACGTACGGCACCACCCCCTCCAGGAGGCCGCACGTCATGAGTCCCTTCACCGGCTCCGCCGCCCGCACCGCCGACTGGGAACACCTGCGCGTCCGGTTCGACGACGGGGTCGCCACCGTCACCCTCGCCCGTCCCGAGAAGCTCAACGCCCTCACCTTCGGCGGCTACGCCGACCTGCGTGACCTGCTCGCCGAGCTGTCCCGGGAACGCTCGGTGCGCGCCCTCGTCCTGGCCGGCGAGGGACGCGGCTTCTGCTCCGGCGGCGACGTGGACGAGATCATCGGCGCCACGCTGTCCCTGGACACGGCCCAGCTGCTCGACTTCAACCGGATGACCGGCCAGGTGGTGCGGGCGATCCGTGAATGCCCGTTCCCGGTGGTCGCGGCGGTCCACGGCGTCGCCGCCGGCGCCGGCGCCGTCCTCGCCCTCGCGGCCGACTTCCGGATCGCCGACCCCTCGGCCCGCTTCGCCTTCCTCTTCACCCGGGTCGGCCTGTCCGGCGGTGACATGGGCGCGGCCTATCTGCTGCCCCGGGTCGTCGGCCTGGGCCACGCCACCCGCCTCCTCATGCTCGGTGACCCGGTACGGGCCCCCGAGGCCGAGCGCATCGGCCTGATCAGCGAACTGACGGAGGAGGGCCATGCGGACGAGGCCGCCCAGGCCCTCGCCCGCCGCCTGGCCGACGGCCCGGCCCTGGCACACGCCCAGACCAAGGCCCTGCTGACGGCCGAGCTGGACATGCCGCTGGCCGCGTCGGTGGAACTGGACGCCTCCACGCAGGCCCTCCTCATGAACGGCGCGGACTACGCCGAGTTCCACGCCGCGTTCACGGAGAGGCGCCCGCCGAAATGGCAGGGCAGGTGAGCTCGTGATGCCGACCCCCGGCGCGCCGGCCCCAGGGGCGCGGGAGACCGCGCGTCCGGTCACGCGCGGCCCGCGGCCACCGACGACGGGCGACCGCCCCGCGCGCATAGCCGTCGTCGGCGGCGGCCCCGGCGGCCTCTACGCCGCGGCCCTGCTGAAACGCCGCGACCCCGCACGGCACGTCACCGTCTGGGAACGCAACGCCCCGGACGACACCTTCGGCTTCGGCGTCGTCCTGTCGGACGAGACCCTGGGCGGCATGGAACACGCGGACCCCGTCGTCCACGAGGCCCTCAGCCGGGACTTCACCCGCTGGGACGACATCGACGTCGTGCACCGGGGCGTGCGGCACCGCTCGGGCGGACACGGATTCGCGGCCCTGGGACGGCGCCGGCTCCTGGAGATCCTGCACGCCCGCTGCCACTCACTCGGCGTGGAGATCAACTTCCGTACCGAGGCCCCGCACCCGGACGTCCTGTCCGCCGGACACGACCTCGTCATCGCCGCCGACGGGGTCCACAGCACCGTCCGCACGGCCTACGCCCACGTGTTCCGCCCCCAGGTGGCCGAACACCACTGCCGCTACCTGTGGCTCGCCGCCGACCTCCCCTTCGACGCCTTCCGCTTCGAGATCGCCGAGACCGAGCACGGCGTCATGCAACTGCACGGCTACCCCTACGCGGCGGACGCCTCCACCGTCATCGTCGAGATGCGCGAGGAGGTCTGGCGGGCGGCGGGATTCGACGACGTCACCCCCCAGGAATCCGTCGAACGCTGCGCCAAGATCTTCGCAGACGCACTCGGCGGCCGGCCCCTGCGCTCCCACCGGCCGGCCTGGACCACCTTCCGCACGGTGGTCAACGAGCACTGGTCGCACGGCAACGTCGTCCTCCTCGGCGACGCCGCCCACACCGCCCACTTCTCCATCGGCTCCGGCACCAAACTCGCCGTGGAGGACGCCGTGGCCCTGGTGGCCTGCCTGGAGGAACAGCCGGACGTCCCCAGGGCGCTGGCGGCCTACGAGGAGGAGCGCAAGCCCGTCGTCGCCTCCACCCAGCGGGCCGCCCGGGCCAGCCTGGAGTGGTTCGAGAACCTGCGGCTGTACCTGCGCCAGCCGCCCCGCCAGTTCGCCTTCAACCTCCTCACCCGCAGCCGCCGCGTCACCCACGACAACCTCCGCCTGCGCGACGCCCGCTTCACCGAGACCGTCGAGCGCGAGTTCGGCTGCCCGCCCGGCACACCCCCGATGTTCACCCCGTTCCGGCTGCGCGGCCTGACCCTGCGCAACCGGGTCGTCGTGTCACCGATGGACATGTACTCCGCCACCGACGGCGTCCCCGGCGACTTCCACCTCGTCCACCTGGGCGCCCGCGCCCTCGGCGGGGCCGGCCTGGTGATGACCGAGATGACGTGCGTCAGCGAGGAGGGCCGCATCACCCCCGGCTGCGCCGGCCTCTTCACCGGCCGGCAGGCCGAGGCCTGGCGGCGCGTCACCGACTTCGTGCACACCCGGGCACCGGGCACCGCGATCGGCGTGCAGCTCGGGCACTCCGGCCGCAAGGGTTCCACGAAGCGGATGTGGGAGGGCATGGACGAGCCGCTGCCCGACGGCAACTGGCCACTCGTGGCCGCCTCGCCGCTGCCGTACCGGCCGGGCGGCCAGATCCCGCGCCAGCTCTCGCGCGCCCAGCTGACCGACATACGCGAGCAGTTCGCAGCCGCCGCCTGGCGGGCCGCCCGGGCCGGCTTCGACCTGCTCGAACTGCACTGCGCCCACGGCTATCTGCTCTCCGGCTTCCTCTCCCCGCTCACCAACCGGCGCACCGACGCCTACGGCGGCTCGCTGGAACGGCGGCTGCGGTTCCCGCTGGAGGTCTTCGACGCCGTACGCGCGGTGTGGCCGGCGGAACGGCCCATGACGGTCCGGATCTCGGCCACCGACTGGGCGGAGGGCGGGACGACCGCCGAGGACGCCGTCGAGACCGCCCGGGCCTTCGCCGCGCACGGTGCCGACGCGCTCGACGTCTCCACCGGGCAGGTGGTGGCGCAGGAGCGGCCGGAGTTCGGGCGGTCGTACCAGACGCCGTTCGCCGACCGGATCCGGCACGAGGCGCGCGTCCCGGTGATCGCGGTGGGCGCGATCTCCTCCTGGGACGACGTCAACTCCCTGATCCTGGCCGGACGGGCCGACCTGTGCGCACTGGGCCGCCCGCACCTGTACGACCCGCACTGGACGCTGCACGCGGCGGCCGAGCAGGGATACGAGGGCCCCGGCGCCGGCTGGCCCGCGCCCTACCGCGCGGGCAGCCGGCCCCCGCGCACCGGCCGCACCGACGCCCCCGGGCCCCGCCTGTCGCTCGGCGGCTGAGACCCGCCGCCCCGGCGCCCGACGACGCCTGGGGTCACAGTCCCGCGAACTCCGCCCCCGCGTCCCGCAGCCGTTCGTGCAGGCCCCGGAAGACCTCCGCCGAACGGACACCCGGCCAGTCGGGGGGCAGCAGCCGGGCGGGCAGGCCCGGGTCGACGTAGGGGAGGTGGCGCCAGGAGTCCAGGACGAGGAGGTAGTCCCGGTAGGCCTCCTCGGGCGGGGTGCCGGTACGCCGCTGCCAGGCGTGCAGCACCGGCGCGTGCGTCTCCAGGAACCGCTCGTGCTCCTTGGCGATCGCGGCCAGGTCCCACCAGCGGGCCACCGCCTCGCCCGTCGGCGCGAAGCCCAGGTGCTCGCCGCGGAAGAAGTCCACGTACGGATCCAGACGCAGCCGGCGCAGGGTGTGCTCCGTCTCCTCGTACAGCCGGGCCGGGGCGATCCACACCCCCGGGGCCGCCGTGCCGAACCCCAGCCGGGCGAGCCGGGAGCGCAGCACGTGCCGCTTCTGCCGCTCCGACTCGGGCACCGAGAACACCGCGAGCACCCAGCCGTCGTCCCCGAAGGGCGCGGTGGCGTAGATGCGCCGGTCGCCGTCGTGCAGCAACTGGCGCGCCTCGGCGGAGAGTTCGTAACCGGCGGCGCCGGACCCGGTGCGGGCCGGCACCAGCAGGCCGCGCCGCTTGAGCCGGGACACCGAGGAACGCACGGAGGGCGCGTCCACCCCCACCGCGGCCAGCAGCCGGATCAGCTCGGCGACGGGAACCGGGCCGGGCATGAAGCGGCCGTACGCGCCGTAGAGCGTGACGATGAGGGACCGGGGGGCGTGTTGCTCGGACACGTTGATCATTTTAGGTCGTCGGCATCGCCGCTGGTCACGTGGGTGCGCAGCCGGAACCGCTGCACCTTGCCGGTGGCCGTGCGGGGGAGTGCGTCGAGGAAGACGAACTCGCGCGGGCATTTGTAGGGCGCCAGTTCGGAGCGGAGGAAGGCGCGCAGCGCCTCCGGGTCGCGCCGGGCCCCCGCGCGCAGCACGGTGTAGGCCACCACCACCTGGCCGCGGGCCTCGTCGGGACGGCCGACGACCGCCGTCTCGGCCACGTCCGGATGGCGCAGCAGCGCGTCCTCCACCTCCGGGCCCGCGATGTTGTACCCGGCGGAGATGATCATGTCGTCGGCGCGGGCCATATGGCGGAAGTACCCGTCGGCCTCACGGACACACGTGTCCCCGGTGATGTTCCAGCCGTCCCGGACGTACTCCCGCTGCCGCGGATCGGCGAGATAACGGCAGCCGACCGGGCCGCGTACCGCCAGCAGACCGGGCTCGCCGTCGGGCACGGGCCTTCCTTCGGCGTCCTGGACACGCGCCTGCCAGCCCGGGACCGGGATGCCCAGGGTGCCCGGCCTGGTCCGCTCGTCGGCGGCGGAGAGGAAGATGTGCAGCAGCTCGGTGGCGCCGATGCCGTTGATGAGGCGCAGGCCCGTGCGTTCGCGCCAGGCCTGCCAGGTCGCCGCGGGCAGGTTCTCGCCGGCCGACACACAGCGCCGCAGCGACGACAGGTCGTACCGGTGCGGGTCGTCCAGCATGGCGCGGTAGGCGGTCGGCGCGGTGAACAGGATTGAGACCCGGTGCTCGGCGATCGCGGGAAGCAGCTGCCGGGGGCCCGCCCGCTCCAGCAGGAGCGTGCTGGCACCGGCGCGCAGGGGGAAGACCACCAGTCCGCCGAGACCGAACGTGAAGCCGAGCGGGGGGCTGCCGGCGAAGATGTCGTCCACATGGGGGCGCAACACATGCTTGGAGAACGTGTCGGCTGTTGCCAGCACATCCCGGTGGAAGTGCATGCACCCTTTCGGGCGGCCCGTCGTGCCGGAGGTGAACGCGATCAGCGCGACGTCGTCGGCGGCGGTGTCCACCGCCGGGTACGGCGCGGCGGGCGCCGGGCGGCGCAGCAGGTCGTCGGGGGAGTCGCCGCCGTACGTCGTGACGCGCAGCCCGGGTATCCGGGCCCGCGCCAGGTCGTCCACCGCCCGTATGTCGCACAGCGCGTGTCCCACCCGGGCGATCCCGCACAGGGTCGCCAGCTCCTGCGGGCGCTGCTGGGCCAGCACGGTGACCGCGACCGCGCCCGCCTTCAGCACGGCCAGCCAGCAGGCGGCGAGCCACGGGGTGGTGGGACCGCGCAGCAGGACCCGGTTGCCCGGGACCACGCCCAGGCCGGTGGTCAGGACGTGCGCGACGCGGTCGACGCGTGCCCGCAGCTCGCCGTACGTCCAGGTGGCACCGGCCGGGGTGCGGAACACCGGCCGGTCCGGATCGGCGTGGTCCACCAGCTCCGCGGCACAGTTCAGCCGGCCGGGGTAACGCAGCTCCGGCAGGTCGAACCGCAGCTCGGGCCAGGCGTGCGGCGGCGGGAGATGGTCGCGCGTGAACGTGTCGACGTGGGCCGAGCGATGTATGGCGGTCCGCCCCCTTGCCGTGACAGACGTCCGGACGGTTCCTGGTGGGCTCGCAACTGGAGCGTATCGTGTTGGTGACGGCAGTCAACTGTGCGCGATAACCTCGTCGGAGGGCGGAAGGCCGTCCCGGAGGTGACGGCGCGTCAGCGGGGCACGCCCCCCGGGTGGCGAGCGTCATGGCGTCGCGGGGAGGGCCCGTGGTCCTTCCCCGGAGGGAGGACGGCAGTGTCCGCATTCTCGCTCGGGCCGGAACAGACGGCCTGGTGCGCCGAGCTGCGCGCACTGGCCGCCGGCCGGCTGCGCCCGCTCGCCGACCGGGGCGAACCCGGCCGTGTCAACCGGCCGCTCCTCGCCGAACTGGGCCGGCTCGGCCTGCTCGCCCGGCTGTTCGGCTCCGGCGCCCTCGACCTGTGCCTGATGCGCGAGTCCCTCGCCCAGGCCTGCACCGAGGCCGAGACCGCCCTCGCCCTCCAGGGCCTGGGCGCCCACCCGGTGCACGCGCACGGCACGCCGGCCCAGCGAGGTCACTGGCTGCCCCGGGTCGCCGACGGCAGCGCCGTCGCCGCGTTCGCGCTGAGCGAGCCCGGGGCCGGTTCGGACGCGGCGGCGCTGGCCCTCGCGGCCGAGCCCGACGGCGGCGGCTGGCGGCTCACCGGCGCCAAGTGCTGGATCTCCAACGCCCCCGAGGCCGATTTCTACACCGTCTTCGCCCGCACCACCCCCGCCGCCGGCGCCCGGGGCGTCACCGCCTTCCTGGTCCCCGCCGGGCGGCCGGGACTCACCGGCAGCCCCCTGGAGATGATCTCCCCGCACCCCATCGGCGCCCTCGACTTCGACGCCGTGCCCGTCACCGCCGACGACGTGCTGGGCGAGCCCGAGCGCGGTTTCGCCGTCGCCATGGGCACCCTCAACCTCTTCCGCCCCAGCGTCGGCGCCTTCGCGGTCGGCATGGCCCAGGCCGCCCTGGACGCCACCCTCGCCCACACCAGCCGGCGCGAGGCGTTCCAGGGCCGGCTGATGGACCTTCAGGCGGTGTCCCACCAGGTCGCCGAGATGGCCCTGCGCACGGAGGCGGCCCGGCTGATGGTGTACGCGGCGGCCTCGGCGTACGACGCGGGGGCCGCCGACGTCCCCCGGCGCGCCGCGATGGCCAAGCTGCTCGCCACCGAGACCGCGCAGTACGTCGTCGACACCGCGGTCCAGCTGCACGGCGCCCGCGCCCTGCGCCGCGGCCACCTCCTCGAACACCTCTACCGCGAGGTGCGCGCGCCCCGTATCTACGAGGGCGCCAGCGAGGTGCAGCGAGGCATCATCGCCAAGGAGCTGTACGCCACGGCACCCGAGGAGGCCCGGTGACGACCGAGCGCGTCAACCCGCCCGAGCTGTCCCCGCCCACGGGGTTCTCGCACGCCGTCGTCGCGACCGGTTCCCGCGTGGTGTTCCTCGCGGGCCAGACCGCACTCGACGCCGGCGGCAAGGTCACCGGCGACAGCCTTCCCGAGCAGTTCGAAACGGCGCTCGGCAACCTCCTCACGGCCCTGCGCGCGGCCGGCGGCACCCCCGCCGACCTGGCCCGGGTCACCGTCTACGCCACGGACGTCGCCGCGTACCGCACGCACGCCCGGCAACTGGGCGACGTCTGGCGCCGGCTGGCGGGCCGTGACTATCCCGCGATGGCCGTCGTGGAGGTCGTACGGCTGTGGGACGAGCGGGCGCTGGTCGAGCTGGACGGGTTCGCCGTACTGCCGTAGGGCGACCGGCCCGCACCGGCCGTACCCCCGCCCGACCGGCCCCGGACGGTTCCATGACGCGCCACCGATGGGGTGACGGTCACGCCCGCCCGCCCGGCCGCCCGGTACCAGTGGACCCGTCGAATCCGCCGATACCGGGAGGTATCCCATGTTCCTGCGCCCCGCCCTCGTCACGGCCCTCAGTGCCGCGGCCCTGCTGTGCGTCACCGCCGGCCCGGCCGGCGCCGCCCCCTCCAAGGCCGTCACCGACCCCTCCGAGACCGTCACCGTCGACACCGTCGGCCGGCTCGCGTCCGACGGCTCGGTGACGCTCTCGGGCACCTACCGCTGCGCCGGCGGCACCGGCCCGGTCTTCGTCAGCTCCTCGGTCAGCCAGGGCGACTCCCTGGTCGAGCACGCCATCGGCGGCGACCTGGCCCGGTGCGACGGTGCCGAACACCGCTGGGAGAACTCCGGGCCGGTCTCCTCGGAGGTGCTGAAAGCCGGGGCGGCGCACGTCGAGGCCACCCTCACGGAGCTGCGCCCCTCGGGCCTCCTGCTGCTGCCGGCGTTCCACGCGGTGAGCGGCCAGGACGTCACGCTCGTCCAGGAGTGACATCGGGCGCCCCCGCCCGCCGTCCCCCGATCGGCGGCTACGCCTGAACCGTCCCCGACCCGGTTTCAGGCGTGGCCGAGCCCGTCCCGCTCGACAGGGGCCGTCCTGCGCCGGACCACCGGGGGGCCCGGCCGGTGCAGGGCGGCGACGAACTTGTAGCGGGAGCCCCGGTACACCGAGCGCACCCACTCCACCGGGGAGCCCTCCGCGTCCCGTGAGTGCCGGGACAGCAGGAGCATCGGCAGCCCCACGTCGGTGCCGAGCAACTGTGCCTCGCGCGGGGTCGACAGCGAGGTCTCGATGGTCTCGTCGGCCTCGGCGAGATGGACGCCGTACACCTCGGCGAGCGCCGTGTACAGCGACGGGCAGCCGGTCAGGGATCGGCGCAGGCCGGGGAAGCGGCGTACGGACAGGTGGGTCGTCTCGATCGCCATCGGGTCGCCGCTGGCCAGCCGCAGCCGCTCGATGCGCAGCACCCGTTCGCCGATCCCGATGCCGAGCAGGCCCGCCAGCTTCTCGTCCGCGGGCACCTCCCCGACGTCCAGCGTCTGGGAGGCGGGCGTGAGGCCCTGCGCCCGCATGTCCTCGGTGTGCGAGGTGAGCTGGAGCGTGCGGTACAGCTTGGGCTGGGCGACGAAGGTGCCCTTGCCCTGGATCCGGTCGAGCCGGCCCTCGCCCACGAGTTCCTGGAGCGCCTGGCGGACGGTGGTCCGGGAGGTGTCGAACCGGACGGCGAGCAGCCGTTCCGCGGGCATGGCCGAACCGGGCTGGAGCGCCTCGGCCATGCTGAGGAGCTGTTGCTTGATCCGGTAGTACTTCGGCACGCGCGCGGTGCGGCCGGGCACCCCTCCGTGCGGCTGGGCGCTGCTGACGTCGGTGGTCATGCCTGCCTTCCCGGCTGTGTCGATGGGCTCCCGTTATAGCGACCAACTGCCTTATGGTCTAGTCCAACTGGCCCGTCCGGGCGAAGGGGGCCGAATGCGGATGGACGCGCTCCGGTGTCTTTCTCGTAACGGCCCGGACCGGCTTTCCGAACCACCCTTGACACTCCAAAAGGTCTAGGCCAAGCTCCCGGTACTGGTCTACACCATTAGTGGCCAGGTCCCGAGCCCTACGTGCAACAGCGTCGTACGCAGGTCACCGCCGAGGGCGTGGGGGGTTAGTGGCATCCCTGAGGAGGGTGGCGTGAAGCGCAAGCTTGCGGCCGCGATCGTGATCGCGGGCATGATGGTCTCCGTGTCGGCGTGCGGCGGAGACGACGGCGACGACAGCGGCAAGAACGCCGGACCGGACAGCTTCAAGGGGCAGACCCTGACGGTCTGGGCGATGGACGGCTCCACGCCGGACCAGTGGTCCAAGGACGTCACGGCCGCCTTCGAGAAGAAGACCGGCGCCAAGCTGAAGTTCGAGACGCAGAAGTGGGACGGGATCCAGCAGAAGATCACCACCGCCCTCTCCGAGTCCACCCCGCCGGACGTGCTGGAGGTCGGCAACACCCAGACCCCGGCCTACGCGGCCACCGGCGGCCTGGCCGACCTGAGTGACCTCAAGCAGGAGATCGGCGCCGACTGGACGCCGTCGGTCTCCCAGTCCTCGGTCTACGAAGGCAAGCAGTACGCCGCCCCCTGGTACTTCGCCAACCGCGTGGTCATCTACAACAAGAAGATCTGGGCGAAGGCCGGCATCAAGGACACCCCCAGGACCCGGGACGAGTTCTTCCGGGACCTGGAGACCATCGGCAAGAAGACCGACGCCGAGCCGCTCTACCTGCCCGGCCAGAACTGGTACTTCTTCGACGGCCTGACCATCGGCCAGGGTGCCGACCTGGTGAAGAAGGACGGCGGCACGTACGTCTCCAACCTCGGTGACCCGAAGGTCGCCAGGGCCATGGAGATCTACAAGAAGTACGCCTCCTACTCCAAGGCCCCCAAGGACAAGGACGAGGCCACCCCGCAGCAGGCCGAGGTCTTCGCCAAGGGCAGGACCGGCGCCTTCATCGGCATGGGCTGGGAGGCCGGCACCGCCGTCACCGCCAACAAGGCGATCGAGAAGGACCTCGGCTACTTCACGATCCCCGGCGAGAGCGCGGACAAGCCCGAGGGCGTCTTCCTCGGCGGCTCCAACCTCGCCATCGCGCAGGGCAGCAAGAAGCAGGCCCTGGCCAAGGAGTTCCTGAAGATCGCCCTGTCGGACCGGTACGAGGGCGAGCTGGCCAAGCTCAACGGCGTCATCCCGAACAAGCAGGCCCTGGAGAGCAACCTCAAGGGCAACGCCGTCGCCGAGGCCGCCGCTCCCGGCGCCGCCGTGGGCGGCACCACCCCGCTGATCCCCGAGTGGGGCGCGGTGGAGAACAGCCCCAACCCGATCAAGTCCTACATGACCGCCGTGCTCAACGGTAAGTCCCCGGCGGACGCCGCCAAGCAGGTCGAGGGCGAGATCAACAAGCGCCTGGCCCAGCAGAACTAGGCCCTCTCGTTCGGATCATGCCGGGCTCGCGGGTCCTGGCACCGCGCCTCGCCGCGTTGTCGTCGGTTGCCATGGCTCCGCCATGGCGCCCTCCTCCGCCGTGCGACGCACGGCACCAGGACCCGCTCCCTGATCCGGCCCGATCCGAACGAAAGACCCTAGACCCGCGCCCGGGGCGCCACGAGGGGGCGCCCCCGGCTCACCTGTGCCGGCGCACGGCCCGGACGCCGTGCGCGCGGCCGAGGAAGTCGTTCGTACGGCCACGGAAGAGATGGCAACTCATGTCAGTGCAGACCGAAGGCACGGACACGGCCGGGGAGCCCGCTGTCCGCAAGGCCCGGGTGCCGGCCCCGCCGCCAGGCGGGGACCGCACCCCCGCCGGGGCCCCGTCCCGGCGCGCCGCCGCCCCCTACCTGCTCCTGCTGCCCGCGCTGCTGGCCACCCTGGTGCTGCTCGGCTGGCCCCTGGTCAAGAACGGCATGCTGTCGTTCCAGAACCTCAACCCGCGGCAGCTCATCCAGCACCTCACCGAGTGGAACGGCGTCGACAACTACCGGGAGGTGCTGAGCGGCGGGGAGTTCTGGCACGTCGTCGAGCGTTCCGTCGTCTTCACCGCCGTCAACGTCGTCCTGATCATGGTGGTCGGCACCCTGATCGGGCTGCTGCTCGCCCGGCTCGGCAAGAAGATGCGGCTGCTGCTCATGGTGGGCCTCGTCCTCGCCTGGGCCATGCCGATCATCGCGGCCACCACCGTCTACCAGTGGCTGTTCGCCCAGCGCTTCGGCGTCGTCAACTGGGTGCTGGACAAACTCGGCTGGCACTCCATGGCCGACCACAACTGGCTGGAGACCCAGTTCTCCACCTTCGCCGTGGTCACCCTGCTCATCGTCTGGCAGTCGATCCCCTTCGTGGCGATCAACCTCTACGCCGCCACCACCACGATCCCCCGCGAGCTGTACGAGGCCGCATCCCTGGACGGCGCCGGCGCCTGGCAGAACTTCACCTCCGTGACCCTGCCCTTCCTGCGGCCGTTCCTGTACGCCACGACGTTCCTCGAAGTCATCTGGGTCTTCAAGTCGTTCGCGCAGATCTTCGCCATGAACGAGGGCGGCCCCGACCACCTCACCGAGACCCTGCCGATCTACGCCTACGTCCAGGGCGTCGGCAACCAGCACTTCGGACTCGGCGCGGCGATCTCCTTCCTGACCATCCTGGTGCTGCTCGCCATCACCTCGTACTACCTGCGCATGGTGCTCAAGCAAGAGGAGGACGAGCTGTGAAGCGCTCGCTCATCGGCCGCATCTGGCCCAACGCGACCGCCGCCGTCCTCTTCGCCGGCTTCGTGTTCCCCGTCTACTGGATGTTCGCGACGGCCTTCAAGCCGACCGGCGACATCATCGCCGACGACCCGGTGTGGTTCCCGACGCACGCCACGCTCGACCACTTCAAGAAGGCCGTCGACGCCGACCACTTCTGGACCCTGGTCCTCAACTCCGTCACCGTCACGGTCCTGTCGGTGGTCTTCTCGCTCGTCATCGCCCTGTTCGCGGCCTTCGCCCTCACCCGGATGCGGTTCCGGGGCCGGCGCGGCCTCATCGTGACGTTCATGCTGGCGCAGATGGCCCCCTGGGAGGTCATGATCATCGCCATCTACATGCTCGTCCGCGACAACGACATGCTCAACAGCCTGGTCCCGCTCACCGTCTTCTACACCATGATGGTGCTGCCCCTGACCATCCTGACGCTCCGCGGCTACGTCGCCGCCGTGCCCAAGGAGCTGGAGGAGTCGGCGATGGTCGACGGCTGCACCCGCTTCCAGGCCTTCGTCAAGGTGATCTTCCCGCTGCTCGCGCCCGGCCTGATGGCGACCTCGCTGTTCGGTTTCGTCACCGCCTGGAACGAGTTCCCCCTCGTCCTGATCCTCAACAAGGACGTCGAGAAGCAGACCCTTCCGCTGTGGCTGTCCCAGTTCCAGACCGCCTTCGGCGACGACTGGGGGGCCACGATGGCCGCCTCGTCCCTGTTCGCGCTGCCCATCCTGATCCTCTTCATCTTCCTGCAACGCAAGGCAGTCAGCGGTCTCACCGACGGCGCCGTGAAGGGATGACGCCCCCGATGACCACCATCCCCACCACCGCGTCCGACAGCGGCTCCGCCGCGGGCGACACCCTCAGCCGGGACGCCCTCGCGGTGCTCCAGCCGGGGTTCGACGGCACCACCGCCCCCGACTGGGTGCGCCGCCGCATCGGCGAGGGCCTCGCCTCCGTCGCCCTGTTCGGCCGCAACGTCGTCAGCGAGAAGCAGGTCACCGCTCTCACCGCCCAGTTGCGCACCGAACGTGACGACCTCCTGGTCGCCATCGACGAGGAGAGCGGCGACGTCACCCGGCTCGACGTACGCACCGGCTCCTCCTTCCCCGGCAACCACGCCCTCGGCGCCGTCGACGACCCCCAGCTCACCCGGGCCGTCTCCCGCGAACTGGGCCGGCGCCTGGCCGCCTGCGGCGTCAACTTCGACTGGGCGCCCTCCGCCGACGTCAACGCCAACCCCGACAACCCCGTCATCGGCGTCCGCTCCTTCGGCGCGAGCCCCGACCTGGTGGCCCGGCACACCGCCGCCTGGGTCGAGGGCCTCCAGTCCACCGGCGTCGCCGCCTGCACCAAGCACTTCCCCGGCCACGGCGACACCAACGTCGACTCCCACCACGCCGTACCCCGCATCGACGTCGACGCCGACACCCTCCACGCACGCGAACTGCCGCCGTTCCGTGCCGCGATCGCCGCCGGCACCCGGGCCGTCATGAGCGCCCACATCCTCGTCCCGGCCCTCGACCCGGACCGCCCCGGCACCCTGTCCCGGCGCATCCTCACCGAGCTGCTGCGCGGCGAACTCGGCTACCAGGGCCTCATCGTCACCGACGGCATGGAGATGCGCGCGATCTCCGGCACCTACGGCCTGGAGCACGGCGTGGTCCTCGCGATCGCGGCCGGCGCCGACGCCATCTGCGTGGGCGGCGGACTGTGCGACGAGCGCACCGTGCTGAACCTCCGGGACGCGCTCGTCGCCGCCGTACGCTCCGGTGAACTGCCCGAGGAGCGGCTGGCCGACGCGGCCACCCGGGTGCGGGCGCTGGCCGCCTGGACCGCCGCGGCACGCGGTGACGCGGACAGGACCCCCGCCGACCCGGAGATCGGCCTGGTCGCGGCCCGCCGCGCGCTGACCGTGACCCGCGCCGGTGCCGCCGCACCCGTCACCGAACCCGTGTTCACCGCCCAGTTCAACCCGGCCCCGAACATCGCCGTCGGCGACCAGACCCCCTGGGGCGTCGCCGCCGAACTGCAGCGGCTGCTGCCCGGCAGCACCTCCGGCTCCTTCACCGGTGACGGCGCCGGTGCCGCCGTCCTCGCCGCGGCCGGCGGACGCCGGATCGTCGCCGTCGTCCGCGACGCGCACCGGCACGACTGGATGCGCTCCGCGCTCGACACCCTGCTCGCCGCCCGGCCCGACACCGTCGTGGTCGAGATGGGCCTGCCGCAGGCCCCGCCCCGCGGCGCCCCGCACATCGCCACCTACGGAGCCGCCCGCGTCTGCGGCGTGGCGGCGGCCGAGGCCGTCGTCGCCGGCTGACCCACGGCCGCACCGGGCCGCCCGCCCCCGCGGTGGGCGGCCCGCCCCTTCCCTTTCCGCGGAACCCGACGGCCCTGCCGCGCTCCGGCGCCCGTCACCGGCACATGTCTCACGCCCGACCCGAAGGTGTTCCCGTTCCACCCCGGAGTGATCGCATGCAGACACCCGCCCCCTACCTGCACCGAGCGGCGACCGGCCGCCCCTACTTCAGTGCCGACGGCGAGACCTACCTCGCCCCGACCCCCCTGCGCGACCTCGAGAAGAGCCGGCCCCTGCGCGTGCTGTCCGAGGAGGATCTCGCCTTCTGGCAGACGTACGGCCACGTCGTCGTCCGCGAGGCCATCACCCCCGGCGAGGCCAAGGAACTGCTCGACTTCGCCTGGGACTTCCAGGGCCTCGACCCCGACCGCCCCGACACCTGGTACACCGAACCGGAGTTCCGCTCCGAACTGGACCGGCACCTCTACATCTACGGCTTCGTCGAGGCGTACCACCACCAGCTCCTGTGGAACAGCCGCCAGAACCACCGCGTCCACGACGCCTTCGCGGACGTCTGGGACAGTGAGGAACTGTGGGTCACCCTGGACCGGCTCAACCTCAACCCGCCCAACCGGCACACCCGTTCACGCTCCCTGATCGAGCCCACCGACGAGGGCTTCGACATCGAACTGCACTGGGACGTCGACACCACCCTCGCCGTGCTGCCGCAGCGGGTCCAGGGCATCATCGCGCTCACCGACACCCGGCCCGAACTCGGCGGCTTCCAGTGCGCGCCCGAACTCTTCCGCCGCTTCGAGGAGTGGCGCGTCGCCCAGCCTCCCGGCCGCGACCCGGTCCGGCCCGCGATCGACCGCGCCGAGTTCCCCGTCGTCCGTCCCGACCTCCAGGCCGGCGACCTGCTGATCTTCAACGGGCTGCTCGCCCACGGCGTCGCCCCCAACGTCTCTGACAACGCTGTCCGAGCCGTCCAGTACCTGTCGATGATGCCCGCGCTGGAGGAGCACACCGCCCTGCGCGACTCCCGCGTGGAGTCCTGGCGCACCCTCGCCACCCCCGACTGGAACGCCACCCTGCTCGGCGACGCCCGCACCCCCGAAGCCCTGCGTTACGGCCGCGCCGAACTGAACGACCTCGGGCGCAAGCTGCTCGGCCTCGACTCCTGGACCCCCGCGGAAGGGGACCGGTGAACCGCGTCTGCCTCACCCTGCCCACCAACCGTGCCTGCTCCGCCACCATCGCCGCCGTGCACGCCGAAGCCGCCTACGCCGCACGCCACTTCGGCGCCGACGTCCAGCTGCTGATCCTGGACTCCGCCGACGAGCGCACCCGGGCCGCGCACACCCGCACGGTCGCCGCCCTGCCGCAGGAGCCGGGCGTGACCGTCCACCACCTCGACGAGGAACGGCAACGCGTCCGGCTGCGCCGCACGATCGAACGCGCCGGCCTGTCCGACCGGGACCGTCTGCTCCGCCTGATGCTCCCGTCCGCCGTCTCCTACGGCGCGTGCACCAACCGCGCCTTCCTGCTGGCAGCCTCCCTCGGCTGCCATTCGGTGCACCGCAGGGACTCCGACAGCACCTACCAACTCAACTCCGGCGAACCGGTGTTCCCCGTCCACCACGAGCTGCCCTGGCTGGGCCGGCCCGCCACCGACGCCTCGGCCGCCGTCACCCGCACCGACCTCGACCCGGCCCTGGCACACCGCCCGGTCTCGCTGGCCGGGGCCTCCTTCATCGGTGAACTCTCCGTCGACATCGCGGAGATACGACGGCTCGACGAAGCCGTCTACCAGGACGTAGTCGGCCTCTGGGCGCCCGGCGACTGGCCCGAGGACCGCAGACGCGCACTGGTCGAGGAGTCCTTCACCGGGGCGGGCACCGCACCCTTCACCGGGGACCACTCCACCCTCACGCTGGTCGACCCCATGCGCGTCGACATGTGCAACGTCGCCTTCGACCGGGCGGTGTACGAGCGGGTGCCGCTCCCGCCCGCCACCGACACCATCGGCAGCGACTACTTCCTCCTCCACCTCGTCCACGACGCGAGACTGCCCGGCATCCTGCACAACCGGCACATCGAGAACTTCCACACCCCCGAACGCCGCACCGACACCGGCTTCCCGGCCTACCAGCGGCGGTTCGTGAAGTTCCTGCTGTCGATGCTCTACTTCCACCACGTCTACGACCGGATGGCCGCCCAGGACGACCGGCTCCTGGACACCGGCCTGCGCGTCCGCCCCGAGGCCGTCACCGGCCTGCTGCGCGAGAGCACCGGACTCGACCGCGCCGAGAACGCCTGGCGGCTCGACCGCGTCGACACGGCGTACCGCAAACTCGGCGGACGGTACGCGGCCTTCGCGGACCGGCTCGCGGTGGAACGCGACCGGTTACTGGACGAGGCCGAGTCGGACATCGAGGACTTCGCCGACCTGACCGAGGCCTGGCCGGCACTCATCGAGGCGGCCCGCACATGAGCGTCCCGCACGGGCGCGGGGGACCGCGCGCACAACCACGACCGGCCCACGGCCGCCCAACGGCGGTCCAAGGCACTCCCAGCGACGCCCTGACCACCGCGCTGGCCACCGCCGAGACCGACCGCATCGTCTACGACCTCTCCGGCATAGAGCGCCAGTTCGACGCCCTGCTGGCCGAGTTGCCCGGCACCCGCGTCCGCTTCGCCCTCAAGGCCTGCCCCGTGGACGACGTCCTGCGCCGCCTTGCCGCCCGCGGAGCGGGATTCGACGCGGCGAGTCCCGCCGAGATCGCCCAGGCCCTGGCCGCCGGCGCTCCCGCCGACCGCATCCACCACGGCAACACCGTCAAGTCCGACCACGACATCGCCGAAGCCCACCGCCTGGGGATCCGCACCTTCGCCACCGACAGCGTCGAGGACGTCACCGCGATCGCCCGGCACGCCCCCGGCGCCCGCGTGTTCTGCCGCCTCGCGACCAGCGGGCAGGGCGCCCTGTGGGGCCTGAACCGCAAGTTCGGCTGCACCCGCGACGACGCCGTCCGCGTCCTGGCGACGGCCCGCGCGGCGGGCCTCGTCCCGGCCGGGCTGTCCGTGCACGTCGGCTCCCAGCAGATGACTGGCGAGGCCTGGCAGGAGGCGTTCGACACGCTCGCCGACACCCTGACGGCACTGGCCGGGCAGGGGATCGTACCGGACCACGTCAACCTCGGCGGCGGTCTGCCCGCGCTCGGTTACCGGGACCGCCACGGCAACCCCCTCGACCCGCCCCTCGACAAGATCTTCACCGTCATCCGCGAAGGCACCGACCGCCTGCGCGGCCTCACCCCCACGCCCCTCGCCCTGGTCATGGAACCGGGCCGGCACCTCGTCGCCGACCACGGTGCCGTCCGCGCCCACGTGCTGCGGCTGACCCGGCGCCGGCAGCCGGACGGCGAGGACGCGCACTGGCTCTACCTGAGCTGCGGCAAGTTCAACGGCCTGTACGAGATGGACCAGGTGACACACCGGCTGGTCTTCCCCGCCCGAACCCGGGCGGCCGGCCACGTCCGGGCGGTCGTCGCCGGCCCCACCTGTGACAGCGACGACGCCTACGGCGGCGGCCGGCACCCGGTGTCCGTCCCCCGCTCCGTCGCCTCCGGCGACCCCGTCTGGATCCTCTCCGCCGGCGCCTACGCCACCAGCTACACGACCCAGGGGTTCAACGGCATCCGCCCGCTGCCGTGCGTCTGCGTACCCGGCACCGCGTCCGACGCCCCCGAAGAACGGCATTGAAAGGCCACCCCATGCGCATACGCGGGATCACCGAGGCCGACTGGCCGCGGCTGGCCGCCATGGAGAGCGAGGCGTACGCGGACCTCTCCCTCGCGGAGGGCGAGGAACTGCTGCGCTCACGGGCCCGCGCCTCGCCCGGCACCTGCTTCGTCCTCGACCTCGACGGCCGGCTCGCGGGCTATGCCCTCGCCCTGCCCTACCCGCCGTTCCGCTGCCCCGACCCGGCCCGCCCCGAGCGGACCGTCCACCACAGCACCAACCTCCACCTGCACGACCTGGTCGTCAGCGCCCCGCTACGGCGCCGCGGACTCGGCACCCGGCTGGCACGCCATCTGACCGGCGTGGCCCGCACCCGCGGCTTCACGACCATGTCGCTGGTCGCCGTCGCCGGCAAGGAGGGGTTCTGGCGGGCCAACGGCTACCGCACCCACCACGCGGCACCCGTCCCGCCGGGCTACGGCAGCGACGCGGTCTACATGTCGGCACCGCTGGCCGCCGCACCCCGCCCGCACCAGGCCCGGGAGGCCGTGTGATGCCCGAACCCTCCTTCACACGCGCCAAGTGGTCGATAGCGGCGCTGTTCTGCTTCCTAGGCTTCCAGTACGGCACCTGGGTCGCCCGCCTGCCCGCGCTCAAGACCCGCCTCGACCTGGGCGCTGGCGAGGTCGGCCTGCTGCTCATGGCCTGCGGCGTCGGCGCGGCGGCCTCCTTCCCGCTGGTCACCGTCCTGATGCGACGGTTCGGCTCCCGGCGCCTCTGCCTCGCGTCCGCCGCCTGCCTGATCGCCGTACTGGCCGCCCTGTCCGTCGTACCCGACTACCCGCTCGCGCTGCTCGCCGTCGCCGCCGACGGCGTCGCGGTCGGCTGCCTCAACGTCGCCATGAACGCGCAGGGCGCCGCCCTGGAGAGCGCCCACGGGCGTACGGCCATGTCCCAGCTGCACGCCACCTTCAGCGGCGGCCTGCTCGCCGCCGCCCTCCTCGCCTCCGGCGTCACCACCCTGACCACCTCGGTCACCGCCCACTTCGCGCCGGCCGGGGCCCTGCTGCTGCTCCTGCTCGGCGGCGCCCGCCCGGGCCTGCTGACACACCGGGAGGCGACCCCCTCGAACGAGGGCCGGCCGAAGCGGCACGCCCGTCACCTCCCCTCGGGCACGACCCTCCTCATGGGCTGTGCCATGGCCTTCGGCACGATCACCGAGGGCGCCATGAACGACTGGTCGACGCTCTACATGAAGGACGTCGTCAGGGCGTCCACGACCGTCGCCCCGCTCGGCATCGCCGTCGTCTCCGTGATGATGCTGCTCGCCCGCCTCCGCGCGGACCGCTGGCGCAGCCGCTGGGGCGACGGACCCGTGGTGCGCGCCGGCAGCGCGGTGGCCGCCGCCGGCCTGGCCCTCGCCCTGCTCACCGGGGGAGTGGTACCCACGCTCCTCGGCTTCGCCTGCGTCGGCCTCGGCGCCGCCGCGATCACCCCGTGCGTGTACGTGGCGGCGGCCGGACACGGCTCCGGCGCCCTCGCGCTGGTCGCCGCGATGGGCACCACGGGCCTGCTGGCCGGCCCGGCCCTGATCGGCTTCGTCGCCGGCGCCGCGAACCTGACGGCAGGCATGGCCACCGTCGCCGTATCGGCGCTGATCGTCACCCTGACCGCCCTCCGTATCCCGTGGCGGACCCGCACCCCCGACGCCGCCCGCCTGCCGGGCGAGGCACCGGCACCGGCCGGGTGAGGGCGCGCCGCGGTCGGGCCGGGTGGCGCCGCGGGGCCGGCCGGGTGCCGGGTGACGCCCCAGCGGCCGAGGCGGCGCCCCGCGCTACCGCCCTCCCGGCCGCGGGGGAGCAGGGAGTACGGGCGACCCGTCGGCCACGGGGTCCGGGACGGCGTGCCGACCGCCGTCCGGGGCGGTAGCGTCCCCCTAGGGGCTGAGGTCGCCGGCGCGGTGTCCCGCCGGCCCGGCCCGAGCCCCTCCGTGGTGACTTCCCGAAAGTCGCCGGCCAGGCTGGAGGCGCCTCGTGACGAGTTCGGGTGGCGGGGACACGGACGCGGAGGCACGAGATGCCGCGTTCGCGGAGACGGTACGCCGGGCAGGCGCGTCCATCGGCGCTCTCTACCTCCTCACCCCGGACGGGCAGCAGCTCTCCCTCGACGTGCTCTACGGGGCACCCGCCGACTTCGCGGTCCCGTGGGCCAGGATCCCGGTCACCGCACCGGCGCCGGTGGCCGACGCCCTGCGCGGCGACCGCGTGGTGTGGGTGGCCAGCCAGGAGGAGATGGCCCGCGGCTACCCGCGTACCGCGATGGCCCTGCCGTACCCGCTCGCGCTGGCCGCCGCACCGGTCACCGGCATCCGCCGCTGGGGAACGCTCCTGCTGATGTGGCCGGCCACCCGGCCGCCCTACATGACCCAGCGGGAACGAGGACACATCGCGTCCAGCTGCGGACGTCTGGCCCGGCTGATCGAGGAGGCCGTCGACCACGGAGCGTTCCCGGTCCCCGGCCCCCGGCCGCGCGTACTGGCCCCCGACCGGATGCGCCGGTCCGCGGGCCCGGAGATGGCCGTCGCCGACTTCGTCGAGCGGCTGCCCGGCGGCAGCTGCGCCCTGGACCTGGAGGGGAACCTCACCTTCCTGAGCGCGGGAGCCTGCGAACTGCTCGGCCGCGACGCCGGTGAGCTGCTGGGGACGCAGCCCTGGCAGTCCCTGCGCTGGCTGGACGAACCCGTCTACGAGGACCGCTACCGTGCCGCGGTCATCAGCCGCGAGCCCGTCGTCTTCACCGCGTGCCGCCCGCCCGACCGGTGGCTGGACTTCCACCTCTACCCGGACGCCAGCGGCATCAGCGTCCGTATCCTCCCCAGCGGCGGTCAGGGGCCGCCGTCCCCGGCGTCCCCGTCCTCCTCACGCACCGTCCCGATGACCCGCGCGGGCCGCCTCTACCAGCTCATGCACCTGGCCGCCGCGCTGACCGAGGTCGTCGGCGTCCAGGACGTCATCGACCTGGTCGCCGACCAGATCATGCCCGCCTTCGGCGCCCAGTCCCTGGTCCTGTCCGCCACCGACGCCGGGCGGCTGCGGATCACCGGGTACCGCGGCTACGACCCGGACACCGTCGAGCGTCTGGACGGCCTGCCCCTCGACACCGTGTTCACCCCGGTCGGACGGGTCCTGCGCAGCGGCGTCCCCGCGTTCTTCGCCGACCCGGAGGACATGCGGCGCAGTTACCCGGAGGCCTCCGTGATCAGCGGCAAGCAGGCCTGGGCCTTCCTGCCGCTCATCGTCTCCGGCCGGCCCGTCGGCTGCTGCATCCTCTCCTACGACGCACCCCGCGCGTTCCCGGCCGAGGACCGCGCCGTACTGACCGCGCTCGCCGGCCTCGTCGCCCAGGCCCTGGACCGCGCCCGCCTCTACGACACCAAACGCGACCTCGCCCACGGCCTCCAGCAGGCGCTGCTCCCGCGTACCCTGCCGGAGGTCACCGGTCTGCGGGTCGCCGCCCGCTATCTGCCCGCCACCCGGGGCATGGACATCGGCGGGGACTTCTACGACCTCATCCCTCTCGGTGACAGCGCCGTCGCGGCCGTCATCGGCGACGTCCAGGGCCACGACGCGGCAGCCGCCGCGCTCATGGGGCAGGTCCGTACCGCCGTCCACGCCCACGCGACCCTCGGCACCACCGCGGACCAGGTCCTCGCCGGCACCAACCGGCTCGTCCTCGATCTCTGCCCGGACCTGTTCACCAGCTGTCTCTACGCCCACCTCGACCTGGCCGGACGCCGCGTGACCCTGGCCAGCGCCGGTCATCCACCACCGGTCGTACGGCTGCCCGGCCGCGGCGCCCGGCCCCTCGACGTGCCGCCCGGCCCGCTCCTGGGCATCGACCCCGACGCCGCCTTCCCGGTCACCGAGATCCCGCTCACCCCCGCACTCATGCTCCTCCTCTACACCGACGGCCTCATCGAACGGCCGGGAGACGACCTGGAGGACTCCATCACCGCCCTCGCACACCATCTCGCCCAGGCCGACACCGCGGACCTGGAGGTCCTCATCGACACCCTCGTCGGCAAGGCGGGCACCAGCTGGCAGCGCACCGACGACGTCGCCCTCCTGGTCCTGCACGAGACGACACCGCACCCGTGAAGAGGGGCGGCGGCGGTGGCCCGCCGGCCGGCGTGTGTGACCGCCGCCCTTGACCACGCCGGCCGCCCGTACCTGCCCGATCACCGGATCCACCGCGACGGCCCGACCAGCGAGCGCCCCCTGCCCCTCGGGCCAGGGGGCGCTTCGGCCGGCCGGCAACGGCCACTCGTGGCCCGACGCGTACCCGGCTGTCAGCAGGTGGAGCTGGTCTGGGTGAGCAGGCCCAGCCGCCACGGCAGGCTGTCGTAGTCACCGCCCGCGTCGGGGTCCTTGCCCTGGTACAGGTACTGCAGCCTGCAGGCCGGGACGGTGAGCGTCTGGTCGTAGCCCGCGCGGATCATCTCGCCATGACTGATGTCCCGCGTCCAGGTGCCGGCGGGGAACGTCACGTTGCTCGACCTGGCGAACGGGTTGCTCTCGGACGCGGCGAGGGGGGACCACGAGCCGGCGAGGCTGCCCGCGGTCCACGAGCGGAAGTAGCGCCGGCCGTCCGAACCGATGGCCTCGACGAGGAGCAGGTACTGGTTGCTGCCCTGCACCTTGTACACGTTGCTCGCTTCGAACAAGGCGTACCTGTTGGAGTCCTGGGCCGCGATGACGGTGTTCGTGAAGCCGTTGGGGAACTGGCCGACGGTCGTCTGCGAGCGGTACAGGTGTCCGTTGTCGTCGGAGGAGAACAGGTAGCAGTTCGCGCTGTCGCAGATCACCCACA
Organism: Streptomyces sp. NPDC014991; assembly: GCF_043080665.1. Taxonomy (NCBI): domain Bacteria; kingdom Bacillati; phylum Actinomycetota; class Actinomycetes; order Kitasatosporales; family Streptomycetaceae; genus Streptomyces; species Streptomyces sp. NPDC014991. Next base: position 252,520 of record NZ_JBIBVY010000004.1, read on the forward strand.
TGTCGACCCAGTAGCCGTTGCCGATGTGCTGCCGGATGATGTCCGGCATCGAGGCGTAGAAGTTGCGCGGCGCGCTCCACCCGTCGGGGTTGCTGATGTCGGGGTTGGTGGAGTACGACGCGTTGCCGGTCTGGTAGACGAGGTACCACAGGCGCTGCGGCGCGTAGTAGAAGACCTGAGGCGCGGCCCGGTACCCGGCGCCGATGGCGGTGCGGTCGAGGTAGTGGTGCGTGGCCGACCCGGCCTGCGACCAGTCGCTGAAGCTCAGGTACACCAGGTTGTACCCGGAGGAGCCGGCGGCGCTCGCGAACACGTGGTACTTGCCGTTGTAGTAGACGACCGACGGGTCTTTTATCCCCGCGATGTGGTGGGTCGAGTCCGGCTTGGGGGAGATCAGCGGCCCGCTCGAGCTCCAGCGGAAGGAGGAGGGGAGTGCGGCGGCGGACCGGGCCGGCCGGGCGTCCGTCCGCTGTGCCGCGGCACTGCCGCCCAGGGCGGTGAGCACGGACTGGTAGGCGGGCTTCTTGTTGCCGTTGCGGTCGAACAGCAGCGGGTTCTCCCCGCTGCGCCAGGAGTCGCTGTCACGGATGCCCCAGACGGTGATGCCGGTGCAGCGCGCGACGTTCATGCAGGCCCGGACCGTGTTCGCGTACGCGGTCGCCGGCGCCTGTGCGATGTCCAGTTCGGTGATCTGGACGTCCACGCCGAGGGCGGCGAAGTTCGCCAGCGTGGTCTGGAAGCTCGACGGCGGGCCGCCGGTGCCGAAGTGGGACTGGAAGCCGACGCAGTCGATGGGCACGCCGCGCGACTTGAAGTCGCGCACCATGCGGTAGACGCCCTGGGTCTTGGCGTCGTTCCAGTTCTCGATGTTGTAGTCGTTGTAGCAGAGTCTGGCCGCCGGGTCGGCCGACCGCGCGGTGCGGAAGGCCTGTTCGATGAAGCCGTCGCCGAGCAGGTTCTGGAACACCGAGGAGCGGTGCCGGCCGCTGCCGTCGTCGGCGAAGGCCTCGTTGACGACGTCCCAGGAGTGGATCCGGCCCTTGTAGTGGCTCATCACGGTGGTGATGTGGTTGTTCATCACGCTGCGCAGGGTGTTCGCGTCCGTGAGGGAGCTGACCCAGCCGGGCAGCTGGGAGTGCCAGACCAGGGTGTGGCCGCGTACGCGCTGCCCGCGGGACGTGGCGCGGTCGACGATCTGGTCGGCGGAGCGGAAGTCGAACGAGCCGCGGGACCGCTCGGTGGTGTCCCACTTCATCTCGTTCTCGGGCGTGACCGAGTTGAACTCGCGGTCCAGAACCGAGGTGTACGTGCCGTCACCGAGCCTGCCGGCGGCCACAGCGGTGCCGAAGTACCGTCCGGACTGGGCCGCCTGGGCACCCAGCGTGCCGGCCTGGACCGCGTCGGGTGCGCCGGTAGCGGTCCCGGGCGTCATCAGGGCGGCCGCGGCCACCAGGGCCGACAGCAGGGCTCGGCGACGGCCGAGCCGCTTCAGCGGGTTCATGGTCCTCCTCGTACGGTCGGGTGCGGGTGGGTTGTGCGAGGGATCGGATCGGTTCAGGGCGGGGACAGCTCGAAGCGCGTGACGCGGACCGCGCCGCCCAGGGCCTGCGTGGCGTGGTGGAAGAGGGCGAACCGGTAGCCGCCGCCGGCTTTACGCGGCCGTCCGGGGGCTCCGGCCAAGGGAAGGAAGGCACCCGTGACCAGGCCGGCGGCGCCGGTCAGCGCCGACTTCTCGTAAGGATTGATGTGGCCATGACATGTCCTTGTCTCGCTCTCCTTGTGCGGTCCGGCCGTCGGGGGTGGGTGCGGCGCCACGGTGTGCGGTTCATTGCGGCGGGAGCGGCGGTGCTGCGCGGGATGCGACAACGCGAGAAGCCTTGACGTTCGTGATGTCGAACATTGGTCGGAGCGTCGAGCATTCTGGATGATAGAAGGTCGCTGTCCGCCGTCAATACCTCTCGCAGGATTCGCTTTACCCGTCGAATCATTTCGAAGGAGCGGTGGTTCCGCGAGGCCGTGGCGCGACTGAAAGCCCCGGTCGGAGGGCGTTGACATGTTCGAAAGTCCCTCTATCATCCGTGACGGCACGACATGCGGAATGACGTTCGGCATATCGAGCACATGACGTCCACGTGTTCCGCGCGCCCACCCCCCTCAGGGAAAGGAGCCCCGGTGCCCCGACGATCAGGCAGACGACTGCTCCACCTCCTCGCGGCCGCCGCGCTCACGGTCGCCGCGTCCCTCACGGCCTCCGCCCACTCCACCGCTTCGGCCGCACCGGGCAGCCCGGCACTCACCCCGCCCCTGGGCTGGAACAGCTGGAACAGCCTCGGGTGCGGGGTCACCGAGGCGCAGGTACGCCAGGCCACCGACGCGATGGTGTCCTCGGGCATGCGGGACGCCGGCTACCGGTACGTGGTGGTCGACGACTGCTGGTTCGCCCCGCAGCGCGACGCGGCGGGCAATCTGCGGGCCGACCCGGCCAAGTTCCCGAGCGGGATGAAGGCGCTCGGCGACTACATCCACGGCAAGGGGCTGAAGTTCGGCATCTACCAGGCGCCGGGCGAGCGCACCTGCGCGCAGGCCACGGGCGGCTACCCGGGATCCACGGGCAGCGGGGGACACGAGGCCCAGGACGCCGCCACGTTCGCCTCGTGGGGGGTCGACTATCTCAAGTACGACTGGTGTTCCCCCAACGGCACCCGGGACGAGCAGGTCGCGCGGTTCACGCTCATGCGCGACGCCCTGCGCGCCACCGGGCGGCCGATCGTCTACAGCATCAATCCCAACAGCCTGCACGCCATCACCGGCGCCACGTACGACTGGGGCGAGGTCGCCGACCTGTGGCGGACGACGGAGGACCTGCTCGACATCTGGCAGAACGGCAACACCAACAGCTATCCGATGGGCGTCGGCAACGTCCTGGACGTCACCGCCCCGCTGGCGGCGCAGTCAGGCCCGGGTCACTGGAACGACCCCGACATGCTGGTCGTCGGCCGTCCCGGCCTGTCACTGACCGAGTCCCGCTCCCACTTCGCCCTGTGGGCGCTGCTCGGCGCCCCGCTCATGGCCGGCAACGACATCCGCACCATGTCCACGGACGTGAGCGCGGTCCTGCGCAACCCACGTCTGCTGGCGGTGGACCAGGACCGGCTGGGCGCGGGGGGACGCAGGGTGCGCGACGACGGCAGCACCGAGGTGTTCGCCAAGGCGCTGTCCGACGGCTCGGTCGCGGTGGGCCTGTTCAACCGGGGAGCCGGCACCGCGACGGTCACCACCACGGCAGCGCAGGCCGGCCTCTCCGGCGGGCCGTTCACGCTGACGGACCTGTGGACCGGTGGCACGTCGAGCACGTCGGGGCAGATCTCGGCGACCGTCCCCGCGCACGGTGCGGCCGTGTTCCGGGTGAGCGGTGGCAGCCCGCTGCCCGCCACCACGTCCCGTCTGCGCGGCAGCGCGTCCGGCCGTTGCCTGGACGTGGACAACGCCTCCACCGCGGCCGGGGCCACCGTACTGATCTGGGACTGCCACACGGCCGCCAACCAGCTGTGGACCACCTGGGCCGGCGGCGAGATCCGCGTCTTCGGCGACAAGTGCCTGGACGCCTACGACCAGGGCACCACCAACGGCACGCGTGTCATCACCTGGCCCTGCAACGGCCAGGACAACCAGAAGTGGACCGTCGGCTCCGACGGGACGATCCGCAACGCCCACGCCGGGCTGTGCCTCGACGCCGACCGGGCCGGCACCGCCGACGGCACCCCGCTGGTCCTGTGGACCTGCGACGGCCAGGCGAGCCAGAGGTGGACCCGTGCGTGAGGGAGGTCGTGCACCGTCCGGCGGCAAACCGTCCGCCGGCCGTCCTCCGCCGGCCGTCCTCCGTCGGCGGAGGCGAGGGCCGGCCCTCCTTCAGGAGGTCATGCCGGTCACCGTGCCTCCCGGGTCGGCGTCGGGGACCGCCCCGAAGGCCTTCCCCCACAGCGGAGGGGGGCCGGCCGGGCTGACGCATCGACAGCCCGCACCCCTGGAACCCGCGCATCGGCGGCCCGGGACGGCGCCCTGCGCACCGCCGTCCCGGGAGCGGGGTTCTCGGAGGTTCAGATGTCCCGGAAGATCTCGATCTGCGCCCCGATCGAGTTCAGGCGTTCGGCGAGGTCCTCGTAACCGCGGTTGATGACGTACACGTTGCGCAGTACCGACGTGCCCTCGGCCGCCATCATCGCCAGCAGGACGACCACGGCGGGGCGCAGGGCCGGCGGGCACATCATCTCGGCGGCGCGCCAGCGGGTCGGTCCCTCGACCAGCACCCGGTGGGGGTCCAGGAGTTGGAGCCGGCCGCCGAGGCGGTTGAGGTCGGTGAGGTAGATGGCGCGGTTGTCGTAGACCCAGTCGTGGATGAGGGTCTGGCCCGACGCGACCGCCGCGATGGCCGCGAAGAACGGGACGTTGTCGATGTTCAGGCCCGGGAAGGGCATGGGGTGGATCTTGTCGATCGGGGCTTCGAGCTTGGAGGGGCGGACCGTGAGGTCCACCAGCCGGGTGCGGCCGTTGTCCGCGAAGTACTCGGGGCTGCGGTCGTGGTCGAGGCCCATCTCCTCCAGGACCGCCAGCTCGATCTCCAGGAACTCGATCGGCACCCGGCGCACCGTCAGCTCCGACTCGGTCACCACGGCGGCGGCGAGCAGGCTCATCGCCTCGACCGGGTCCTCGGAGGGGGAGTAGTCGACGTCGGTGTCGATGTTCGGCACGCCGTGCACGGTGAGCGTGGTGGTGCCGATGCCCTCCACCTTGACGCCCAGCGCCTCCAGGAAGAAACACAGGTCCTGGACCATGTAGTTGGAGGACGCGTTGCGGATGACGGTGACGCCGTCGTGCCGGGCGGCGGCCAGCAGCGCGTTCTCGGTCACGGTGTCGCCGCGCTCGGTCAGCACGATCGGCCGGTCGGGACGGACCGTGCGGTCCACCCGTGCGTGGTACTGGCCCTCGGTGGCCGCGATGTCGAGGCCGAACCGCCGCAGCGCGATCATGTGCGGCTCGATGGTGCGGGTCCCCAGGTCACAGCCGCCGGCGTAGGGCAGCTTGAAGTGGTCCACGCGGTGCAGCAGCGGGCCCAGGAACATGATGATCGAGCGGGTGCGGACGGCGGCCTCCGCGTCGATCGCCGCCATCTCCAGCTCGGCGGGCGGGACGAGTTCCAGGTCGACGCCGTCGTTGATCCAGCGGGTGCGCACGCCGATGGAGTTGAGGACCTCCAGGAGGCGGTACACCTCCTCGATCCGCGCCACCCGGCGCAGCACCGTGCGCCCCTTGTTCAGCAGCGAGGCGCACAGCAGGGCCACGCACGCGTTCTTACTGGTCTTGACGTCGATGGCGCCGGACAGACGGCGACCGCCCACCACGCGCAGATGCATCGGGCCCGCGTAACCGAGCGACACGATCTCGCTGTCGAGGGCCTCGCCGATACGGGCGATCATCTCAAGGCTGATGTTCTGGTTGCCGCGCTCGATGCGGTTGACCGCGCTCTGGCTGGTGCCGAGCGCTTCCGCGAGTTGCGTCTGGGTCCAGCCCCGGTGTTGCCGGGCGTCACGGATGAGCTTGCCGATGCGTACGAGGTAGTCGTCTGACATGACGTCGAGGCTATCTCAGATATGAGATGGCGCCTGTTGGGGGGTCTGTTCGGGTGACGTCCCTTCGGGTGAGCTCGGTGACGGCCCGTCAACCATGTTGTCCGATTCTCGCCTGATAATTCGTAGGGATGTGGGTTAATCCGTCCATATCGGCGCGAAACGCCTCGCGATCCGTCCGCCCCGCCCGGTGTGCGCGGAACCCCTGTCCGCGCGTCCCTCTCTCCTTCCCGGGTGCGACACCTTCCCGTTGTCGCCGCGCTCGCTCTCTGTCGCCCACCGGGGCCTTCCGGACCTCACGAGTGACGGCCGGGGCGGCCAGTGCCTTCCTGGCGCCACGTCCTGGGCCGGCCAGGACCGCCGCGAGCGGGGCCGGTGGCCGCCGTGCGCGCCGGCCCGGAACGGGTGCCGGGCCGGGTCGGGCATGACCATCCGACGCCCATGTACTAGAGTTATCTCGACATCGAGATATCTGCCGAGGCGCACCGCAGCCGCCATGTTAGTAAGGGTCACCTAACTTAGCCTGACCTTAGCGGATCGGCCCAGTCGGCGTGGCGGCAGGATTGACGGTGGTACGCGCACATCAATGAAGGAGACTGTCGTGTCGGCGAACAGCTTCGACGCCCGCAGCACGCTGCCGGTGGGCGACGAGTCGTACGAGATCTTCCGGCTGGACAAGGTGGAGGGCTCGGCCCGCCTGCCGTACAGCCTCAAGGTCCTGCTGGAGAACCTGCTCCGCACGGAGGACGGCGCGAACATCACCGCCGACCACATCCGCGCACTCGCCAACTGGGACTCCCAGGCCCAGCCCTCCCAGGAGATCCAGTTCACGCCGGCCCGCGTGATCATGCAGGACTTCACCGGCGTTCCCTGCGTGGTGGACCTCGCCACGATGCGTGAGGCCGTCAAGGAGCTGGGCGGCGACCCGGCCAAGATCAACCCGCTGGCGCCGGCCGAGCTGGTCATCGACCACTCCGTCATCGCCGACAAGTTCGGCACGAACGACGCCTTCAAGCAGAACGTCGAGCTGGAGTACGGCCGCAACAAGGAGCGCTACCAGTTCCTGCGCTGGGGCCAGACCGCGTTCGACGAGTTCGCGGTCGTACCGCCGGGCACCGGCATCGTCCACCAGGTGAACATCGAGCACCTGGCCCGCACGGTCATGGTGCGAAACGGCCAGGCGTACCCCGACACCCTGGTCGGCACCGACTCGCACACCACCATGGTCAACGGCCTCGGCGTCCTCGGCTGGGGCGTCGGCGGCATCGAGGCCGAGGCCGCCATGCTCGGCCAGCCGGTCTCCATGCTCATCCCGCGCGTCGTCGGCTTCAAGCTGACCGGTGAGCTGCCCGCCGGCACCACCGCCACCGACCTCGTGCTCACCATCACCGAGATGCTCCGCAAGCACGGTGTGGTCGGCAAGTTCGTCGAGTTCTACGGCGAGGGCGTCGCCGCCACCTCCCTGGCCAACCGCGCCACCATCGGCAACATGTCGCCGGAGTTCGGCTCCACCGCCGCGATCTTCCCGATCGACGACGAGACCCTGAACTACCTGCGCCTGACCGGCCGCTCCGCGCAGCAGGTCGCCCTGGTCGAGGCCTACGCCAAGGAGCAGGGCCTCTGGCTGGACCCGCAGGCCGAGCCGGACTTCTCCGAGAAGCTCGAGCTGGACCTGTCCACGGTCGTGCCGTCCATCGCCGGCCCGAAGCGCCCGCAGGACCGCATCATCCTCGCCGAGGCCGCCCAGCAGTTCGCCAAGGACGTCCTGAACTACGTCGAGGCGCCCGTCGGGCAGACGCCGGCCGCCGCCGACTCCCCGGTCGACGAGGCCAGCGCCGAGTCCTTCCCGGCCTCCGACGCCCCGGCCTACGGCCACCAGGAGAACGGTGCCGGCGCGCCGCGGCACGGCGAGGGCACCGGTGCCGTCCCGTCCCACCCGGTCCAGGTGACCGCCCCCGACGGCACCACCTACGAGCTGGACCACGGTGCGGTGACGGTCGCGGCCATCACCTCCTGCACCAACACCTCCAACCCGTACGTCATGGTCGCCGCCGCCCTGGTGGCCAAGAAGGCGGTCGAGAAGGGTTTGACCCGCAAGCCGTGGGTCAAGACCACCCTCGCCCCGGGCTCGAAGGTCGTCACCGACTACTTCGAGAAGGCGGGCCTGACCCCGTACCTGGACAAGGTCGGCTTCAACCTCGTCGGCTACGGCTGCACCACCTGCATCGGCAACTCCGGCCCGCTGCCGGAGGAGGTCTCCAAGGCCGTCAACGAGCACGACCTCGCGGTCACCTCGGTCCTCTCGGGCAACCGGAACTTCGAGGGCCGCATCAACCCCGACGTCAAGATGAACTACCTGGCGTCCCCGCCGCTGGTCGTCGCGTACGCCCTCGCGGGCTCCATGAAGGTGGACGTCACCCGTGACGCCCTGGGCACCGACCAGGACGGCAACCCGGTCTTCCTGAAGGACATCTGGCCCTCCGAGGCCGAGGTCAACGACGTCGTCGCCAACGCCATCGGCGAGGACATGTTCGCCAAGTCCTACCAGGACGTCTTCGCCGGCGACGCCCAGTGGCAGTCGCTGCCGGTCCCCACCGGCAACACCTTCGAGTGGGACCCGCAGTCCACCTACGTCCGCAAGCCCCCGTACTTCGAGGGCATGACGATGGAGACCACCCCGGTCTCCGACATCACGGGCGCGCGCGTCCTGGCCAAGCTGGGCGACTCGGTCACCACCGACCACATCTCCCCGGCCGGCGCCATCAAGGCGGACACCCCGGCCGGCAAGTACCTCACCGAGCACGGTGTGGAGCGCCGTGACTTCAACAGCTACGGCTCCCGCCGCGGCAACCACGAGGTCATGATCCGCGGTACGTTCGCCAACATCCGCCTGCGCAACCAGATCGCGCCGGGCACCGAGGGCGGCTACACCCGCGACTTCACCCAGCCGGACGCGCCGGTCTCCTTCATCTACGACGCCTCCCGCAACTACATCGAGCAGGGCATCCCGCTGGTCGTCCTGGCCGGCAAGGAGTACGGCTCCGGCTCGTCCCGCGACTGGGCGGCCAAGGGCACCGCGCTGCTCGGCGTGAAGGCCGTCATCGCCGAGTCGTACGAGCGCATCCACCGCTCGAACCTCATCGGCATGGGCGTCCTGCCGCTCCAGTTCCCGGAGGGCCAGAACGCCGAGTACCTCGGCCTGACCGGCGAGGAGACCTTCTCCATCTCCGGTGTGACCGAGCTGAACGACGGCACCACGCCGCGCACGGTCAAGGTCACCACCGACACCGGTGTCGAGTTCGACGCGGTCGTCCGCATCGACACCCCCGGTGAGGCCGACTACTACCGCAACGGCGGCATCATGCAGTACGTGCTGCGCAGCCTGATCCGCAAGTAAGCGGTACGGCACAGCAGGTCCAGGGCCGCATCCCCGCCCCCGGGGATGCGGCCCTCGCCGTACCCCGGGGGTGGCGGCGGCATGCGGACCAGGGGGCTGCCCGGCAGCCCGCCCGAGCCCCTCAGTCCTCGAGCAACGCCGAGAGGTCCGGCAGTGTCAGCTCGGCCCAGATGACCTTGCCGTGCGGGGTGTACCGGGTGCCCCAGCGCTCGGCCAGCTGGGAGACCAGGAACAGTCCCCGGCCTCCCTCGTCGGTCGTCGCGGCGTACCGCAGATGCGGCGAGGTGCTGCTGCCGTCGGCCACCTCGCAGATCAGCGTGCGGTCGCGGATGAGCCGCACATGGACGGGATCGGAGCCGTACCGGATGGCGTTCGTGATCAGCTCGCTCAGTACGAGTTCCATCCCGAAGCCCAGCTCCGACAGCCCCCACTCCTCCAGCCGGTCGGAGACGGCACTGCGCATCCCGGACACGGCGGCCGGGTCGCGCGGCACGTCCCAGTCGGCGACCTGTCCGGGCGGCAGCGCCCGGGTGCGGGCGACCAGCAGGGCCACGTCGTCCTTGGGGCGCTCGGGCAGCAGCTCCTCCAGCACCGCCCGGCAGCTCTCCTCCGGCGACCGCTCGGGGTGGCCGGCCAGCGCCCGGCGCAGCATCTCGAGCCCCACGTCCAGATCGCGCGAGCGGTCCTCGACCAGGCCGTCGGTGTACAGGACGAGCTGGCTGCCCTCGGCCAGCTCCAGCTCGGCCGTCCGGAACGGCATGCCGCCCAGCCCCAGCGGCGGGCCACCCGGCAGATCGGGGAAGACGACGCTGCCGTCGGGGTGGACCAGCGCGGGCGCCGGATGCCCGGCCCGGGCCATGACACAGCGCCGCGTCACGGGATCGTAGATCGCGTACAGACAGGTGGCGCCGACGATCTCCCCGGACCGGTTCGCGGAGCCCTCGTCCTGATCGATGCGGCCTACCAGGTCGTCCACGTGATGCAGCAGCTCGTCGGGCGGCAGGTCGAGGGTGGAGAAGTTGTGCACCGCGGTCCGCAGCCGGCCCATCGTCGCGGCGGCGTGCAGGCCGTGCCCGACCACGTCGCCGACGGCCAGCGCGACCCGGCCGCCCGGCAGCGGGATCACGTCGAACCAGTCACCGCTCACCCCGGACTGCGCCGGCAGATAGCGGTAGCCGACGTCGAGCGCGCTCTGTTCGGGCAGGGCCCGCGGCAGCAGACTGCGCTGGAGCGTGACCGCGAGGGCGTGTTCACGGGTGAAGCGGCGGGCGTTGTCGATGCTGACCGCGGCCCGGGCCACCAGTTCGTCCGCCAGGGACAGCTCCTCCGCGTCGAAGGCCTCCCGCTTGGCACGCCAGAAGTTGGCCATGCCCAGCACGACACCGCGCGCCTGGATCGGGGCGGCGATCAGCGAGTGGATGCCGTAGTCCAGGATCTGCCGGGTCCGCTCCGGGTCCTGCACCCGCCAGCCGTCGGCCGCCGACAGGTCCGTCACCAGCTCGGAGCGTCCGGCGCCGTAGCCGCGGGCCTGCGGGGTGGAGGGCAGGAAGTCGATCAGCCGGCCCTCCTCGTAGAGCGGGTGGTCGTCCCGGATGCCGCACACCGAGACCCGCCGCATGTCCGTCGCCGCCGGCATGGTGTCCCCCGCCGTCGGAGCGGGTTCGTCCCCGTGCAGTACGGCGTCGGCCAGGTCGACGGTGACGAAGTCGGCGAACCGGGGCACGGCGACCCGCGCCAGCTCGTCCGCGGTGCGGACCACGTCCAGGCTGCTGCCGATGCACAGCCCCGCGTCGTACAGCAGCTCCAGCCGTTCCCTGGCGGTCTCGGCGCGGCCCGACACCGCCTGGAGCTCGGTGGAGTCGCGCAGCGTCACGACGGTTCCGCCGGGGCCTCCCGCCCGGTCCGTGGGCCGTTGGTTGACCGCCAGCAGCCGGCCCTTGGCGAAGTGCACCTCGTCGCTGGCCTCGCGCCCGGAGGCGAGCAGCTCCACCGTCGCGGGTTCGAGGTCCGGCAGTTCCCGTATCGTGCGTCCCTCGCTGTCGGCGGGCAGCTCCAGCAGGCGTCTGGCCTCGTCGTTGACGAGCAGCAGCCGGCCGTCGGGGCCCACGATGAGCACGCCCTCGCGCACCGAGTGCAGGACCGTGTCGTGGTGCTCGTACATGCGGGTCATCTCGTCCGGGGCCAGGCTGTGGGTCTGCCGCCGGAGTCTGCGGCCCACCATCGCCGTACCGCCCGTCGACACCACGAGCGCGCCGGCCCCGGCGCCCAGGATGATCGGCAGCTGCCGGTCCAGCTCGCTGGTGACGTTCCGGACCTTCAGCCCGGCGGAGACGAGCGCGACCACCTTGCCGCGGGTGTTCTCGACGGGCACGGTGGCCTGCACCTCGTGGCCCAGCGGACCGTGGACGCTCTCGGTGTACACCTTTCCGGCCAGGGAGGGCGCGATGTTGCCCACGAACCGCTTGCCGATCCGGCTGGGCATCGGATGGGTGTACCTGGTGCCGTGCGTGTCCATGACCACGATGAAGTCGACGCCGGCGACCTTGCGCGCCGCCTCGGTGAGCGGCTGGAGGACCGTGGACGGATCAGGGAGCCGAAGTGCCTGCTGCAGCCCCGGAGCGTGGGCGAAGGTCTCGGCGACGGCCACGGACCGGCGCCTGGCCTCCGTGGTGGTGTCCCGCCGTGACTGGAGCACGAGGGCGAGGACGGCGCAGAGCACGAGCAACACCACCAGCGCCACCTGTAGCAGGAAGACCTGTCCGGCGACGCTGCGGGGACTTTTGCCGATCACAGTGCGCCATGCGAGGCGCCTGAATCGGGCAGGTGCGTCCGACATGCGGCATTTGTAGCACTGGTGATTTCCGGCTGGCTATGGCCCGTCCACGAGATGGACGGTCCGGATGCCGTCTCCGGGGCTCCGTGACCCGTTTCCGGCATCTGCTCTCCAGCATCCACCCGCCGCGGCCGGGATCCAAACGGCCGCCGGCGGGAGGGGCGGGTCGTGTCGTGCCCGGGAGGCCCGGGAACTGCGTGGCTTGTGCGCCGACATGACCGCGCGACATCGTTGTCAAAGGTTCGTACCTGACTCTACCCCCCCAACCGACAACGATGTCAACCCACTTGACCGGTCCGGCCGGGGGGACGGGAGCGCGCCTGCCCGGGCGCAGGCGGTCTTCCGTGGTACCGGTGACCCACGCTACTGTCCCTGCGGCTTGTGCGACCCGTGGTGCGCGACCCGTCCGTAAGGAGGAAGGGCCGCGTCATGCGTTTACGACCCACGTCCCTGCTGCTGGCCGCGTTCCTGGCGACCACCGGCACCGCAACCCCCGCCCTCGCGGCGCCCGCCGCGCCACCCCGCCTCGTCGAGGACCCCACGCCGTACGTCGATCCGCTGATCGGCACCAGCAACGGCGGCGACGTCTTCCCGGGCGCCGTCGTGCCGTTCGGGATGCTCTCCTGGAGCCCGGAGAACACCCGCGGCGACGCCACCAGAACGGCCGCCCCGGGCGGCTACCGGTACGACGCCACCCGCATCCGGGGCTTCAGCCTCACCCACATGTCCGGCACCGGCTGCGCCGGCGGCAGCGGCGACATCCCGTTCTTCCCGTACGCCGGCGAGGTCACCTCCTCACCGGCGAGCGACACGGGGAACACCGTCTACGCGTCCGGGTTCACCCACGCCGACGAGACCGCCGAACCCGGCCACTACAAGGTCGCCCTGGCCTCGGGCGTCACCGCCGACCTCACCGCCACCGCCCGTACCGGATCGGCCCGCTTCACCTTCCCGGCCGGAGCACCCGCCTCCCTGCTCGTGCGCACCGCCGACTCCGAGGTGGGGTCCGAGGACTCGACGGTCTCGATCGACCCGGACACCCGCACCATCTCCGGATCGGTCACCTCCGGGAACTTCTGCGGCTACCTCGATCCCGAGGGCCGGCGCGCCTACTACACCCTGCACTTCACCGCCCGCTTCGACCGCGCCTTCCGGGCCACCGGCACCTGGCACGACGACACGCTCCAGCCCGGGTCCCGGGAGACGTCCGGCGGCACCGGCGGCTTCTCGCACGGCGGCCGGCCCGTCGCCGGCCGGGGCGCCGGCGGTTACGTCGAGTTCGAACCCGGCGACGGTCCGGTGAACGCCAAGGTGGGCATCTCCTACGTCGGCGGGGCGGCGGCCGAGGCGAACCTCGCCGCCGAGAACCCGCCGGGCCGCACGTTCGACGCCGTCCGCGACGCGGCCCGGCGCGCCTGGCGGGAGCGGCTGGGCGCCGTCCGGGTCGGCGGCGGTACGGAGGCCGAGCGCACCACCTTCTACACCGCGCTGTACCACGCGCTGCTGCACCCCAACGTCATCAGCGACGCCGACGGCGGGTACCGCGGAGCCGACGGCCGTGTGCACACCGTCGCCGGCGCGCATCCCGGCGCGCATCCCGGCGGGGACGGCCGGCGGGACCCGGCCGGGCGTCGCCGGCACGCCCAGTACGGCACCTTCTCCGGCTGGGACGTCTACCGCGACCAGCTCCAGCTCCTCACTCTCCTCGACCCGGACACCGGATCCGACATCGCCCGGTCGCTGTACACCCTGGCCCGCCAGAACAACGGCGTCTGGGACCGCTGGCTGCACGGCGCGAGCGGCACCCACGTCATGAACGGCGACCCCGCGCCGACCGCGCTGGCCGGCATCCACGCCTTCGGCGGGACCGGCTTCGACCTGAAGGGCGCCCTGCGCTCGCTGGTCAGGGCGGCGACCGTGGCCACCCCGCAGGACCTGTCGGCGGCCGGCAAACCCGTGCTGTCCGCCGGCCAGCGCCCCTCGCTCGACAAGTACCTGAAGCTGCACTACATGCCCAGCGTGTCCAACGCCTGGGGCGGCGCCGCGGAGACCCTGGAGATGTCCACCGCGGACTTCGCCATCTCCCAGCTCGCCCGGGCGGCGGGGGAGAGGCACACGCAGGCCGACTTCGCCCGCCGCGCGCAGTGGTGGCAGAACAACCTCGACATCGCCGCCGCCCCCTCCGGCGCCTACATGGCCGACCGCAGGGCCGACGGCAGCTGGGTGACCGGCTTCACCCCGGACACCGGACACGGCTTCGTGGAGGGCACGGCCGCCCAGTACACCTGGATGGTCCCGCACGATCCGGCGGGCCTCTTCGCCGCGCTCGGCGGCCGGGACCGGGCCCTGGCCCGGCTGGACGACTTCTTCCACGACGCCGGCGGCGGCTGGGCGTTCACCGGTGGTGGCGGCACCAAGGCGGAGCTGGACAACGAACCGTCGATCAACGTCCCCTACCTGTACGACTACGCGGGCGCCCCCTACAACACGCAGGAGACCGTCCGCGCGGCGATGCGGCAGCTGTGGTCCGACCGGCCCGGCGGCATCCCGGGCAACGACGACCTCGGCGCGATGTCGGCCTGGTACGTCTTCTCGGCCCTCGGCATGTATCCGCAGGTGCCGTCCCGGGCCGAACTGGTCCTCGCCTCCCCGCTGTTCGAGCGCGTCGAGATCAGCCGGCCGCGGGGCAACGACATCTCCGTCCGTGCGGCGGGAGCCGCGGCCGACGCACCCTACGTCCAGTCCCTGCGGGTCGACGGCCGGCCCAGCGACCGCCCCTGGCTGCCCGCGTCCTTCGTCCGGGACGGCGGCCGGCTCGACTACACCCTGGGCCGCAGCGCGAACCACGCCTGGGGCGCGGGCAGCCCGCCGCCGTCCTTCCGGCAGGGCGAGCAGCCGTACCAGATCGGTGTCGGGCCCACCGCCGCCACCCTCGCGCCCGGCGACAGCACCACGGTCGGCGTCCGCGCACTGTCCCTGACCGGCGGCACCGGCCCACGGGTGCGTTTCCGGGTGGAAACCCCGGCCGGGGTCACGGCCACGCCCGCCGAGGGCACGGTCACCGACGGCGCCCGGGAGATCACGCTCACGGCGGCCCGGGACGCCGCACCGGGCTTCTCCGACGTCACGGTCACGGTCACCTCGGGCGACACCTCCTACCGGCAGCCGGTGGCCCTCACCGTGGCCGCCCCCGGAACGCTCCTCGCCGCCTACGACAACACGGGCGTCTCCGACGACTCCGGTGACCATGACGAGGCCGACTTCGACGGCGGCGGCTGGAGCTACTCACGCCAGGCGCTCGCCGCGGCCGGCCTCACCGGGGGCGCCCGGGGCAGCGTCGAGGGGCTGGTGTTCACCTGGCCCGCCTCACCCGGTGGCCGCCCCGACAACGCCTCCGCGGCCGGGCAGACCATCCGGCTGCCGGCGCCCGCGGAGAGGCTGGCCTTCGTCGGCAGCGCGGTCAACGGCGACCAGCGCTCCGGTGCCACCGTCACGTACACCGACGGCACCACCGGCACCGTCGACCTGTCCTTCACCGACTGGACCGTGGGCGGCGGAGGCGGCAGCGTGCAGTACGGCAACGAGGTCGTCGCCAGGACCGCGTACCGCAATGTCGCGGGCGCGGACAAGGACCCGGTGGCGACGTACGTGTTCGCCACCCGGCCGTACCGGGCCCCGGCGGGCAGGGCGATCCGGAGCGTCACGCTCCCGCGCGACGGGGACCTGCACGTGTTCACCCTCGCGACGGGCTGAGCCCCCGCACACCGAAGCGGCCCGCTCCCGGTTCCCGGGGCGGGCCGCCTCGCTCTCGTTCCGTGCCGCGCGCCGTCCGGCCGAACGGCCGGCCGCCGTACGCGCCTGGAGGTCAGGCCAGCAGTTCCACCTCCGCCAGGGCCGACTCGCCGTCCAGGACCAGGCGGTACCTCGTGTACGTGCCGGGCGCGGCGATGGTGAAGGCACGGGTCTGCCGGTCCCAGCCGAACGTCTCACCGGAGCGGTGGTCCAGCGTCCGCCAGGCCGTGCCGTCGGCGGAACCCTGGAGGGTCCAGCCGGCCGGCGCCCTGGTGTGGTCCGCCGCCGAGGTCAGCGTGTACTGCACCGGCTTCACGGCGCCCGGGACCGGCAGGTCCGCCGTGGTGACCGTCGCGCTCGTCGCCGAGGTGTCGTCGAAGAGCGGGCCCTCGCCCTTCAGGACGTCCGACCGGGGCGCCGGGACCTTGTCGTCCCGGGTGACGGAGACCGGCGCCGCGTCCTTCCCCGTGCCCCACGTCGAGGGCTCGGCGCCCATGGCGAAGTCCAGCACCCCGCCCTCGGACAGCAGCGAATGGGGCAGCGACGTCGACGTCCAGGGGCGGCCGTTGAACCGGACCCCCTGGACGTAGACGTTCCTGGCACTGTTGTGCGGCGCCCGGACCACCAGGTCACGGCCGTTCTCCAGGTGCACGGTGACCTGCTTGAACAGCGGGGAGCCGATGGAGTACTCGCCGCTGCCCATGACCAGCGGGTAGAAACCGAGCGCGGAGAAGAGGTACCAGGCCGACTGCTCGCCGTTGTCCTCGTCGCCGTGGTAGCCCTGCCCGATCTCGCTGCCGGTGTAGAGCCGGGAGAGCGCCTCGCGCACGCGGGCCTGCGTCTTCCAGGGCTGACCGGCCGCGTCGTACATGTACAGGACGTGGTGGGCGACCTGGTTGGAGTGGCCGTACATGCCCATGCGCACGTCCCGGGCCTCGGTCATCTCGTGGATGACCCCGCCGTAGGAGCCGACGTAGTCCGGGGAGGCCGTCTCGGGGGTGGCGAGGTACGTGTCGAGCTTGTCCGCGAGTCCGTCCCGGCCGCCGTAGAGGTTGGCCAGGCCCCGGCTGTCCTGCGGTGCGGTGAAGGCGTAGCCCCAGCCGTTGGTCTCCGTGTAGTCGTAGCCCCACACGCGCGGGTCGTACTGCGCGGAGTTCACGCGCCAGTCGCCCTCGGCGTCCCGGCCCTGGAAGAAGCCGGCCCTGGTGTCGAACAGCTTCACGTAGTCCCGGGCCCGGTTGAGGAAGTACTCCGATTCCTCGCGGTAGCGTTTCTCGCCCGTCTTCCGGTAGAGCGCCTCGCCCATCTTCGCGATGCCGTAGTCGTTGACGTAGCCCTCCATCGCCCAGGACAGGCCCTCGTGCGTGTCGGTGCTGGTGTAGCCGAGGAAGGGCGAGGTGCTCATGCCCTTGCGGCCCACGCCCGGCATCGGCGGGACGACGGTCGCGTTCTTCACGGCCGCGTCGTACGCCGCTCCCGCGTCGAACCTCACGCCCTTGACGTAGGCGTCGGCGAACGCCACGTCCGAGGAGGTGCCGGTCATCAGGTCGGCGTAGCCGGGGGAGGACCAGCGGGAGGTCCAGCCGCCGTCCTTGTACTGCTGCACGAAACCGTCGGCCATCTTGCCCGCCTGGGAGGGCGTCAGGAACGAGTACGCCGGCCAGGTGGTCCGATAGGTGTCCCAGAAACCGTTGTTGACGTACACCGTGCCGTCGACGATCTTCGCCCCGGTGTGCGTCGGGGTGTCCGGGCCCGGCATGGGGGAGAACGGGGAGGCGTACCGGTTCCTGCCGCCGGCCTTCTCGAAGCCGGAGTTGGGGTAGAGGTACAGCCGGTACAGCCCGGAGTACAGCGTGCTCAGCTGGTCCGGGGTCGCGCCCTCCACCTCGACCCTGCCCAGCAGCTTGTCCCAGACGCGCTGGGCGTGTGCCCTGACCGTGTCGAAGGACGCGCCGCCCGGGACCTCCTGGCGCAGGTTGTCCTTCGCCTGGTCGACGCCGATGAGCGAGGTGGCGATCCGCAGGGTGACGGTGCGGTCGGCGCCCGCGTCGAAGCGCAGGAAGCCCTTCACCCCGCTCGAACCGCCGTCCTTCACCGGCTTGTCGAACTCGCCGTACACGAACAGCCGGGTCGCGCCCGTGGACAGCCCCGACTTCACGTCCGAGTAGCCGGTGAGGGTGCCGTGCTCCTTGTCGAGTGTCAGGCCGGCCTGCTCGGTGACGTTGTCGAACAGCACGCTCGCGTCGTCACCGGGGTAGGTGAAGCGGAGGACGGCCGCATGGTCGGTCGGGGTCATCTCGGCCTTGAGGCCGTTGTCGAACCGGACGCCGTAGTAGTAGGGCCGCGCGGTCTCGTTCTCGTGCCGGAAGGGCAGTGCCCGTGCCTCGCGCCCGGTGTCCGGGGTGCCGGACGCGGCCGACGGCATCAGCTGGAAGGTCTGCCGGTCGCCCATCCAGGGGCTCGGCTCGTGACTCGCGCTGAACGCCTGGATGGTCGGCAGGTTGTCGGCGTTGTTCGCACGTGCGTACTCGTACAGCCAGCTCAGCGAGGACGCGTTGGTGACCGGCGTCCAGAAGTTGAAGCCGTGCGGCAGGGCCGTCGCCGGGAAGTCGTTGCCGCGCGAGAAACTGCCGCTGGAGTTGGTGCCGCGGGTGGTCAGGGCGTAGTCCGACAGGTGCGCCTTCGGCCGCTCCGGTGCCACGGGTCTCAGGGACACGTCGTCGATCCATCCGCGGAACTTGGCCGGGCCGGCGGGGGAGTCGTACGCCACCAGGATCCGGTCGACCGTCCTGCCCGCCGCCACCGCGCCGATCCGCGCGCCCACGTTGTTCCACTGGTTGACGTACAGCGCCTTCGACGCGCCCTGTCCGCGCGGCGAGAGCGGGAAGCCGTGCTGGTCCAGCGCGCCCAGGCCGCTGAGGTAGGTGCCGTCGGTGAAGGCCAGGTCGAGGGAGACGAAGGTGGCGTCGTAGTCGCGGTCGCCGTCGGCCATCGAGGGGAGGACGCGGTACGAGAGCCGGGTGTCACGGCCCACCTTCACGTTCACGTCGAAGACCTTGTTGTACGAGTACGCCCGGCCGGCCGCCGTGTGCCGCCCGGCATAGCGCAGGGCCCGCTTCCCGGTGAAACCGGCCCGTGCCTTCGCGGTCGGCGAGCCGCTCGGGCCCCGGTCGGTCAGGGTCAGCATGTCCTGCGGCACCGGCCCGCCCCCGCCGCCGGTGGAGAACTGCACGTCGGCGAGCTGGAGGATGTCCGGAGCGCCGTGGTTCCTCGTCACCTCCAGCCGGAAGTGCCGGTACTCGGCCGGCTCGGCGAGGTCGTAGGACTTGGTCCGGAACCGTTCGGAGAACGTCTCGTCCGAGCGGGTGTCGACGGTCTTCCAGTCCTTGCCGTCGGTGGAGCCCCGCAGGGTCCAGTCCGCGGGGTCCCGTTCGGCGTAGTCGTTGGCCGAGGTGAGGGCGTACGTCGTTATCCGGGTGGGCTTGTCCAGGTCGAACTCCACCCAGCCGGTGGGCTCGAAGGTCAGCCACTTGGTGCCGGGCTCGCCGTCGGCGAGGTTCTCCCCCACCTCGCCGGCGCCCGGGTTCTCGCCGCTCGCCCGGACCTCGGTGACGTGGTCGGTCACATTGCCCGGAATGCCGGTGCTGTACCCGCCGTCGACGCCCGAGGCGCGTTTGCCGCCGTCCGGCCCGGTGTCGACGGTGTTCAGCCAGTCCGGCGCCGGATCCCCCGCCTCGAACGAGGATGCGAACTCCCGGTCGGCTGCCGCAGCCCTGGCCGGCAGGGCGACCGCCGCGCCCTGCGCGCCGACGGCCATGACAAAGGCGGCCGTGAGGACGGCCGCCGGGCCCCAGCTGTGCCGAGTTCTCCGCTGCATCTATGGAATTCCCCTCCCGCACCCTCTTCGGACAACGTTGTCAGTTGCGGGGCGCAGGAACCAGTAGGTGGTCAAGTGGCCCGGGATGTCAAGGGTGTTGGCTGTGGCATTCAGGGCGTTATACCGCTGGTTTTCCGGGCATGGCGCACGACGGCGTCCGATATTTCCGTGAGGTCTCAACTCGGAAAAGACCCATGGCCAACCTTGCGTTCGATCTTGCTCCGTTGGCGGGAAGTGGACTATACCTGTCGGCGCCCGGTACAGAATCGCACTTCCGGCAGAACACGCACTCCGTACTTCCCGCACCACCCAGCTTGACCCGACCGCGGTGCCGGGCAGGATCCGGTTCACCGCCTGAGTCCTGGAGAAGGCGAGGACTTGAGCATGGGATCCACTCCCGAAGGGGACCACGGCCGCGCAGGTGTCGGCCGCCGCGCACTGATCAGGCGGTCCGCCGCACTCGGCCTGGTGAGTGTCCCGGCGATGAGCTTCCTGTCCGCGTGCGCCAGCGGAGGCGGAGGCGACGGCGACGGCGGCGACACCGCCAAGGGGAAGACGTCGAAGGACAACCCCTTCGGCGCCAAGAAGGGCGGCAAGCTCGACGTCGTCGTCTTCAAGGGCGGATACGGCGACGACTACGCCAAGGCGTGGGAGGCCGACTTCGCCGAGAAGCTCGGCGTCACCTCCAGCCACACCGGCACCCAGGAGATCACCGGCAAGCTCCAGCCGCGCTTCAACGCGGGCAACCCACCGGACATCGTGGACGACTCGGGCGCCCAGAAGATCAACATCGATGTCCTGTACAAGAACGGCCAGCTCCTCGACCTCGCCGAGGTCCTGGACGCGCCCTCGGTCGACGACCCGGCCCGCAAGGTCCGCGACACCCTGATCCCCGGCACGCTCGACCCGGGCATGCAGGAGGGCAAGATCGTCGCGCTGAACTACATCTACACGGTCTGGGGCCTGTGGTACTCCGGCAAGCTCTTCGAGGAGAAGGGCTGGCAGGCGCCGAAGACCTGGGACGACTTCCTCGCCATCTGCAAGGACGCGAAGTCGCAGGGCATCGGCGGCCTCGCCCACCAGGGCAAGTACCCGTACTACATCAACGTCGCCCTCATGGACCTGATCGCCAAGAAGGGCGGTCTGGACGCGATGAAGGCCATCGACAACCTGGACCCCAAGGCGTTCGTCGGCTCCGACGCCGCCCAGGCCGCCGTCGAGGCCGTCTACGAGGTCGTCGAGAAGGGCTATCTCATGCCCGGCACGAACGGCCTGACCCACACCGAGTCGCAGACCCGCTGGAACCAGTACAAGGCCGCGTTCATCACCTGCGGCTCCTGGCTGGAGAACGAGCAGCTCAAGCAGACGCCGACGGACTTCGACATGAAGTTCCTGCCCATGCCGCTGCTGTCCGGCAGCGCCCTGCCGTTCGAGGCGATCCGGGCCGGCTCGGGCGAGCCCTTCGTCATCCCGTCGAAGGCCGGGAACCTGCCGGCCGCCAAGGAGTTCATGCGGCGCATGCTCTCCAAGGAGTGGTCGACGCTCTTCGCCAAGCAGGCCAACTCGCTCACCATCCTCAAGGACGGCGTCGACCCGGGTGTGCGGTTGCGCCCGGGCACGCAGTCCACGGTCGAGGCGTCCAAGGCGGCCGGTGACCACACCTTCCGATACCTGTACACCGAGTGGTACGGCGAGATGGGCACCGCCATCGAGGCCGCGTCCAACGAGCTGATGGCCCGGCGCATCCAGCCGAAGGAGTGGCTGAAGCGGTGTCAGGCCGCGGTGGACAAACAGGCCAAGGACCCCGCGTCGAAGAAGAACCACCGGGACTAGTCCGCCGGGGCGCCCCGGGGGCGCGGGCGTGACTGCGGATGCCGGTTCGTCGCGGCGTGTCGCGCAGTCCCCCGCGCTCCCTCCGGGGCGCCGGTGCGGGCCGGAATGTCAGGGGCAGGTATGCGCAGAGGGCAGTACCGGTTCGTCACGGGATTTCTCCTCGTCCCCGTGGCGCTTTATCTGATCTTCGTGATCTGGCCGTACATCCAGACGATCGGCTATTCACTGACCGACTGGAAGGGACAGTCGCAGACCTTTCGCTTCGTCGGTCTGGACAATTACCGGGCGCTGTTCCAGGACGACATCTTCCTGGAGGCCGTCTGGCACAACATCCTCTTCCTGGTCTTCATCCCGGTGATCACGATTCTGCTCGCCCTGTTCTTCGCCTACATGCTCAACGCGGGCGGGCGCAGCCGGGCCGGCGGGGTGCGGGGAGTCGCCGGAGCGACGTTCTACAAGATCCTCTACTTCTTCCCCCAGGTGCTGTCACTGGCGATCCTCGCGGTGCTGTTCAACGCCGTGTACCGCAGCGACGGCGGTGGTCTGCTCAACGGCCTGCTGATCAAGACGGGGCTGGTCGACGCCGACAACCCCGTCGAATGGCTCAACGAGCCGAGCATGGTGCTCTGGGCGCTGATGCTGGTCGTGGTCTGGCACGGCGTCGGCTTCTACCTGGTGCTGTTCTCCGCCGCCATGCAGACCGTCCCGCGGGACATCTACGAAGCCGCCCTGATCGACGGGGCGAGCCGCAACCAGTCCTTCTTCCGCATCACCCTGCCCCTGCTGTGGGACTCGGTGCAGACCGCCTGGGTCTACCTCGGCATCGTCGCCATGGACATGTTCGTGCTGGTCTCGGCCATGACCCAGAACATGGGCGCGTACGGCGGCGGCCCCGACCACCACAGCGACGTGATGTCGACGGTGATGATGCGCAACTTCCTGTACTACGGCAAGAGCGGCTACGCCTGCGCCATGGGCGTCGTCATGCTGCTGCTCACGCTGGTCCTGTCCGTGGTCACGCTGCGCGCCACCCGCCGCGAGCGCATCGAGTTCTGAGCGGGAGAGACGACGATGAGCGCACCCATCAAGGAAACCGCCCCCGCGCAGGCCGGGCGGCCCGTCGCCAGGCCCCCCCTGCGAGCCGGCGGCCGGCGCGGCGAGGGCGTGGTCCTGAACGCCTTCTCCCACGGCTTCCTCGCCCTGTGGGCCCTGCTGATCGTGCTGCCGCTGCTGTGGCTGGTGCTCAGCTCCTTCAAGACCGACGCCCAGATCGGCGGCTCGGCCTTCGGCTGGCCCCGGCACTGGTCCCTGGACGTCTTCGCCCGCGCCTGGGACAAGGGCATCGGCGACTACTTCCTGAACACTGTGATCGTCCTGGTCTTCTCCGTGCCGCTGACCATGCTGTTCGGGTCGATGGCCGCGTACGTGCTGGCCCGGTACCCGTTCCCGGGCAGCCGGCTGCTGTACTACTTCTTCGTCGCCGGCGCGATGTTCCCGGTGTTCCTGGCCCTGGTCCCGCTGTTCTTCATGGTCAAACGGCTGGACATGCTCAACACCTACCAGGGGCTGGTCCTGGTCTACATCGCCTACTCGATGCCGTTCACGGTGTTCTTCATGCACGCCTTCTTCCGGACCCTGCCCACCGCCGTCTTCGAGGCGGCCGTACTGGACGGCGCCTCGCACACCCGGACGTTCTTCCAGGTGATGCTGCCCATGGCCAAGCCGGGACTGATCAGCGTGGGGATCTTCAACACGCTGGGGCAGTGGAACCAGTTCATCCTGCCCACGGTCCTCATGCAGCCGCAGAGCGGCTCCGACCCCGAACGGTACGTCCTCACCCAGGGCCTGATCCAGCTGAACCAGCAGCAGGGATACGCCGCCGACCTGCCCGTTCTGTTCGCGGGTGTGACCATCGCCATGATTCCGATGCTGGTGGTGTACCTGTCCTTCCAGCGCCAGGTGCAGGCGGGGCTGACCTCGGCGACCCTTAAATAACCGCACCCGGCGCCGTCCGCGCGTACGCCGCTCCAGGCTCCGGGGGCGGCGCGCACGCGTGCGTCCGGGTACCCGGAAACGGTTCAACCTCTTGACGGGAGTCACCCCGAACGGCTCAGCTTAGAGTTCACTAGTTGGACATACACGGGGCCTCGCCGAAGCGGCCCCGCGCTCAGGAGGTCGTCGTGGAGACTCCAGGGTCGCAGTCATCACTGCACCGAGCCAACCTGGAGCGGGTCGTCCGGGCCGTGCGCCTGGCCGGGTCCCTCACGCAGGCGGAGATCGCGCGGACGACCGGTCTGTCGGCCGCGACCGTCTCCAATATCGTGCGGGAACTGAAGGACGGTGGAACCGTCGAGGTCACGCCCACGTCGGCGGGCGGGCGGCGGGCCCGCAGCGTCAGTCTGAGCGGGGACGCCGGCATCGTGATCGGCGTGGACTTCGGGCACACCCATCTGCGCGTCGCGATCGGGAACCTCGCCCACCAGGTGCTGGCCGAGGAGGCCGAGCCGCTGGACGTCGACGCCTCCGCCGACCAGGGTTTCGACCGGGCCGAACAGCTGGTCAGCCGGCTGGTCGCGGCAACCGGGGTGGACCGGTCCAAGGTGGCCGGCGTGGGACTCGGCGTGCCGGGTCCGATCGACGTGGAGTCGGGGACGCTGGGGTCCACCGCGATCCTCCCCGGCTGGGGCGGCACCAAGCCCGCCGAGGAGCTGCGCGAACGGCTCGGCGTGCCCGTGCACGTGGACAACGACGCCAACCTCGGCGCCCTCGGCGAGCTGGTCTGGGGCAGCGGCAAGGGCGTGCGCGACCTGGCGTACATCAAGGTCGCCAGCGGTGTCGGGGCGGGCCTGGTGATCGACGGGAAGATCTACCGCGGCCCCGGCGGCACGGCCGGCGAGATCGGGCACATCACCCTCGACGAGTCCGGTCCGGTCTGCCGCTGCGGCAACCGCGGCTGCCTGGAGACCTTCGCGGCGGCACGCTACGTGCTCCCGCTGCTCCAGCCCAGCCACGGCAGCGACCTGACGATGGAGGGCGTCGTACGGCTGGCCAGGGACGGTGACCCGGGCTGCCGCCGGGTGGTCGCCGACGTCGGCCGCCACATCGGCAGCGGCGTGGCCAATCTCTGCAACCTGCTGAACCCGAGCAGGGTGGTCCTCGGCGGTGATCTCGCCGAGGCGGGTGAGCTGGTGCTCGGGCCCATCAGGGAGTCGGTCGGCCGCTATGCCATCCCCAGCGCGGCGCGCCAACTGTCCGTGCTCCCGGGGGCACTTGGCGGTCGCGCGGAGGTGCTCGGGGCGCTCGCCCTCGCCCTCAGCGAGATGGGTGATTCGACCCTTTTGGAGGGGGCGCTCCCCGTGGCGGCCCCTGCCTTCACTTAGAGAACGGATGGCACCGTTGCCATCTCGTTAAGGATTTACTTCTTGACGTCGCACGTGTGGCCGAGTTGACTTCCAGCCACCTCGGCCGCAACGACGCGGCCTCGTCAGGGAGGTTTCTCAAGTGAACGCACGTATGCGTCGTGCCGCCGTTGCCGTTGCCGCCGGTGCGATGGCCGTGTCGCTGGCCGCCTGTGGCAGTGCCAAGGAATCCAAGGGCAACAGCGACCACTCCAGCTCCGGTGCCAAGAAGGGCGACGCCATCACGGTGGGTCTGCTTCTTCCGGAGAACCAGACCGCGCGTTACGAAAAGTTCGACAAGCCCATCATCGAGAAGCAGGTCCGGGACCTGACGAACGGCAAGGGCAAGGTCGTCTACGCGAACGCCAAGCAGGACGCCACCACGCAGAACCAGCAGGTCGACACGATGGTGACCAACAAGGTCGACGTGCTGATCGTGGACGCGGTGGACTCCAAGGCCATCGCCAGCTCGGTCAAGAAGGCCAAGGACGCCGGCATCCCGGTCGTCGCCTACGACCGCCTGGCCGAGGGCCCGATCGACGCCTACACCTCCTTCGACAACGAAGAGGTCGGTCACACCCAGGGCAAGGCCCTGCTGAAGGCGCTGGGCGACAAGGCCAAGCCCTCCGCCAAGATCGTCATGATGAACGGCGCGATCACCGACCCGAACGCCGCCTTCTTCAAGAAGGGCGCGCTGGCGGAGCTCAAGGGCAAGGTCGACATCGCCAAGTCGTACGACACCAAGGAGTGGAAGCCGGAGAACGCCAACGCCAACATGGAGGGCGCCATCTCCGCCCTCGGCAAGAAGAACATCGTGGGCGTCTACTCCGCCAACGACGGCATGGCCGGCGGTATCATCACCGCGCTCAAGGCCGCGGGCATCAGCGTTCCGGTGACCGGCCAGGACGCCGAGCTCGCCGGTGTGCAGCGCATCGTGACGGGCGACCAGTACATGAGCGTGTACAAGTCCTACCCGCAGGAGGCCGCCGTGGCCGCTAAGATGGCCGTCGCGCTCGGCAAGGGCGAGAAGCTCGACTCCATCGCCACGAGCAAGGTCGACAGCCCGACCGCGAAGCAGGTCCCCTCGGTCATCGTCCCGGTCGTCTCGCTGACCAAGGACAACATCAAGGAGACCGTCATCAAGGACGGCTTCTACACGATCAGCGACATCTGCACCGGCAAGTACAAGTCGGCCTGCGACAAGATCGGTCTGAAGTAAGCAGCCGCACGACGCCTCACGTACGCGCGAGTTCCCCGGAGGACTTCCCCGGCGGACACGCGCGGTGACAAACCCCTCCGGCGCCCCGCATCCACCAGCCCCGCAAGCTAGGGCGGGGCGCCGGACGGACCCCCCTTCCAAACTTCTGCACAACCTCCCGCCGGGTCAGGCGGCGAAGGAGATGGTTCACGTGTCCGCTACGCCCGTGCTGGCGTTGCGCGGGGTCTCCAAGCGGTTCGGTGCCGTCCAGGCGCTCACCGACGTCGAGCTTGAGGTCCACGCCGGTGAAGTGGTCGCCCTGGTGGGCGACAACGGCGCCGGAAAGTCCACGCTGGTCAAGACGATCGCCGGCGTGCATCCCATCGATGAGGGTGTCATCGAGTGGGACGGTAGAACCGTACAGATCAACAAGCCGCACGACGCCCAGAACCTGGGCATCGCGACCGTCTACCAGGACCTCGCGCTGTGCGACAACATCGACGTCGTCGGCAACCTCTACCTGGGCCGGGAGCTGCGCAAGCGCGGC
Organism: Streptomyces sp. NPDC014991; assembly: GCF_043080665.1. Classification (NCBI taxonomy): domain Bacteria; kingdom Bacillati; phylum Actinomycetota; class Actinomycetes; order Kitasatosporales; family Streptomycetaceae; genus Streptomyces; species Streptomyces sp. NPDC014991. The sequence goes on from NZ_JBIBVY010000004.1 coordinate 279,019, forward strand.
GTCCTGGACGAGGTGGAGATGGAGCGCCGCTCCCGTGAGCTGCTCACCACGCTTTCGATCCGCATCCCCAGCGTGCGCATCCCGATCGCCTCGCTCTCCGGCGGTCAGCGCCAGACCGTGGCCATCGCCCGCTCCATGCTCGGCGAGCCCAAGCTGGTCATCCTCGACGAGCCCACCGCGGCCCTCGGTGTCGAGCAGACCGCGCAGGTCCTCGACCTCGTGGAGCGGCTGCGCGAGCGCGGCCACGCCGTGATCCTCATCAGCCACAACATGGCCGACGTGAAGGCCGTGGCGGACAAGGTCGCCGTGCTGCGCCTGGGGCGCAACAACGGCGTGTTCGAGGTCAAGTCGACCTCGCAGGAAGAGATCATCTCCGCCATCACCGGTGCCACGGACAACGCCGTGACCCGCCGTGCGGCGCGCAACGGGGAGGCTCAGAAGTGAGCATCGACAAGACTTCCGCCCCCGCCGGCGGGCAGACGGCGGAAAACCCGGAGGCCGCCGCCGGCTCGGACGTGGCCGTCGACCCCCGGCTGCTCGTGCGCGAGCAGGGCCTCGCCGGCTACATCGGCGAGTTCAAGCGCAAGATCCGCGGCGGTGACCTCGGCTCGATCCCGGTCGTCGTCGGCCTGATCGTCATCTGGGCGATCTTCGCGAGCCTGAACTCCAACTTCCTCACCGCGGGCAACCTGTCCGACATCTCCGTGGCCATGGTCGGCACGGGCATGATCGCCGTCGGCATCGTGTTCGTCCTGCTGCTCGGCGAGATCGACCTGTCGGTCGGTTCGGTCAGCGGTGTCGCGGGCGCCACCTTCGCCGTCCTCAACATCACGCACGGCATGGCCGAGTGGCTGGCGCTGATCCTCGCCATCCTCACCGGCGCGGTCGCGGGCGCGATCCACGGCTTCTTCTTCGCCCGGGTGGGTGTCCCGGCCTTCGCCGTCACCCTGGCCGGTCTGCTGTTCTGGAACGGCTTCATGCTCCAGATCCTCGGCAGCAACGGCACGATCAACCTGGACGACAGCGGTCTGGTCGCCAAGCTGAGCGGCTACTACTTCAGCGACGTGGCGGCCGCCTACGGCCTCGCCACGGTCGCCGTCGTCGTGTTCTTCCTCACCGCGTTCTTCGACACCCGCCGCCGTGAGGCCGCGGGTGTGCCGTCCCGTCCGCTGAGCGAGATCATCGTCCGCACGGCGCTCCTCGCCGTCGTGGCCTTCGCCGCCGCCGCCGTCTTCAACCAGTACAAGGGCCTGCCGCTGGCCGTGGTGCTGTTCCTGGCGGTCCTGGTGATCACCGACTTCGTGCTGCGCCGCACGGCGTACGGCCGCAAGATCTTCGCGCTCGGCGGCAGCATCGAGGCCTCCCGCCGGGCCGGCATCAACGTCGCGGCGATCCGGATCTCGGTCTACGCCATCTCCGGCACCTTCGCCGCCATCGGCGGTCTGTTCATCGCCTCCAAGATCACCTCGGCCAACCAGGGCGCCGGTGGCGGTGACCTGCTGATGAACGCGATCGCGGCGGCCGTGATCGGCGGCACGTCCCTCTTCGGCGGCCGGGGCCGGACCTGGGACGCGCTCCTCGGCGTGCTGGTGATCGTCTCGATCCAGTACGGCCTCGCCCTGCAGGGCATCGCCTCCCCGGTCCAGTACATGATCACCGGCGGCGTCCTGCTGGCCACCGTCGTCATCGACGCGGTGACCCGCAGGACCCAGAAGTCGGCCGGGCGGGCGTAACACCCGGACGACCCAGTGCCCGGCGCCTTCGAGGCGCCGGGCACTCCCGTGTCCTGCACCCGGGCACCACCGGCGAAGCCGGAACATTAGACTCGACAAGCCCGGCAAAGCTCGATCAGCTCTACTGCAAGGAGGCACGGGTGCCGCTGCTGACCCGTATCACGGGACCGCGCGATCTGGACCGGCTCAGCCTGGAGGAGCTGGACCAGCTGGCAGGGGAGATCCGGAGCTTCCTCGTCGACGCGGTTTCCAAGACCGGCGGCCACCTCGGCCCGAACCTCGGTGTGGTGGAGCTGACCATCGCCCTGCACCGGGTCTTCGACTCGCCGAAGGACAAGGTGCTGTGGGACACCGGCCACCAGTCCTACGTGCACAAGCTGCTCACCGGCCGGCAGGACTTCTCCCGGCTGAAGATGAAGGGCGGCCTGTCGGGCTATCCCTCGCAGGCCGAGTCCGAGCACGACGTCATCGAGAACAGCCACGCCTCCACGGTCCTCGGCTGGGCCGACGGCATCGCCAAGGCCAACCAGCGCCGCGAGCGGGACAGCCATGTCGTCGCCGTCATCGGTGACGGCGCGCTGACCGGCGGCATGGCCTGGGAGGCGCTGAACAACATCGCCGAGGCCAAGGACCGCCCGCTCGTCATCGTCGTCAACGACAACGAGCGCTCCTACGCCCCGACCATCGGCGGGCTCGCCAACCACCTGGCGACGCTGCGCACCACCGACGGCTACGAGCGCTTCCTGGCCCGGACGAAGGACATCCTCGACCGCACCCCGGTCGTGGGACGGCCGCTGTACGAGACGCTGCACGGCGCCAAGAAGGGGCTGAAGGACTTCATCGCCCCGCAGGGCATGTTCGAGGACCTGGGCCTGAAGTACGTCGGCCCGATCGACGGGCACGACATCGAGGCGCTGGAGTCGGCGCTGGCCCGTGCCAAGCGGTTCGGCGGCCCGGTGATCGTGCACTGCCTGACCGAGAAGGGCCGCGGCTACCAGCCCGCCCTCCAGGACGAGGCCGACCGTTTCCACGCCGTCGGCAAGATCCACCCCGACACCGGGCTGCCGATCGCCTCCTCCGGCGCCGACTGGACCTCCGTGTTCGGCGAGGAGATGGTGCGGCTCGGCGAGGAGCGCGACGACATCGTCGCGATCACCGCGGCCATGCTCCAGCCCGTCGGCCTGGACAAGTTCGCCAAGCGCTTCCCCGAACGGGTGTACGACGTCGGGATCGCCGAGCAGCACGGCGCCGTCTCCGCGGCGGGCCTCGCGTACGGCGGGCTGCATCCCGTCTTCGCCGTGTACGCCACCTTCCTCAACCGCGCCTTCGACCAGGTCCTCATGGACGTCGCCCTGCACCGGTGCGGGGTGACCTTCGTGCTCGACCGGGCCGGTGTCACGGGCACCGACGGCGCCTCGCACAACGGCATGTGGGACATGTCCCTCCTCCAGGTCGTGCCGGGGCTGCGGCTCGCCGCGCCGCGCGACGCCGACCAGGTCCGCGCCCAGCTGCGTGAGGCCGTCGCCGTCGAGGACGCGCCGACCGTGGTGCGCTTCTCCAAGGGCGCCGTCGGCCCCGCCGTACCGGCCGTGGGCCGGGTCGGCGGCATGGACGTGCTCCGCGAGCCCGCCACCGACCTCTCCCGCGGCATGAACGGCACGGCAGGTGCCCCCACGGACGTGCTGCTGGTCTCCGTGGGTGCCCTCGCCCCGATGTGCCTGGAGATCGCCGCCCTGCTGGACCGGCAGGGGATCTCCACCACCGTGGTCGACCCGCGCTGGGTCAAGCCCGTCGACGAGGCCATGGCCCCGCTGGCCGAGCGGCACCGGGTCGTCGTCACCGTCGAGGACAACAGCCGCGTCGGCGGTGTGGGCTCCGCGATCGCCCAGGCGCTGCGCGACGCGGGCGTGGACGTACCGCTGCGCGACTTCGGCATCCCGCCGCGCTTCCTCGACCACGCCTCCCGCGCCGAGGTGCTCGCCGAGATCGGGCTGACCGCGCCCGACATCGCCCGCCAGGTCACCGGGCTGGTCTCCAAGCTCGACGGCCGCTTCGACCGCGCGGCCGACGCGGTGGACTCCGTGGAGCCCGCGCGCGACTAGAACCACCCGCTCCCGGACGCCGGTTCCGCCACGCCAGGTGGCGGAACCGGCGTTTTTGCGTGAACCTGCCTGTGCCGGGCCAGACACGTCCCAGGCCCTCTCGAATCATGTCGAGGACGACAAGCGCGTGGGAGGTAGGCCCGTGAGCAGTACCCTTTTCCGGACGAAGAAGGTCGAGCAGTCCATCCTCGACACCGAGGAGCCGGAGCACGCGCTCAAGAAGTCCCTGTCGGCGCTGGACCTGACCGTGTTCGGCGTCGGTGTGATCATCGGCACCGGCATCTTCGTCTACACCGGGTCGGTCGCCAGGACGACCGCCGGCCCCGCGATCTCCCTGTCGTTCGTCGCCGCGGGTGTCGCCTGCGCCCTCGCCGCCCTCTGCTACGCCGAGTTCGCCTCCAGCGTCCCGGTGGCGGGGTCCGCGTACACCTTCTCGTACGCCTCCATCGGCGAGCTGCCCGCCTGGATCATCGGCTGGGACCTGGTCCTGGAGTTCGCGCTGGGCACGGCGGTGGTCGCCGTCGGCTGGTCGGGCTACTTCCGGTCGTTCCTCGCCACCAACATCGGCTGGCACGTCCCCGCCGCACTCGGCGGACGGGACAACGCCCACGGCTTCGGGTTCGACATCTTCGCCGCCCTGCTGGTGCTGGCGCTCACGGCCGTGCTCGTCGTCGGCATGAAACTGTCCGCGCGCGTCACCCAGGTGGTCGTGGCGGTCAAGGTGACCGTCGTGCTCATCGTCATCATCGCGGGCGCGTTCATCGTCAACACGGCCAACTACAACCCGTACATCCCCCCGGCGCTGCCCGCGGAGGCCGGCGGCAACCTCAAGGCACCGCTGATCCAGCTGATGTTCGGCTGGGCACCGTCCAACTTCGGCGTGATGGGCATCTTCACCGGCGCCTCGATCGTGTTCTTCGCCTTCATCGGCTTCGACGTGGTGGCCACGGCCGCCGAGGAGACCCGTAACCCGCAGCGCGACATGCCCCGCGGCATCCTCGGCTCCCTCATCATCTGTACGCTGCTCTACGTCGCGGTGTCGATCGTCGTCACGGGGATGGAGAAGTACAAGAGGCTGTCCGTGGAGGCCCCGCTCGCGGAGGCCTTCAAGGCCACGGGGCACCCCTGGTACGCGGGCGTGATCAGCTTCGGCGCCACCATCGGCCTCATCACCGTCTGCATGATCCTGCTGCTCGGCCAGACCCGCGTGTTCTTCGCGATGAGCCGCGACGGGCTGCTGCCGCGGTTCTTCTCGCGCACCCACCCGCGCTTCCGCACGCCGTACCGGCCGACGATCCTGCTCGGCGTCGTCATCGCGGTCGTCGCGGGCTTCACCAGCCTGACAACCCTCGGCGAACTGGTCAACATCGGCACGCTGTTCGCGTTCATCGTCGTCGCGATCAGCGTCATCATCCTCCGCCGGACCCGCCCGGACCTGCCTCGCGCGTTCCGCACCCCGTGGGTTCCGGTCATCCCCGTCCTGTCGGTGTGCGCCTCGCTGTGGCTGATGCTGAACCTGCCCGCCGAGACGTGGCTGCGCTTCGCGATCTGGATGGTCATCGGCTTCGTCATCTACTTCCTCTACGGCCGCTCGCACAGCCGGCTCGGCCGGGGGGAGAGCACCACGGCAGGCGGGGCCGCCCGCCCGCCGAGCGGGGACACCGCGTAACCGGACGCGTTCGGGGGACCGGCCCCGTATGTCCCGCCGCGGCGCGGACCGCCGGGCCGGATAGCGTGCTGACCATGCTCGCCGCCCCGCTCGCCCCCGCACGGACCGCGGTCACCCGGACGGCGTACTGGCCGCGGCTGCTGCCCGTACTGGCGGCCCTGGCCTGCGCGACCCGGATCCCGTCCTTCGTCCGGCCGCTGTGGAACCCCGACGAGGGCTATCTCGCCGTACAGGCCGGGCTGCTACTCCAGGGAGGCCGGCTGTACGACACGGTGGTGGACCGCAAACCGCCGCTGCTGCCCTGGCTCTACCAGGCCGCGTTCGCGGTCTGCGGATCCGGCTCCCTGACCCCGCTGCGGGTGCTCGCCGTCCTCGCCCAGCTGCTCACGGCCATGCTGCTGGCCTCCCTCGCCCGCCGCCGCTGGGGCGACCGCGCGGGCCGTACCGCCGGGGTGCTGTACCTGCTGGTCTCCGTCGGGCTCAACCCCGAGGACGCGCAGGCCGCCACCTTCGAGGTGTTCATGCTGCCCGGCACCGCCGCGGCCCTGTGGTGCGCCGACCGGGGGCGCTGGGGCGCGGCCGGGACCGCCGTCGCCGCAGCGTTCCTGACCAAGCAGACCGGGGGTGCGGTACTGCTGCCGGTGGCCTGGCTGCTGTACCGCCGGGGCGCCCCGCGCGCGGACGTGACACGGCTCGCGGCCGGCTGCGCCGTGCCGGTGACCGTCGCGGCCCTGCTCACCGGCCCGGCCGGCTTCCTGTTCTGGACGGTGACCGGTTCCGCCGCGTACGCCTCCCTCACCGGCTCCCCACTCCACGTCCTGGCCCGCGCGTCGGCCAACACCGCCCTCCTGGCCGGGGCGTCGGCGGGCCTGCTCCCACCGGTCGTACGGGCCCTGCGCGCCGCCCGCTCCCCGGCGCCCGAACTGTGGCTGTGGCTGGCCTCCTCGGCCGCCGCCGTCACCCTCGGCCTCCACTTCTTCGGCCACTACTACCTGCAACTCACCCCGCCGCTGGCACTCCTGGCGACCGCCGCGCTCCAGGTCCCGCCCCGGGACCGGCACCGGGCCGCCGTCCGGATCTCCGCCTGCTGCTGCGCCCTCTTCGTCGCCTGGGGCCTGCTCGCCCCGCGCCCGGAACTCCGGCACGCCGAACGGCTCGCGGCGGCCCTCGCCCACCGCACCGGGCCCGCCGACCGGGTCCTCGTCTGGGGCATACACCCGGAGACGTACTGGCTGGCCGGCCGCACCCCCGCCACCCGCTACCTCACCGCGGGCCTGCTCACCAACTACAGCGGTGGCCGCGACGGCCTCCGGGTCGGCGAGGAGTACGCCGTCGCCGGCACCTGGCCGGTCTTCCGCCGGGAACTGGCCGCGCACGCCCCGGCCCTGGTCGTGGACGACTCCCGGGGCAGGCCGTACGCCCCCGACCGCGTCCCCACCCTGCGCCGGCTGCTGGCCGCGGGGTACACCCGGGCGGGCCGGGTGGACGGGGCGGTGCTGTACGCCCGGGTGCCGGGGGCACAGCGGGCGCGGCTCAGCCCAGGACCGTACGCGGACCGGCCACCTCCGCGCCCAGCCCCGCCACCCGGCGCCGCAGCTCACGGTCGGCGGTGATCACCAGGCGGGCCCGGCCGGCGTTCTCGGCGGCCAGCTCCACGATCCGGTCGTCGCCGCTGCCCGGCGCCGCCTCCACCCGCACGCCCGGCACCGAGGCAACACCACGGGCCGCGCCCTCGACCACGAGCACGATCTCCACCGGTTCCGCCCGCCCCGGCAGGCCCTGTCCCGCCAGCCGGTCCCGCAGCCGCTCGGCCGCCCCCTCACGGTCCCGCCACCAGCCGTCGGGCCGCGAACCGACGACGTTCGCGCCGTCCACGATCACGAGCAGCGGGGCCGGGGAGGGCGGGGCGTCCAAGGGCTCGGTCATGCGGCAAGGGTGCCACGTCGGCGGGCGGGGGCCGCGCCCCCGGGCCGCCGCCGAGCGGCTTAAGGTGAACCGGTGAACGGCGACTGGCTCCTCCGCGGCCGAGACGGCCGGCTCAGTGTCTACCAGCTGTCCGGCGACGCCGTCCTGTGCCGGGCGGAGCGCGGCCCCGGCGGCCCCTGGTCCGCCCCGCGCCGGGTGGGCGGCGACCAGCGGCTGCACCCCGTCCTCGCCGTCGGCCAGGGCGCCGACGGCTACGCCCATCTGGTCTCCTGGCGGCCCACCGTCAAGGGCGAGTCCGGGCTCGTGCACTCCACGCACTTCCGCCCGCACCTGGCCGCCCTGGACTGGAACCCGGTCGGCCACCCGCACAAGAAGGGCGACCGGACCGGCACCCCCGCGGTCGCCGTCGACGCGCAGGGCCGCGCCCATCTTTTCGTGCCCGACGGCGACGGCGGGGTGAGCCTGCTCGCGCAGAAGGAGAAGGGCGGCTGGGAGCCCTGGCGGGACCTGGAGGGCAGCGAGGTGATCGACGGACTGGCCGCGGTCACGGGGGAGTCCGGCAGGACAGAACTGTACGCGGCGGTGCCACAGGGCCTGCTGTACTGGCGTCAGGAGCAGCCGGGCGGCCGGCCCGTGCTCCAGGAGACCCTCAGGGCTCCGGTCCGCCCGGGCACCCTGCGCGCCCTCGCCACCTCACCCGACCGGACGACCGTCTTCTACACCGACACCTCCGGCGGCCTGTGCGCCTGGCGCTCCGGCGACGAGCCGGCCACCCTGCTGCCGGCGGCGGGCCCCGGCCCGGTCGCGGCGGTCCGCTGCGCGCTGGACGGTTACGACTGCACCCTGCTGGCCCAGCGGTCGGCGAGCGGACGCGTCGCCTTCGCCGCGTACCCGACCGAGGTGGAGTCGGCGGGCGCCTGGTGGACCGAGTCGGGCCCGCAGCTCCCACTGGACGCGCTGGTGTGCCTCGCGACGGACGAGGAGGGCCGGGTGGTGGCGGCGACGTCGTCCCCGTCGACCGGGCGGCTCCTGCTGACCCGGCGCAAGGACGAGCCGGGGCTGGCGCTGGAGGCGTGGCAGGAGGTGTGACCCCGCCCGGCCCGGCCCGGCGACCCGCCGGGCGGGGAACGGCGGGCAGAACGCCGGGTGCCCGCACTCCGGGAGGAGTGCGGGCACCCGGCGTGCGACCGGAGAGGCGTTACGCGGGCACGCTCGCCACGCCCGGCGCCAGGAACTTCTTGCCGTTCACGCGCTCCGAGACACCCTCACGGTCCAGGTACGGCGTGATGCCGCCCAGGTGGAAGGGCCAGCCGGCGCCCGTGATCAGGCACAGGTCGATGTCCTGGGCCTCGGCGACGACGCCCTCGTCGAGCATGAGCCCGATCTCCTGCGCCACCGCGTCCAGCACCCGGGCCCGCACCTGCTCCTCGGTGAGGACGGTGTCACCCTGCTTCAGCAGCGCGGCGACCTCGGGGTCCAGCTCCGGCTTGCCGCTGTCGTAGACGTAGAAGCCGCGCTTGCCGGCCTCGACGACCGCCTTCAGGTTCGGGGAGACGGTGAAGCGGTCCGGGAAGGCCCGGTTGAGGGTCTCCGAGACGTGCAGGCCGATGGCGGGGCCGACCAGTTCCAGCAGGACCAGCGGGGACATCGGCAGACCGAGCGGCTCGACGGCCTTCTCGGCGACCTCGACCGGGGTGCCCTCGTCGATGACGTTCTGGATCTCGCCCATGAAGCGGGTCAAAATGCGGTTCACGACGAACGCCGGGGCGTCCTTGACCAGCACCGCGGTCTTCTTCAGCTTCTTGGCCACCGCGAAGGCGGTCGCCAGCGAGGCGTCGTCCGTCTGCTCGCCGCGGACGATCTCCAGCAGCGGGAGGATCGCGACCGGGTTGAAGAAGTGGAAGCCCACGACCCGCTCGGGGTTCTTGAGCTTCGACGCCATCTCCGTCACCGACAGGGACGAGGTGTTGGTGGCGAGGATCGCGTGCGCCGGGGCGACCGCCTCGACCTCCGCGAACACCTGCTGCTTGACCCCGATCTCCTCGAACACGGCCTCGATGACGAAGTCCGCGTCCGAGAAGCCCTCGGCCTTGTCCAGCACGCCGGTGACCAGGGCCTTGAGACGGTTGGCCTTGTCCTGGTTGACGCGCCCCTTGCCGAGCAGCTTGTCGATCTCGGCGTGGACGTAGCCCACACCCTTGTCGACGCGCTCCTGGTCGATGTCGGTCAGGACGACCGGCACCTCCAGGCGGCGCAGGAACAGCAGGGCGAGCTGGGAGGCCATCAGACCGGCGCCGACGACACCGACCTTGGTGACCGGGCGGGCCAGGCTCTTGTCCGGGGCGCCGGCGGGACGCTTGCCGCGCTTCTGCACGAGGTTGAACGCGTAGATGCCGGAGCGCAGTTCACCGCCCATGATCAGGTCGGCGAGCGCCTGGTCCTCGGCGTCGTAGCCCTGCTGGAGGTCGCCGTTCTTCGCGGCGGCGATGATGTCCAGGGCGCGGTAGGCGGCCGGGGCCGCGCCGTGCACCTTGGAGTCGGCGATGAACCGGCCGCGCGCGACCGCCTGGTCCCAGGCCTCGCCGCGGTCGATCGCCGGACGCTCGACCTTGATGTCGCCCTTGAGGACCTGGGCGGTCCACAGCAGCGACTGCTCCAGGAAGTCGGCACCCTCGAACAGGGCGTCGGCGATGCCCAGCTCGAAGACCTGCTTGCCCTTGAGCTGCTTGTTCTGGTTGAGCGAGTTCTCGATGACGACCGAGACGGCCTTGTCGGCGCCGATCAGGTTGGGCAGCAGCGTGCAGCCGCCCCAGCCGGGGACCAGGCCGAGGAAGACCTCGGGCAGGGAGAACGCCGGGATCGCCTTCGAGACGGTCCGGTAGGTGCAGTGCAGGCCGACCTCGACGCCGCCGCCCATCGCCGCGCCGTTGTAGTAGGCGAACGTCGGGACGGCCAGCTTCGACAGGCGCTTGAAGACCTCGTGGCCGCCCTTGCCGATGGCGAGCGCGTGCTCGTGCTCCTTCAGCAGCTCGACGCCCTTGAGGTCGGCGCCGACCGCGAAGATGAACGGCTTGCCGGTGATGCCGGCACCGACGATCTCACCGTCGGCGGCCTCCTTCTCCACCTGGTCGATCGCGGTGTCGAGGTTCGCGAGCGAGGCGGGCCCGAAGGTGGTCGGCTTGGTGTGGTCCAGGCCGTTGTCCAGCGTGATCAGCGCGAAGCGGCCGGCGCCGAACGGCAGGTCGAAGTGGCGTACGTGCGCACTGGTGACGACCTCGTCGGGAAACAGCTCCGAAGCCTGCTTCAGAAGCTCGGTGGTGGTGCTCACTTGTCCCCCTCGAAGTGCGGGTTCTCCCAGACGACCGTCGCGCCCATGCCGAAGCCGACGCACATGGTGGTCAGGCCGTAGCGGACGTGCGGCTGCTCCTCGAACTGGCGGGCCAGCTGCGTCATCAGACGGACGCCGGAGGAGGCCAGCGGGTGGCCGTAGGCGATGGCGCCGCCGTACTGGTTGACGCGCTCGTCGTCGTCCGCGATGCCGTAGTGGTCGAGGAAGGCCAGGACCTGGATGGCGAAGGCCTCGTTGATCTCGAACAGGCCGATGTCGGAGATGGACAGGCCCGCCTTGGCCAGGGCCTTCTCCGTGGCCGGGATCGGGCCGTAGCCCATGACCTCCGGCTCGACGCCCGCGAAGGCGTAGGAGACGAGGCGCATCCGGACCGGCAGGCCGTTCTCGCGGGCGAAGTCCTCGCTCGCGATGATCGACGCGGTGGCGCCGTCGTTCAGACCGGCCGCGTTACCGGCGGTGACCCGGCCGTGCACACGGAACGGCGTCTTGAGGTTCGCCAGGTTCTCCAGCGTGGTGCCCGGGCGCATCGGCTCGTCGGCGGTGACCAGGCCCCAGCCCGTCTCACCGCCCTCGGGGTTGGTCCGGCGCACCGAGATCGGCACCAGGTCCTGCTGGATCTTGCCGTTGGCGTACGCCTTGGCGGCCTTCTCCTGCGAGCGCACCGCGTACTCGTCGGTGCGCAGCTTGGTGATGTGCGGGTAGCGGTCGTGCAGGTTCTCCGCGGTCATGCCCATGAACAGGGCCGACTCGTCGACCAGCTTCTCGGAGACGAACCGCGGGTTCGGGTCCACGCCCTCGCCCATCGGGTGGCGGCCCATGTGCTCGACGCCACCGGCGATGACGGCGTCGTAGGCGCCGAATGCGATCGAACCGGCGGTGGTCGTCACGGCGGTCAGGGCGCCGGCGCACATGCGGTCGATCGAGTAACCGGGGACGGACTGCGGCAGGCCCGCGAGGATGCCGGCGGTGCGGCCGAGGGTCAGGCCCTGGTCGCCGATCTGCGTGGTCGCGGCGATGGCGACCTCGTCGATCTTCTGCGGGTCCAGGCCGGGGTTGCGGCGCAGCAGCTCCCGGATCGCCTTCACGACGAGGTCGTCGGCGCGGGTCTCGTGGTAGATACCCTTCGGGCCCGCCTTGCCGAACGGGGTGCGGACGCCGTCGACGAAGACGACGTCCCTGACGGTACGAGGCACGATTGGCTCTCCTCCAGGGTGCGGGATGGCACTGCTGCGATGCGCTGAGCGCGCGCTCAGAACCCATGCTACTTATGAGTAACGTAGCTGCACAGTCCTGCCGACCCAAGCGGTGAAGGTCACACCCCCGGTGGGCACGGCAACCGCGCGGGAGCCACCGTGCAGCCCCAGGATCTTGGCGTGATCTCGACGTTCGCACCGGCTTCTCGCGCAGGGCGGCGTCTCACGGGCGGCGACGCGCCGGAGCCCTCCGGAAGGAGGCCGCGACCGGGCCGCGGCCGGCCCGCCGCCGCGGATCAGGCGCCGCGGCGGCGAGTGACGGCACCACCGAAGGCGCGCTTGCCAGGCCCCGCGACGCGGGCAGGGTCCGGAGGGCGGGCCTCAGGCGCCCTGGGCGGCCAGCGCGTCCACCAGTACCGGTGTCACCAGCTCGACCTGCCACGGACGTGCGCCGTACCCGGCCAGCGCGGTCGCCACCGAACCGGCGTCGACGGTCCGCGGCGGCTCCCAGCAGATCCGCCGCACGGTGTCCGGGGAGACCAGGTTCTCCTGCGGCATGGTGAGCCGCTCGGCCAGGGCGGACACCGCCGCCCGCGCCGCGGACAGCCGGGCCGCGGCGACCGGGTCCTTGTCTGCCCATGCCCGGGGCGGCGGGGGGCCGGTCACGGCCTGGCCCAGCTGCGGCAGCGCGCTCTCCGGCACGGCCTTGGCCCGGTCCACGGCCGCCTGCCACTGCTCCAGCTGCCGGCGGCCCGTCCGGTGCCCGAACCCGTTCAGCGCGGCGAGCGCGTGGACGGTGCCCGGCAGGGCGAGCGCGGCCTCCACGATGGCCGCGTCGCTCAGCACCTTGCCCGGTGACACATCGCGCCGCTGCGCGATCCGGTCCCGGGTCTCCCACAGCTCCCGTACGACGGCCAGCTGCCGCCGCCGCCGCACCTTGTGCATCCCCGATGTACGGCGCCAGGGTTCCTTGCGGGGCTCGGCCGGCGGCGCGGCGACGATCGCGTCGAACTCCTGGTGCGCCCACTCCAGCTTGCCCTGCCGGTCCAGCTCCTTCTCCAGGGCGTCCCGCAGGTCCACGAGCAGCTCCACGTCCAGCGCGGCGTACCGCAGCCAGGGCTCGGGCAGCGGCCGGGTCGACCAGTCGACGGCGGAGTGGCCCTTCTCCAGGACGTACCCGAGGACGCCCTCCACCATCGCGCCGAGGCCGACCCGGGGGAACCCGGCGAGCCGGCCGGCCAGCTCGGTGTCGAACAGGCGGGTGGGCACCATGCCTATCTCGCGCAGGCAGGGCAGGTCCTGGGTGGCCGCGTGCAGCACCCACTCGACGCCGGACAGGGCCTCGCCGAGGCCGGACAGGTCCGGGCAGGCGACGGGGTCGATCAGCGCGCTGCCGGCGCCCTCACGGCGCAGCTGCACCAGGTAGGCGCGCTGCCCGTAGCGGTAGCCGGAGGCACGCTCGGCGTCCACGGCGACCGGCCCGGAGCCGGCGGCGAAGGCGGCGGTCACCTCGGCGAGGGCGGCCTCGTCGGTGATCACGGGCGGAATGCCCTCGCGGGGTTCGAGCAGCGGGGTCGGCGCCTCCGTCACAGAAGATCCGGCGTCGTCCGGAGGAGTGCCTCCGGTGATGCGCAGGGAGCCGTCTGCTGCGGTGTCTTGGGCGTCGGTCACCTGTCAAGGGTATCCGTGTGTGGACGGCGCCCGTCGACGGAACGTTCCGCCGACGGGTGCTGAAGGGTCGTAAACCAGTCACCCTGGGGCGGCACGGGGTTCGCCAGGGTGGACGGGGAGTCCTCCGGAGGGGGCATCCGGAGGGTTCAGTGGATGATCCCGGTGCGCAGGGCCACGGCCACCATGCCGGCCCGGTCACCGGTGCCCAGCTTGCGGGCGATGCGGGCGAGGTGGCTCTTGACGGTGAGGGCGGACAGGCCCATGGAGACGCCGATCGCCTTGTTCGACTGGCCCTCCGCGACCAGTCTCAGCACCTCGACCTCGCGTCCGGACAGCTCCCGGTAGCCGCCCGGGTGGCTCGGGGCACCCGGGGGGCGGCGGTGCATCCGGGCGGCGGCACCGAGGGGAGTGGAGCCGGGCCGGGAGGGGAGTCCGATGTTGGTGCGGGTGCCGGTGACGACGTACCCCTTGACGCCGCCCGCGAGCGCGTTGCGGACGGCACCGATGTCGTCGGCGGCGGAGAGCGCGAGTCCGTTGGGCCAGCCCGCGGCGCGGGTCTCGGACAGCAGGGTGAGGCCGGAGCCGTCGGGGAGGTGGACGTCGGCGACGCAGATGTCGCGGGGGTTGCCGATGCGGGGACGAGCCTCCGCGATGGACGAGGCTTCGATGACGTCGCGCACGCCGAGCGCCCACAGGTGGCGGGTGACGGTGGAGCGGACGCGGGGGTCGGCCACGACCACCATGGCGGTCGGCTTGTTCGGGCGGTAGGCGACCAGGCTTGCGGGTTGCTCGAGGAGAACGGACACCAGGCCTCCTGGGTGGGGGACGGGGCCGGCTTGTGGGGAGGAAGCCGGGACGAACCGTGCTTTCAAGGTCACAGTCGTCTTCGGCAGCAAACCTGTCCGCCTTTAGAGAATGATCACGATCTAGTGAGTAACAATCCGTGCAATTCGGACACGCGATCGATCATCCGAAGATCGAGTCGGTCCGAGCGGGTGCGATTCGAGTACGCAAAGTGGCCGTATCGACAAAGAGATGGTCAACCGGACGCCCACAAGGGTGAAGCGGTGCGGACAGCGGTGTCACGTCACCGGGACTGCGGCCCCCGGCGCTGCGGCAGCGTCACCACCGACGCGTCGCCCGGCCCGGCCGGCGGCAGGCCCGCGACCTGGGCCAGCAGATCGCACCAGGCCGCCAGATGAGCAGCGGTGTCCGGCGCCCCGCCGAGACCCTCGCGGGGCGTCCACGACGCCCTGATCTCGATCTGCGAGGCGGCCGGCCGCTCGGCCAGCCCGCCGAAGTAGTGCGAGCCGGCCCGCGTGATCGTGCCGCTCGGCTCGCCGTACCCGAGCCCGCGCGCCTGGAGCGCCCCCGTCAGCCACGACCAGCACACCTCGGGCAGCAGCGGATCGGCCGCCATCTCCGGCTCCAGCTCCGCGCGCACCAGCGTCACCAGCCGGAAGGTGCCCTGCCAGGCCTCGTGCCCGGCCGGATCGTGCAGCAGCACCAGCCGCCCGTCGGCCAGCTCCTGCTCGCCGTCGGCCACCACGGCCTCCAACGCGTACGCGTGCGGGGCGAGCCGCTGCGGGGCGGGCGTCGGCTCCACCTCGACCTGCGGCCGTACCCGCGCGGTGCGCAGCGCGTCGACCGCGGCCCGGAACGCCGGGGGCAGCCCGCTGCCCGCCCGCTCCTGCGCGGTGTCCTCCGCGTCGTCCATTCCGTCAGCGCCGTCCGACAATCGTCCCTGAGCCGCAGCCATGCGGGGAAGAGTAAGGGGAAGCGGGGCCCGGTGCGGGGCAAGACACCCCGCGCCGCCGGTCACCGATGTCATGCGAGACTTGCCCCGTGACCGCCAACGACATCCCCCCGGGCCGGCAGCCCGCAGCGACGTACGACAGCGCCTTCCTCCGGGCGTGCAGGCGCGAGCCC
Organism: Streptomyces sp. NPDC014991; assembly: GCF_043080665.1. NCBI lineage: Bacteria > Bacillati > Actinomycetota > Actinomycetes > Kitasatosporales > Streptomycetaceae > Streptomyces > Streptomyces sp. NPDC014991. The sequence continues at coordinate 294,591 of NZ_JBIBVY010000004.1, forward strand.
GTGCCGCACACCCCCGTGTGGTTCATGCGCCAGGCCGGCCGCTCCCTGCCCGAGTACCGCAAGGTGCGCGAGGGGGTGCCCATGCTGGAGTCCTGCATGCGGCCCGAACTGGTCACCGAGATCACCCTCCAGCCGGTGCGCCGGCACGACGTCGACGCGGCGATCTACTTCAGCGACATCGTCGTCCCGCTGAAGGCCATCGGCATCGATCTGGACATCAAGCCCGGCGTCGGCCCGGTCGTCGAGCAGCCCGTCCGCACCCGCGCCGACCTGGCCCGGCTGCGCGACCTCACCCCCGAGGACGTCCCGTACGTCACCGAGGCCATCGGCCTCCTCACCGCTGAGCTGGGCGGCACCCCGCTGATCGGTTTCGCGGGCGCGCCGTTCACCCTCGCGAGCTACCTGGTCGAGGGCGGCCCGTCCCGCACGTACGAGAACGCCAAGGCGATGATGTACGGCGACCCCGAGCTGTGGGCCGACCTGCTCGACCGCCTCGCCGACATCACGGCCGCCTTCCTGAAGGTCCAGATCGAGGCCGGCGCCGGCGCCGTCCAGCTCTTCGACTCCTGGGCCGGCGCCCTGGCCCCCGCGGACTACCGGGCGTCGGTCATGCCGGCCTCCGCGAAGGTCTTCGACGCCGTCGCCGGGTACGGCGTCCCGCGCATCCACTTCGGCGTCGGCACCGGTGAGCTGCTGCGACTCATGGGCGAGGCCGGCGCGGACGTCGTCGGCGTCGACTGGCGCGTCCCGCTGGACGAGGCCGCGCGCCGGGTCGGCCCCGGCAAGGCGCTCCAGGGCAACCTCGACCCGACCGTCCTGTTCACCGACAAGGACACCGTCGCCACGAAGGCCCGCGAGGTGCTCGACGCCGCCGCCGGCCTGGAGGGGCACGTCTTCAACCTCGGCCACGGCGTCCCGCCGAACGCCGACCCGGACGCGCTCACCCGGCTCGTGGAGTACGTGCACACCGCCACCGCGCGCTGACTCACCAGGAGTAGTGGGGCCGTGCCCGCCTGCCGAACAGCAGGCCGGGCGGCTCCGGCGGGGGCGGCGTGCCGGGCTTGAGCGGCCAGGCGAGCAGCATGCCCGCCACGAAGCCGACCACGTGCGCCGCGTACGCCACCGTGCCGGCGCCGGACACGCCGTGCCCGGAGGAGTACGCCGCCTGGAGCGCGAACCAGAAGCCCAGCACCAGCCAGGCGGGCAGCCGAAGCGGCAGGAAGACCAGGAACGGCACCAGCACCCACACCCTGGCCCTCGGGTACAGCACCAGATAGGCGCCGAGCACCCCGGCGATCGCGCCCGACGCGCCGATCAGCGGGTCGGTGGAGCCTTCGTTGAGCAGGGCGAAGCCGTAGCCGGCCGCGTAGCCGCAGACGACGTAGAAGAGCAAGTAGCGGATGTGGCCCATCCGGTCCTCGACGTTGTTGCCGAAGATCAGCAGGAAGAGCATGTTGCCGAGCAGGTGCAGCCAGCCGCCGTGCAGGAACATCGCCGTGAGGACCGACAGCGCCGGGGACTTGTCGTAGCCGGGCGGCGCCACGACGCAGCCCGGGCCGTGCGGGCCCACGCCGACGCTCCCGGTCGGCACGACACGCGGCATCTGATGGTGGATCAGTTCCCGGGGGACCGCGGCGTAGTGGTCCATGAAGGCCTGGAGATGACACAGCTGCACCAGATCGCTGCCGCCGGCCACGGCACCGGCGATGCCGGGCGTGGTGAGGAACACCAGCACGTTGGCGGCGATGAGCGCGTACGTCACCCAGGGGGTGCGGCGCACCGGATTCACGTCATGGACGGGTATGACCACACAGGAGTAGTGCCCGCGACGCGGTCGGTGAACCGGTGAACACCGCCGGGCGTGCGTGCGTATCCCCTCACAACCGACGTGAGGATCAGGCGATGAGTGCGAACGCTCCGCAGGTTTCGGCGATGCATGCCCTGCCCGACGGCGAGGCCGAGCTGTCCTTGGTGCTACGGCTTCCCTGGGAGGACGTCGCGAGGCTCGGCCAGGAGGCCGGCCGGCTCGCCTCGCAGATGCAGCGGCCGGTCACGCTGGACGAGGCGGTGAGCTACCGGCTGCGGTCCACCCGGCCGCCGGCGTCCCACGCCAAGCCCGCCGGCGAGCAGCCCACGGCCGTGACACCCAGCGCGGCCGTCACCTCCCTGCCCCGCATCAGCGGGACGGCCTAGGGTCTTTCGTTCGGATCGGGCCGGATCAGGGAGCGGGTCCTGGTGCCGTGCATCGCACGGCGGAGGAGGGCGCCATGGCAACCGACGACAACGCGGCGAGGCGCGGTGCCAGGGCCCGCGAGCCCGGCATGATCCGAACGAGAGGGCCTAGGCTGCCGCCCTCACCTTCGCCGCCGCCTTTCTCGCCGCCACCAGCACGGGGTCCCACACCGGCGAGAACGGCGGGGCGTAGCCCAGGTCCAGGGCCGTCATCTGCTCCACCGTCATCCGCGCGGTCAGTGCCACCGCCGCGATGTCGACCCGCTTGGCGGCGCCCTCCCGGCCGACGATCTGCACGCCGAGCAGCCGGCCCGTTCGGCGTTCCGCGAGCATCTTGACCGTCATGAGGGCGGCGCCGGGGTAGTAGCCGGCGCGGCTGGTCGACTCGATGGTGACCGTCTCGAACGCGAGGCCCACCCGGCGCGCGTCCTTCTCGCGCAGCCCGGTACGGGCGATCTCCAGGTCGCAGACCTTGCTGACCGCCGTGCCGACGACACCGGGGAAGGTGGCGTAGCCGCCGCCGGCGTTGGTGCCGATGACCTGGCCGTGCTTGTTGGCGTGCGTGCCGAGCGGGACGTACTGCTCCTGCCCGGACACCAGGTTCAGCACCTCCACGCAGTCGCCGCCCGCCCAGATGTCGCCGTGGCCGCGCACCCGCATCCCCAGGTCGGTGAGCAGACCGCCGTGCGCGCCGAGCGGAAGGCCGGCCGCCCGGGCGAGGCCGGTCTCCGGGCGGACGCCGATGCCGAGGACCACCAGGTCCGCGGGGTACTCGGCGTCCCGCGTGGCCACCGCCCGGACCCGGCCGTCCGGGCCGGTGAGCAGCCCGGTGACCTCGGTGTCGTTCACCATGGTGATGCCGAGGCCCTCCATGGCCCGGTGCACCAGCCGGCCCATGTCCGGATCGAGCGTCGACATGGGTTCCTTGCCGCGGTTGACGACCGTCACCTCGAAACCCCGGTTGATCAGCGCCTCGGCCATCTCCACGCCGATGTAGCCGGCGCCCACGACGACCGCGCGGCGGCCACGCACGCGTGCCAGCGTGTCCAGCAGGGCCTGGCCGTCGTCCAGGGTCTGCACGCCGTGCACGCCGGGGGCGTCCGCGCCGGGCAGGTCCGGGCGGACCGGGCGCGCCCCGGTCGCGATGACCAGCTTGTCGTACGACGTCCAGGACTCGGCGCCGGAATCGACGTCACGCGCGCGCACGCGCTGTCCGGCCACGTCGATCTCCGTGACCTCCGTACGCAGCCGCAGGTCGATCCCCCGCGTCCGGTGCTCCCCGGGCGTACGGGCGACGAGCTGATCGCGGTCGGCGACCTCACCGCCCACCCAGTACGGGATGCCGCACGCCGAGTACGACGTGAAGTGGCCGCGTTCGAAGGCCACGATGTCCAGCTCGTCCGGGCCCCGCAGCCGCCGCGCCTGCGACGCGGCGGACATGCCCGCCGCGTCGCCGCCGATCACGACCAGCCGCTCCTTGCCGCCGTCGCCGCCGCTGCCACCGCGCGCATCCTTCATGCTCATGAGGAACACGCTACGGTGCACGGGGACTTCACTTCCGCCCGGCCTCCCCGGGCTCCACCGGGCGGGCCGACGGCAGCGGGCCGGGCGCGGCCGTGGCCGGCGCGGGCCCCGCACGGCGCGGCAGCCGGGGACGTACGACGCGCAGCCACAGCAGCGCGAGCAGCGCGGCGAGCACCGCGAACGGCAGGACGGCGCCGAGCGCGAGGGCGATCCAGCGCAGCAGGGTGACGAACGCGTGCCAGCCGCCCGCCAGCGCGTCGGCGAGGTCCGGCGAGCCGTCACCGGACGCCTCCCGCACCGGTGTCCGTGACAACGACAGGGTGATGGTGGCCAGGCTCGTGCGGTCCTTGAGGGACGCCTGCCGGGCGAGCAGCGCCTCCAGGTCGGCCTGACGACTGCTCAGTTGGCCCTCCAGGGTGACGACGTCGTCGAGCTTGTCCGCCTTGTCCATCAGCGCACGGATCCGGGCCACACTGGCCCGCTGCGAGGTGACCCGGCTGTCCACGTCCACGACCTGGTCGGTGACGTCGACGGCCTTGGCCGTGCGGTGCACCACCCTGCCCGTGCCCTGGAGGCCGGTCAGGACCTCGTCGTACCTCTCGGTGGGCACGCGCAGCACGACCCGGGTGTGCTCGTGCCCGTCGCGGTCCCGGCTGGTGGTCTCCGTGCCGACGTAGCCGCCCGCGTCCCCGGCGGCCGAACGGGCCGCCTCCAGGGCCTTGGCCACGTCCTCGACCTCGACGGTGAGGGACGCGGTGCGGATGATCGCGTCCGTGGCGAGCCGGGGTGTGCCCCGCACGGCCTTCGCGCCGTCCGCCCTGCCGCCGGAGGCACCCGTCGGCCGCACCGCGGCGTCCGCGGCGGACTTCGCCGAGCCGCCGCCCGTGTCGTCCGCGCCGCCGCACCCGGCGAGCGCGAGGGAGGCGGCGAGCAGCGTCCCGGCCAGGGCCCGCGCCGGACGGGCGGGACGAGCGGAGCGGGTGACGTGTGGTGTGCGCATGGCCGGTACTCCCGTGGCTGTCGGTCTGTGACGCTCCTTCGACGGCGGGCCCGGCGGGGACGTTCGGCGCCGCCGGTCCCGGTGCGGTCACGATCCGGACCCGGGCCGGACACCGGGGCCCGGCGGGAGTGCCAGCGGGGTCTGAGAGAGTGGGAGGCATGAGCACAACGGGTAACGGTGCGACGGGCAGGGGCCTGGGACACGTCGTCGTCATCGGGGCCGGTGTCGCCGGGCTGGCCGCCGCGCACCGGCTGCTGGACCGCGGCGCGCGCGTGACCGTGCTGGAGGCCGGCGACCGGGTCGGCGGCAAGCTGCTGCCCGGCGAGATCGCCGGGGTACGCGTCGACCTGGGTGCCGAGTCCATGCTCGCCCGCCGCCCCGAGGCGGTGACGCTCGCGCGCGAGGCCGGCCTCGGCGACCGGCTCCAGCCGCCGGCCACGGCGACCGCCGCGATCTGGACCCGCGGCGCCCTGCGGCCCATGCCCAAGGGCCATGTGATGGGCGTCCCCGGCACCGCCGCCGCACTCGCCGGCGTCCTGTCCGACGAGGGCCTGGCCCGCATCGGGCGCGACACCGACCTGCCCCGCACGGAGACCGGTGACGACATCGCCGTGGGGGAGTACGTGGCGGCCCGGCTCGGCCGCGAGGTCGTGGACCGTCTGGTGGAGCCCCTCCTCGGCGGGGTCTACGCGGGCGACGCCTACCGCATCTCCATGCGCTCGGCCGTCCCGCAGCTCTTCCAGGCCGCCCGGACCCACGACTCCCTGACGGAGGCGGTCCGCGCGATCCAGGCGAAGGCGGCGGCGGCCCGGCAGACCGGACCGGTGTTCCTCGGCATCGAGGGCGGTGTGGGCGGACTGCCGCTCGCGGTCGCCGACTCGGTGCGGGCCCGCGGAGGCGAGATCCTGACCCGGACTCCGGTGCGGGAGCTGCGCCGCGGCGGCCCGGCACGACCGGGCGCCGAGGGCGAGGCGCAGTCCCGCGCGGCGACGGGGGACACGGCCGTCGGACACGGCGTCTGGCGCGTCCTTGCCGGTGAACGGGTGCTGGACGCGGACGCCGTCGTCCTCGCCGTCCCCGCCCGCCCGGCCGCCGACCTGCTGCGCGCCGAGGCCCCCGGGGCCGCCGCCGAGCTGGCCGCCGTGGAGTACGCCTCGATGGCCCTGGTGACCCTCGCCTACCGGCGCGCCGGACTGCGCCTGCCCGAGGGCAGCGGCTTCCTGGTGCCGCCCGTCGACGGCCGCACCATCAAGGCATCCACGTTCGCCTCCCAGAAGTGGGGATGGATCGCCGGGCAGGACCCGGACGTGGTCGTGCTGCGCACCTCCGTGGGCCGCCACGGCGAGACGCAGGTGCTCGGCCGGGACGACGCCGGCCTCGTGGAGATCTCCCGGCACGACCTGCGCGAGGCGACCGGCCTGGACGCCGAACCCCTCGAGACCCGCGTCACCCGCTGGACCGACGGCCTGCCGCAGTACCCCGTCGGGCACCACGCCCGCGTGGCCCGCATCCGTGAACACGTCGCCAGGCTCCCGGGCCTCGCGGTGTGCGGCGCCCAGTACGACGGGGTCGGCATCCCCGCGTGCATCGCGAGCGCGTACGCCGCGGTCGACCAGCTGGACGGCGACCCGGGCGGTGTGGCGGAGCTGACCGCCAACCCGGTGCAGAGCCTGCACGGCGGAGCGGGAGAATAGGGACCATGAGTGACGACGCCCCCACCACCGAGTCCGGCAGGATCCCGAACAAGGGCAAGCTGGCCAAGGACCTCAACGAGGTCATCCGCTACACCCTCTGGTCGGTGTTCAGGCTGAAGGACGTGCTGCCGGAGGACCGCACGGGATACGCCGACGAGGTCCAGGAGCTGTTCGACCAGCTCGCCGCGAAGGACGTCACGGTCCGCGGCACCTACGACCTGTCCGGCCTGCGCGCCGACGCCGACCTCATGATCTGGTGGCACGCCGAGACCAGCGACCAGCTCCAGGAGGCGTACAACCTCTTCCGCCGCACCCGGCTGGGCCGCGCGCTGGAGCCGGTGTGGTCGAACATGGCGCTGCACCGCCCCGCCGAGTTCAACCGCTCGCACATCCCGGCGTTCCTCGCCGACGAGACGCCCCGCGACTACGTCAGCGTCTACCCGTTCGTGCGCTCCTACGACTGGTACCTGCTGCCCGACGAGGACCGCCGCCGCATGCTCGCCGACCACGGCAAGATGGCCCGCGGCTACCCCGACGTGCGCGCCAACACCGTCGCCTCGTTCTCCCTCGGTGACTACGAGTGGATCCTGGCCTTCGAGGCCGACGAGCTGTACCGCATCGTCGACCTCATGCGCCACCTGCGCGCCTCCGAGGCCCGGATGCACGTCCGCGAGGAGGTGCCGTTCTACACGGGCCGCCGCAAGGACGTCGCCGAGCTGGTCGCCGGACTGGCCTGACGGACAACGCCCCGACGGGCCCACGCGGAACGCCTGAGGTCTTTCGTTCGGATCAGGCCAACGTCCCGGGACAGCACACCTAGGGCCGGGCGGCCCTGCCCTTCAGGGCGTCCCGCGAGGACGAGCCGGGGGCGGCCGGGGTGTCCGGCTTCGGCTCCGGGCGCGGGGCGCAGGACGCGTGCCGCGCCGGGAGCCGGCCCTCCAGCAGATACGCGTCCAGGTACGCGTTGACGCACGGGTTGGGGCCGCCCCCGACGCCGTGCGTGCCCGCGTCCCGCTCGGTCACCAGCACCGAGCCGGCCAGCCGCCGGTTCGTCTCCAGGGCCCCCTGGTAGGGGGTCGCCGCGTCCCGCTCGGCCGCCAGGATCAGCACCGGCGGCAGCTCGCCCGGAGCGGTCCGCACGTCCAGCGGACGCTGCCGGGGCGCCGGCCAGTACGCGCACGGCAGGTTCAGCCACGCGTTGTCCCAGGTCTCGAAGGGCGCCACCCGGGCGAGCCGCGTGTTGTCCCGGTCCCACACCTTCCACTGCGTCGGCCACGGCGCGTCGTTGCACTCGACGGCCGTGTACACCGCGCTGCCGTTCTCCGCCTCCACGGCCGTGTCCGGGCTCGGCGCGGCCAGCCGCACCAGCGGCTCCGGGTCACCGTGCAGGAAGGCCGCGAGGGCCTCGGCCCGGCTCGGCCAGAAGTCGTCGTAGTACCCGGCCGTCAGGAACGCGTTCTGCAGCTGGCCCGGGCCGACCTTGCCGCCCGCCGGCTTCCCGGCCAGCCGCTCGCGCGCGGTGTCGTAGGCGCGCTGCACCTTCCCGGGCGTGTCGCCGAGCCGGTACACGTCGTCGTGCCGGGCGATCCAGTCGCGGAAGTCCGCCCAGCGCTCCTCGAAGGCGGCCGACTGGTCGAGGTTGCTGCGGTACCAGATCTTCTCCGGGTCCGGGTCCACCGCCGAGTCCAGCACCATGCGCCGCACGTGCGTGGGGAACATCGCCGCGTACAGCGTGCCGAAGTAGGTGCCGTACGACGCGCCCATGAACGTCAGCCGGTCCTCGCCCAGCGCGGCCCGCAGGACGTCCAGGTCCCGGGCGTTGGCGAGGGAGTGGTAGAACCGCAGCCTGCTCCCGGAGCGCCGGGCGCAGCCGCGCGCGTAGGCCTTCGCCCGCGCGATGCGCTGCCGCTTGTACGCCTGCGACGGGTGGGCCGGTGACGGGGTGGGCGCCTTGAAGAGGTGCCCGGGGTCCTCGCAGGACAACGGCGCGGAACGGCCCACCCCGCGCGGGGCGTAGCCGACCAGGTCGTAGGCGGCGGCGGTCCGCCTCCACTGCGGGACCGTGCCGATCAGCGGGAAGTACATGCTGGAGGCGCCCGGACCGCCCGGGTTGTAGACGAGGGCGCCCTGCCGGGGGATCTTCCGCTTGCTGTTGTGCGGGTCCTTCTGGGTGGCCGGGATGCGGCTGACCGTCAGTTCGATCTTCCTGCCGTCGGGGTGGGCGTAGTCCAGCGGGACGGTCACCGTGCCGCACCGCAGCTCGGCCGGGGCCTGCGGCACGTCCGCGGCCGGGCACGGGCCGAAGTCGATGCCGGCCGCCCGGGCCCGGGCCACCGCCACCGCGGTCCCGCGCAGCTCGGCCGTGCCGGGGCTGCCGGGCGCGCCGCCCGCCGGGGCCGCGGCCAGGCTGGTCAGCAGCAAGGACCCGGCGGCCGAGTAGAGGGCGGCAGCTTTCATCGCGTGTCCCTTCGGTGCGCGGCGGCGATGGCACGGCTGCCACGGCCCGGCGACGTCACAAGGGATGCTTCGGCCGGCTGCCGGCGAAGGCAAGCACCGCCCGGCCGGTGTCGGCGGCAATGCCCCCTGTGCGCCCCCGGAAGGAGCCTTCACTCCGGGAGGGAACCGTCATTCCCGCCAGGGCTGGTCGCGGTGGGCGAAGGCCGCGCGCAGCTCCGGTTCGCCGATCGCGCGGACGCCGCGTACGGCGACGGACGTGAGGAACGACCGCTCGTCACCGGCCGGCCTCCCGGCCAGCGCGCCCAGCAGCCGCTGCCCGGCCGGGGAGGCCCAGCGCGAGTACGGGTGCACCTCGAACCGGGCGATGGCCAGGCAGCTCAGCGACAGCGTGAGGGGCAGGGCGAACCACAGGCCCACCAGCAGGCGCGGTGTCCCGGTCTGGACGGGCAGCAGCAGCGCGGTCACGCCGAGCGCCACCACGGCCACCGCGGCGGCCCGCACCCGGCGGACGGCGGCCCCCACGGTGACCCCCGTGCCCTCCGGCACCGCGAGCCCCGCGCGCACCAGCCCGTCGGCCAGCCGGCGCACCGCCTCGGCGCCGGCCGCCCGTGCCCGTACCGGCGCGATCCGTGACTGGCCCTCGGGCCCTATGGCCCCTATGACCGACCGCTCCATCTCGTCGCGGCCCCGCGGGTCGACGACCGTCGCCCAGCCGGTGTGCGCGAGCAGCAGCCGGCGCTGGCGGGCCATGGAGACCAGGGTCACGTCGGCGACCCGCGCGGGGCCGCCGGACAGGAAGGCCGCCTCGTACAGCGTCAGACCGCGCTCCCGGTCCGCCGGCACGTCACGCGCTTCGGCGGTCGCGGCGCGGACGGCGGCCAGGCACAGCAGGGCACCGGCCGTACCGGCGAAAGCCCAGGCCAGGAGTAGGAGAAGGACCCAGAACATGACGTGTTTCTATGCCAGGGCCCCGGGCGGACGCCATGCCCTGTTCACGATCCGGACACAGTGTCGCCGGTACGTGACGTTCCGTTTCCTGGGCGGGCCGGCGGCCGTCAGGGACCGCTCGTCGCCGGGGGCGGGCCGGCGGTGGCCGGTGGCAGGGCGTACGTCCCGCCCGGCGACGGGGTGACCGGCACCGCGGCGCCGGGATCGGCCTCCGGCGGTGTCGGCACCGGGGACGCCGGAGCCGCCAGGTCCCGGGCCAGCGCCGAGAAGTCGACGTACCCGGTCGCCTCCAGGATTCTGATGTGGTCCAGCACGGTCGTGTTGGCGTCGTCGGCGAGATCGCGGACCAGGGAGTTCTGGGTGCCGGCCCGGACCTGGGCCACCAGGGAGAACACCCGGCCGTGCGCGAACCGCAGCAGGCCGGCGAACTGCCGGTCGAAGTCCTGGCCGTGCGCCGAGTCCAGGGTGGCCAGCCACTGCTTCTGCTGGACGTTGGGTTCGTTGGGCAGGGCCACGCCGAGCTGGGTGGCGACGGTCCGTACGTGCGCGTCCAGCGAGGTGTGGCCGTCGACGAGGTGCCGTCCCGCCGTACGGACGGCAGGCGTGGTGCCCTTGTGCTGCGCCAGCTCCCCGGCGGGCAGCTCCCACAGGCCGGCCAGCCGCACCTTGGTGACGAAGTCCCGGTCCTGCGCGGACAGCGGACCGTACGGGGTCGTCACCGTCGCCGCGCTGAGCACGTTCGCGCTCGCCGGGTCCTGCCGGCCGGCGTAGGACCAGAGCGGAACGAGCAGCGCGACGACCGTCGCCGCCAGACCGGCGACGATGAGTCCGGTACCGCTGAATATGCCTCGGCCCTTGATCGGGGGTCGCGGTCGCATGCTGCCTCCTGCACCGCACGCCGTGGTGTGCTTGGGGGTGGCTGCGGGCTTGGCATATTACTGCGGGGCGGAGGGACGCCGTCCGCGGCGCGGTTGAGGGCCCGGGGGCGGGGCGGCCGGTCGGGGCGGCGGTGCGGGCGGGCCGCCGGCGCCACAGGTGATACGGGGACTGCCGCGGCACCGCGCCGAACCCGAGCGGACGCCGTGAACCGGGCCGGCCGCCGGACCCGCCGCCGTGGGCCGGGCGCCTTCCCCACCGCCTGCCCGCCCCGGCGGCGCGACGGCCCACGGGACCCCGAGCACCTTTCGATGTCACCGCCGGCTCCCCAGGGCGCGCGGAACCGCGCGGCCAGCCGTCCCCCACCCGCTCCCGCCCTCGCCCGCGTCAGGTCCGGCGCCGGAGCAGTGCCCGTATCGCCCGTGCCGCCGGCGAGACCCGCCGCGGTGCCGGTCCTGCCCGGTCCAGCCACCACTCCCGCAGCCTGCGCCGCCTCCCCGCGTTCCCCGGGCGTCCCAGCTTCAGCAGATGACCCGCGAAATCCAGCGCGTCCCGCCGGTATCCCGTGGTCATCGGCCGCTGCCGCGCGTACGCCAGGAACGCCTCCCGGTACGCGGCCCCGAGGATCACCGGCAGCTCGGGCGCCACTTTCGCCACCACGTCCGCCCGCTTCGCCGCCAGGGCCCGCGCCTGCACCCGCATCCGCGCCCGGTCGAACCCCTCCGGCACCGGTGTCCCCGCCACCAGTGAGGACAGCACGGCGGTCTGGGCCACCCCGAGCCGCTCGCGGACCCCGGCCACGGGCGGCGCCAGGACATCGACACCCCCCGCCCCCGTGCCGACGGCTCCCCCCGTCGCCGTGACCGCCGCCGGCGTACCGCCCGCCGGACGGGACCGCCCGGCCGCCACCGCCTCCCGTACGGCGTGCAACTCGCGCTCCAGCTCGGCGGGTTCAGGGAAGTTGTCGTCCCGCTCCAGCAGTACCCCGGGCGGCGTGACGCGGGTGGCGAGGCCGGTCAGGATGTCGAGCACCGGGCGCGGCACGGGGTGCGCGTGGCTGTCGTGCCAGACACCGTCGCGCTCGAAGCCGCCCGCGACATGGACGTAGGCGATCGCCTCCAGCGGCAGCGCGGCCAGCGCCTCGGCCGGGTCCTCGCCCCGGTTGACGTGGTTGGTGTGCAGGTTGGCCACGTCGATGAGCAGACGTACGCCGGTCCGTTCCACCAACTGGGACAGGAACTGCCCCTCGGTCAGCTCCTCGTCCGGCCAGGAGAACAGCGCGGCGATGTTCTCCAGTGCCAGCGGCACCGGCAGCGCGTCCTGGGCGATGCGGACGTTCTCGCACAGCACGTCCAGGGCGTCCCGGGTGCGCGGCACGGGCAGCAGGTGCCCGGCCTCCAGCGGCGGGGACGCGGTGAGCGCCCCGCCCGCCCGGACGAAGGCGATGTGCTCGGTGACCAGCGGCGCCCCCAGCGCCTGCGCCCGCTCGGCCAGCGCCGCGAGCCGTCCCTCGTCGGGACGGTCCGCGCCGCCGAGGCCGAGGGAGACGCCGTGCGGTATCACCGTCACACCGCGCTCGCGCAGCCGCAGCAGCGACTGCGGGAGGTGACCGGGGCAGACGTTCTCCGCCACGACCTCCACCCAGTCGATGCCCGGCATCCCCTCCACGGCCTCCGCGATCTCCGGCCGCCATCCGATCCCGGTCCCCAGTCGCTCCACGGTGCGCTCCCCCTCCTCGGCCGGCGTTCGTGCGTCGAGTGAGGGGGATATGGCCCCGCCGACGGGCCTCGAACCCCCTCCCTGCCGCGTTCAGAGCAACATTTGAGGTTCGGCCCCGGGCTCGGCCGTCGCTCCGGGCGGGGCCGGCCGACACCTTCCGGGCCGTCCAAGCGGGGGGTGGTCTGTGTACAGAGCGTCCAACTGCAAGGTGCCCTCTTGTACACATACGGCTCATGACGGCCCCGGGGCCGGGGGCGGTAGGCTCACTCGCACTGGTTGGACGACCTCAACTGGTCCGCACACAAGCCGCGTTCAGTCACGCGGCCGACAGAATCCCGGCCGCTTCTCCGGCCGGGCGAGAATCCCTGACGCGGATGCGGAACGCATCCGACGACCCTTGGACGTGGCGCCGGGAGCCCCGGCGAGGCCCTTGCTTGGCGGCCGGCCTCACCGGATCTCCCTCGCGTACCGACGGGTCTTCATCCTGTTGCGAGGAGAGTGGTTCCCTTGACGCCTTCCGAAGGTATCCCAGTCGACCCCCGGAGCGGCAGCCGTGCTCTCACCTGGTTCACGGCCTGCGTCGGCCTGCTGGCGATCGTCGTCTCGGTCGTCTTAGCCGTAGGCGGCCATGCCGAGGCAGCCGTGGCGGTGGCCTCGGTGGGCGCGGCTGTCGCCGGCAGCGGTGGCATGCGGGTGACGGTCCACGTCCGTCGTTGACGACAGAGGGACAGGGCGCCCGGCGCCGTCGAGGTCGTCACCGGCGACATGCCGTGTCTCGTCGGCTCATCCACCGGGGCGCAGTGCCGGATGATCGGCCACGACGGTGCATGACCCCGGGGCGATCTCGGTGAAGCCGGCGTCCCGGACGAGGGGCAGGCCGCTCGTGGTCAGGCGGGGCCAGTCGGCGCGGGAGGCCGTGCGGACGGTCAGTGCGAAGCCGGCCTCCCGCCACGCGGTGCGGTCCGCGTCGGACAGTGCCCACCAGGCCAGCTGGGCACCGTGGCCCGCCTGGGCCATCGCCTTGCCGGCCGACATCTCCAGATCCGGGTTCAGCCACAGCACGGGCTGTCCCGGGCCGGTGGCGACGGGCGGCTCCGGGTCGTCCAGTTCCGTGCCCGACACCTGGAGCTTCGCCAGGTCCTTGGGCCAGCCGTCCAACGGGATCGGCGGGAAGACCCGGACCTCCGCGGACCTGCCGGTCACCGTGATCCCGGGCAGGGTCCCGGCGCGCCGCCACTCGGCGCCCCGGGCCCGCCGGACCACCTTCCGGATGCGGGCGTCCTCCCAGTTCCGGACGGCCTCGGCCCACTCGCCGTCGCCGTGTGCCCGGTCGTCGCCGAGCAGGACGAGCACGGCCCGGGCGGCCGTCTCCAGCGCGTCGGTGCGGGCGGGCGGCGCGCCGCGCTCGATCCGTACGACGAGCGGCAGGACGAACTGGGGGGCCTGGTCGCGGGAATCGCGCGGCGAGTCGGAGGGGTGGTCGGCACTGGGGGCGGATACGTGGCTCACGACAGCCCAGCCTACGAAGCCGTGAACGGGCGGATCAACGCGGATGCCCGGCCGCGGCCGTCCGGCACCGGCACGTGAGGGCCGCTGGTGCCGCGGGAGTGGCTGGGACAGCATGCGGCGCATGGACTGGATGCCCTTGCTCTCCACGCTGACAGGTGCTGCTATCGGCATCGTCGCCACCATGACCGCCGAGCGCAGCAGGTGGCGGCACGAGGAAGAACGACACGCCCTGGAGGTGCGGCGCGCCGTGTACACCGAGTACGCCTCCGCCCTCAAAGACGCGGGGGAAGAGATACGGGCTGTCGCCCTGGGCGATCACATGTCCGAGTCGGCGCGTGACGCGGCGGTGCGCGAAGCCTTCCGTGGCACCGGACTGCACACGGCCGGCGAGCAGCTCTGGCTCGTGGGCCCGCCGCTCGTCGTCGCGGCGGGGAACGAGGCGTTCCACAGCCTGCGTCGGATGCGCGACGCCTATGCCCGCGGGGTTGCGGTCGGTTCCGCCGAGGACAGGGCCCTCATCCGACAGCGCCGTACGGCCATGGCCGAGATGCGCCGCCGCATGCGTGAGGATCTGGGCATCGGACCCCTCGGGATCGAGTGAGACCGGCGCGGACGAGGGACGCCGTACCGAACAGGTCACGCCGAGCGCCCCGAGGACGTCCAGCCGGCGGCGGAGCACCGCGGCGAGGACGCGGTGGTCCTCGTCGCTCGTACCCTCGGCGCAGGACGGTCAGCGGTGTCCGCCGCTCTGGCCGATCAGCTCGGAGACCTTCACGAACCGGTAGCCGCGGCGGCGCAGTTCGGGTACGACCGTGCGGACGACCTGCTCGGTGGTCGGGGCGGCGCTGCGGGTGCAGTGCATGACGACCACCGAGCCCGGCTTCACCCCGTCGAGCACCTGCCGGGTCACCGCGTCGGCGTCCGTGGCGAAGGCGTCGCCGCTCACCACGTCCCACTGGACCGCGGTCACCCCGAGCCCGCTCAGCGCCCGCAGGGCCTGCTGGTCGTAACAGCCCCCGGGGAAGCGGAAGTACGGCATCGGGTGCGGCACGCCGGCCGTGCGCAGCGAGGTGTACGCCCGCTGGACGTCCGCCCGCATCCGGTCGGCGGCGACGGTCGGCAGGCCGTAGCAGTCGGCGGTGAACGCGTAGTGGCTCCAGGAGTGGTTGGCGACCTCGAACCGCGGGTCGGTGCCGAGGCCGCGGGCCTCGGCCGGGTACTGGTCCGCCCACCGGCCGGTCATGAAGACCGTCGCCGGCACCTTCAGCGCGCGCAGGGCGCTGATCAGGCCCGGGTTGTCGAAGTGCTCGCCGGATGCCGCGCGGGGTCCCTGGTCGGCGGTCATGTCGGCGTCGAAGGTCAACGCCACCGTCCTGCCCCGGGTGCGCGGGCCGTGCTGGAAGACCGGGGTCAGCCCGCCGGGACCCGGCGCGAGCACGGGCGGACGGGTGGCGGAGGGGGACGCGGAGACGGGGGAGGTGGTCGGGGCGGGGCGCTCGCCGCCCGCGGTGCCGCAGGCGGTGAGCGCGGCGCCCAGGGCAGCGCAGACGGCGGTGATACGACGGACATGTGGGATCACCGTACGAACGTAAGACGCAATGTCTGTTCGTACGGTGATATGACTCGTGACGAGGCGATATGGTCACCCGCGCGGCGGTGCGCGGCACTCCCCGCTCGGCCCCGCCGGGCCTCGGTGGCCCCGGGGAGTCCGGTGAGCCCCCGCCCGCCCTGGTCAGCCCCGGTGAGTCCGCGTCAGCCCGGGCCGGTCCGGGCCGGCCCCGGTCAGCCGGCGTCCGTCGAGGATCCGTCGAGCTCCCGTCGCTCCAGCGGGCTGACCGCGGGGCCCTCGATCACCGCGCCGTCCACGTCGAAGCGGGACCCGTGGCAGGGGCACTCCCAGGCGCGTTCGGCACGGTTGAAGGAGACCAGGCAGCCCATGTGGGTGCAGCGGGCCGACACGGCGTGCAAGGTGCCCTCCTCGTCGCGGTGCACGGCGACCCGTTCGCCGCCGGACCGGACCAGCGCGCCGTCGCCGGGGGCCAGCTCGTCCACCGAGGCCGGTGGTTTCAGCCGGTCGCCGACGAAGTGCCGGGCCACCTCCGCCTGCGTCTTCAGCAGCGACGGCGCCTCGCGTACCACCGACTTCAGCCGGCGCGGGTCGTACAGCTCCCGCCAGGCGCAGTCCCGGCCGGTGATCAGGGCGGTCAGCAACAGCCCGGACATGATGCCGCCGCTCAGGCCCCAGCCGCCGAAACCGGTGGCGACGTACGTGTGCCGGGCGCCCGGGTGGAAGGGGCCGACCAGCGGGACCGTGTCGGTGGACTCGTTGTCCTGCGTGGCCCAGGCATGGTCCAGGCTCACCCCGGGGAAGTGCGCCTCGGCCCAGCCGGCGAGCCGTGCGAAACCGGCCTCCGGATCACCGGTGCCGGGCGTGAAGTGCTCCCCGGTGACGACGAGCATCCGCTGCCCGTCCGGACCGTAGGGCGCCGTGCGCACCGAGCGGGTGTTCTCGTCGGGCGTGATGTACATGCCGTCCGGGTCGGGGCCGGGACCCAGCGGGCCGGCGACGACCAGCTCCCGGCGCGGGGACAACCGGCTGAACAGCAGGGCCCGGTCGAACACCGGGTAGTGGGTGGCGACCACGACGTCCCGGGCGGTCACGACGGCGCCCCCCTCGGTCGTCAGCCGGCACGGCTCACCCTCCGTCAGGCCGGTGACCCGTGTGTGCTCGTACACCTGGCCGCCGTGCGCGAGCAGGTCGGCGGTGATCGCCCGGAGGTACTTGACCGGGTGGAACTGCGCCTGTCCGCTCACCCGGACCGCGCCCGCCACCGGGAACGGCAGCCCGGTCTCCGTGGTGAACGTGGCCGGCAGCCCCGCCTCCCGGGCGGCCTCCGCCTCCGCGCGCACCTGGTCCGCCCGCGACGGGTCCCGGACATAGGTGTACGCGTCCCTGGTCTCCCACTCGCACTCGATGCCCAGCTCGGCCACCAGCGCCGCCGCGTGCTCGATCGCCTCGGTCTGCGAGCGGGCGTACAGCCGGGCTCCCGCGGCGCCCCGGGTACGCCGGAGCCGGTCGTAGACCAGGGTGTGCTGGGCGGTCAGCTTGGCGGTGGTGTGGCCGGTGACGCCGGCCGCGGCCCGCCCGGCCTCCAGCACCGCCACCCGCCGCCCGGCCCGGGCCAGCTCGTGTGCGGTGCTCAGCCCGGCGATACCCGCGCCGACGACGGCCACGTCGACGTCGAGGTCCCCGGTCAGGGCGGGGTGGGCCGGCCCGGGGGCGGTCCGCAGCCAGTACGAATCGGTGACCTTTCGCTGCTCGTGCATGCCCGCCGGGTACCCCGGCCCGCCCGGCTCACGTCTGCCTCAGCAACCGCTCCCGGCACTGCTCCACGTCGAACTCGCCCTGCGGATACCGGGGATCCAGCTCCCGCAGATGCTCCAGCAGCAGCCGGCCGATCGCCCAGTCGCGGTACCACCTGCGGTCCGCCGGGACCAGGTACCAGGGCGCGTAAGGCGCCGAGCAGCGCGCCAGGGCCAGTTCGTACGCCTCCTGGTAGGCGGGCCACAGGGCGCGTTCGTCGATGTCGGCGGGGTCGAACTTCCAGTGTTTGTCGGGTCGGTCCAGGCGGCGCAGCAGACGCCGCTTCTGCTCCTCGCGGGAGACGTGGAGGAAGCACTTGACGAGGGTGACGCCGTCCTCGGCGAGAGAGCGCTCGAAGTCGTGGATCAGGCCGTAGCGGCTGCCGATCTCGGCGGGCCGGGCGAGGTGCCGGACGCGGGCGATGAGCACGTCCTCATAGTGCGAGCGGTCGAAGACGCCGATCTCGCCGGGCTCGGGCAGCGCGCGCCGCACCCGCCACAGGAAGTCGTGCCGCCGTTCCTCCTCGGTGGGTGCCCTGAACGCCGTGATCCGGCATCCCGCCGGGTCCAGCCGGCCGATCACGTGCTTGACCGTGCCGCCCTTGCCGCTGGTGTCCATGCCCTGGAGCACCAGCAGCACCCGGCGGTGGTCCCCCGCCGTGCCCGACGCCCACAGCCGCTCCTGGAACCGGGCCAGGCGCCGGCCCGTCCGGGCGGTGTCGGCGAGCCCCGCCTGCTTGCCGTCCGGGGCGCCGGGGGTGGCCCGGGCGTCGTACCCGGCCAGGTCGACGCGCTCGCCCGGCGGAAGGCGCAGCAGGTCCCGGAGAGCCTCGTCCTTCTTCCTGGTCGGGTGCTTCGGCACAGGTGGTCGGTCCTTCCGTCCCGGGCGGAACCGTGGCCCTCCGGGGTGCGATGCGCGCGGCCCGGGGTGCGGTGCCGGCTGCCGGCGCGGGGCACGGACGCTGGGCCCTCTCGTTCGGATCATGCCGGGCTCGCGGGCCCTGGCACCGCGCCTCGCCGCATTGTCGTCGGTTGCCATGGCTCCGCCATGGCGCCCTCCTCCGCCGTGCGATGCACGGCACCAGGACCCGCTCCCTGATCCGGCCCGATCCGAACGAAAGACCCTAGCCGGTGCGGGGCCCGCCGTCGGTGTGCAGTCCGCCGTCGGTGTGGGACACGGGCGTCGGCGGCGCCGTCTCCATGATCTGCTGCGGGACTTGCTGCGGTGCCGTCTCCGGGATCCGCTGCGCGGGCTCGGGCCGTCCGGCCCGCTCCAGGAAGTGCAGCAGCTCCACCGGGATGGGCAGCACCAGCGTGGAGTTCTTCTCGGCCGCCACCGCCATCACCGTCTGGAGCAGCCGCAACTGGAGCGCGGTCGGCGTCCCGGCCATCTGCTGGGCGGCCTCGGCGAGCTTCCGCGAGGCCTGGAGCTCGGCGTCGGCGTTGATGATCCGCGCCCGGCGCTCGCGGTCCGCCTCCGCCTGGCGGGCCATGGACCGCTTCATCGTGTCCGGCAGGGAGACGTCCTTGATCTCGACCCGGTCGACCTGGACACCCCAGCCCACGGCCGGGCTGTCGATCATCAGCTCCAGGCCCTGGTTGAGCTTCTCGCGGTCGGCGAGCAGGTCGTCCAGCTCACTCTTGCCGATGATCGACCGCAGGGAGGTCTGCGCCATCTGCGACACCGCGAACTTGTAGTCCTCGACCTTCACCAGGGCGCTCACCGCGTCGATCACCCGGAAATAGACCACCGCGTCCACCCGGACGGTGACGTTGTCCCGGGTGATGCCCTCCTGGGCCGGGACCGGCAGCGTCACGATCTGCATGTTGACCTTCTGCAGCCGGTCCACGAAGGGGATGATCAGGTTCAGGCCCGGCGCCCGAACGCCCTCGGCCACCCGGCCGAGCCGGAAGAGCACACCCCGCTCGTACTGTTTGACCACCCGCGCTGCCATCGCCAGAAAGACCAGTGCGGCGGCACATGCCGCCACCACGGCCACCACAAGCACCTCGACCATGGTGACTCTCCTCGCCCAGAGGTCGGGTTTGTCTGCTGTTGCCACCATAGGCCCGTAAGGCCGGGATGCCGAGAGGTTCCGGCGTCCCGGCCCCACGGGCCGGCCCCTCACGCCGCCGTGACCAGCTTCACCGGCTCCGTGCCGGCCGCGCTGTGCCGTGCGGCCCAGTTCTCCAGGGCCGTGCGGCAGGCGTGGTCCAGGTGGTGCAGCCCGGACAGGTCGAGCCGGACCGGGCGGTCCTGGGGGAGCGACTCCAGGGTGTCCAGGATCTTCGGCAGCCGCAGGAAGGTCGCATTGCCCGACAGGTGCCCCTCGACGGGGCCCGCGCCCTCGTCCGTGACCTCCAGCCGGATGTGCGAGGCCTCCCAGGCGGTCTTCACCACCGCCAGGGCGAGACCGATGAGCACGCCCTCGAACATGCTGACCGTCACGATGGAGACGGCCGTGACGGCGAGGACCAGCGCTTCCCCGCGATGCTCGCGCCACAGCCCGGCCAGCGCCCGGACGGGGATCAGCTTGGCGCCCGCGTGGACGAGGATGCCCGCGAGGGCCGGGACGGGGATGTGGGCGAGCACGCCCGGCAGCAGCGCCGCGAACAGCAGCAGCCAGACGCCGTGCAGCACCCGGGAGGCCTTCGTGCGGGCCCCGGCCTGCACGTTGGCCGCGCTGCGCACGATCACCGCGGTCATCGGCAGCGCGCCGAGGAGACCGCACACCGCGTTGCCCGCGCCCTGGGCGAGGAGTTCCCGGTTGTACTGGGTGCGCGGCCCGGAGTGCAGCCGGTCCACGGCCGCCGCGCTGAACAGCGACTCGGCGGACGCGATGAGGGTGAAGGCGACGACCGTGCCCAGCAGCCCCACACCGGCCAGTTCGCCGAACGCGCTCAGCGGCGGCGGCTGGACCGAGCCGAGCAGGCCCCGCACCTCCACGGTGGCCACGGGCAGGTTCAGTGCCAGTGCGGCCAGTGTGGCGAGCCCGACCGCGGCGAGGGCGCCGGGCACCGCGCGCAGCTTCGCGGGGGTGTGCTTCCACAGCAGCAGCACCGCGACGGTGCCCGCGCACACCGCGAGGGAGGCCAGCGCTCCGCTGTCGCCGAGGGCGTCCAGGAACGCGCCGGGCAGCCCGGTTATCTTGCTCAGGCCGGAGCCGGGGGCCTTCGCCGCCACCGCCGGATACAGCTGCCCGGCGATGATCACCAGGCCGATCCCGGCCAGCATGCCCTCGACGACGGAGACCGAGATGGCCCGGAAGTAGCGGCCGAGGCGCAGCAGGCCCATGGCCATCTGGAGCAGTCCTGCGGTGAGCACGATCACGCCGAGCACCGGCAGCCCGAACTCCGTGACCGCATCGAGGACGAGCACGGTCATGCCGGCCGCCGGGCCCGACACCTGAAGGCTGCTGCCGCGCATCAGCCCGGTGACGAGGCCGCCCACGATGCCGGTGACCAGGCCGAGTTCGGCCGGGACACCCGAAGCGACGGCCACGCCCACGCACAGCGGCAACGCGACCAGGAAGACGACGAGCGAGGCGGCGAAGTCCTGCCGCAGGTGCGGGGGCCGGGAGACGTGGGACAGGCGGGATATGAGGGTGCGCTTGTCGGTCATCGGCGCGCTCACAGGGCCTCGAAGGTGTCGGTCTGCGGGCGGTGGGTCCGTACGGCGCCGGTGTGCACCTCGTAGTACCAGGCGTGCAGGCCGAGCCGGCCCTCCGCCAGCTTCCGCTCGACGCAGGGGTACGAGCGCAGCCGCAGCAGCTGGGTCAGGACGTGGCTCTGCACGCCCTCCGCGACCTCCGGGTCCTCGGCCGCGCCGGCCGGGCGCGGGGTGGCTTGCGCCAGCCAGTCGCGCACGGCCGGTACGGCGGTCAGGTCGTCGCCGCGCACCAGGGCGCCGACGGCCCCGCAGTGGGAGTGGCCGCAGACCACGATGTCGCGGACGCCGAGCACCTCCACGGCGTACTCGATGGTGGCGGCCTCGCTGGTGGGGTGCGCGGAGGCGTGCGGCGGAACGATGTTGCCCGCGGTGCGCAGCTCGAACAGCTCGCCGGGGCGGGCGCCCGTGATCAGGGCGGGGACGACCCGGGAATCGGAGCAGGTGATGAAGAGCACCTGCGGGGACTGGCCTTCGGCGAGCTTGGCGAACTCCTCAGGGCGCTGTCCGAAGGTACGGGCGTTGTCGATGAGGGGCTGCATGTATGGGGTCCTCCTGGCGCGCCTGCCTGGCGCGTCGGGCTCGAACAACGGTTGTGGGGGTCGAGAGGGGAGCGGGTGGGCCCGGCTCTCAGCAGCGGAAGACCTGGAGGGCTGCCGGGGTGTGCGCTCTGGAGGCTCCGCGTGCGTGGCGGTGCCGGCCGCCGGAGGGGTCGTGCGGGGCCGTGCCGGCCGCCCGGCCGGATATGAGGGGGTCCTCCTGCGCCCAGGCGGAGGCGGAGCCGCGATGGCGGTCACGCACGCGCGGGACGCCGGTGGGCTGCGGGCGGTCCGGGGCGCGGACCGCGTCCGTGCCGTCGTACGCCGGTGGTACGGAGAGGTGGGTTCCGGTCTCGGTCTTGGCCAGTGCCTGACCGGCCGTGTGCGCGGATGCGAAGGTTCCGGCGGGGGTGAAGAGCTGGAACGCGAACAGTGTGACGCCGAGGAGGGTGAGCAGGGTCCGGGCCGTCGCACCTCGTGACATGAGCCCCCCTCCGCTCCGTCCGCGTCTCTTGTCCAGACCAAGTACTGGTCAATGGACGGTCAAGAAACACGTTAACCCTGCAAAGGCCTTTGCAGGGTCAACAGCGCGTTACGCGCCCAAGAGAGCGTGAAAACCGTGGGTGGCGTGGCGTGAACCCGCCCTTGCCCCCGGCCGCCCGACCGCTCCCGGACGGCCGGGGAGGGTGTGCCGGCTAGCCGCCGACCAGTCCCTTCGCGTCCCGGGCCAGCGCGGTGAGCCGGGATATCGCCCGGAAGTACTTCTTGCGGTAGCCGCCGTTCAGCATCTCCTCGCTGAACAGCCTGTCGAACGGCACCCCCGAGGCGAGCACCGGGACCTCACGGTCGTAGAGCCGGTCGGCGAGCACCACCAGGCGCAGCGCCGTCGACTGGTCCGGCACGGGCCGCACGCCGGTCAGGCACACCGCCCGGACCCCGTCGGTCAGCGCGCCATACCGGCTCGAGTGCACCCGCGCGAGGTGCTCCAGCAGGCCGGTGAAGTCGTCCAGCGAGGCACCCTCGGTGGCGAAGGCCGTCTTCCTGACCTCCTCGTCGGAGAACGGTGCCGGCGCCTCGGGCAGGCCGCGGTGGCGGTAGTCCTCGCCGTCGATGCGCAGGGCGCGGAAGTGGGCCGACAGGCCCTGGATCTCCCGCAGGAAGTCGGCGGCGGCGAACCGCCCCTCGCCCAGCTTGCCGGGCAGCGTGTTGGAGGTGGCGGCGAGCGCGACCCCCGCCTCGACCAGCTTGCCGAGCAGCGTCGAGACGAGGACCGTGTCGCCGGGGTCGTCCAGTTCGAACTCGTCGATGCACAGCAGGCTGTGTCCGGACAGCGTCTGCACGGTCTGCTGGAAACCCAGGGCGCCGACCAGGTTCGTCAGCTCCACGAAGGTGCCGAAGGCCTTGCGGGAGGCGTCGGCCGGAGCGGCGTGCCACAGCGAGGCGAGCAGATGGGTCTTGCCGACACCGTAGCCGCCGTCCAGGTACACCCCGCGCGGGCCCGCCGGGGCCTTGGGCGCCTTGGGCCGGCCGAAGCCGAACAGGCCGCGCCGGCCGGTACCGCCGGCGGGCGCGCCGCCGAGTCCGGCCGCGAAGCCTTCCAGGACCTGGACGGCCTCGGTCTGGCTGGGCTGCCCGGGATCCGGGATGTACGTGGCGAAGCGGACCGAGTCGAAGCGCGGGGGCGGCACCATCTCCGCGACCAGACGGTCGGCGGGAACGCGCGGCTCACGGGCGCACAGGGACACGGGGCCCGCGTCCGGCACAGGGCTGGATCCGGGGGCGGTGGAGGAGGACGACACAGTTCTTCATGCTAAGCGCCGTGCCACACTGCACGACATGCGACGCCTGTTCCCTGTGACCGACGAAACAGCAGCCCAGGCCCCCGGCGCCCCCGCGGCGGCCGTGGACCGCGAGTGGAGCCTCGCCGAGCTGGCCGCCGCGTACGCCTACCCCGAGCCCGGACCGGGCGCCCGGCGGCCCTGGCTGCGGGCCAACATGGTCTCCTCCCTCGACGGCGCCGCCCAGCACGAGGGCCGCTCCCAGCCCATCTCCAGCGCCACCGACATGCGCGTCTTCGGCACACTGCGGGCGCTCGCGGACGTCGTCCTGGTGGGCGCGGAGACGGTACGGCAGGAGGGGTACCGCCCGGCACGGGTGCGCGCGGAGTTCGCCGGGGCCCGCGCGGCGGCCGGGCAGGACCCGGTCCCGGCGATCGCGATCGTCAGCGCGAGCCTGGAGCTGGACTTCACGCTCCCGCTGTTCACCTCCCCCCTGGTGCCCACGCTGGTCCTGACCGGGGCCGCGGCGGCCCCCGACCGTGTCGCCGCCGCGGAGAAGGCCGGCGCCCGGGTGCTGGTCGCCGGCGACGGCACGGGCGTCGAGCCCGCGCGCGCGGTGCGGGCCCTCGCCGACCTCGGTCACACCCGGCTGCTGACCGAGGGCGGCCCCCGGCTCCTGGGCCAGCTGATCGCCGCCGAGGTGCTGGACGAGCTGTGCCTGACCGTGTCGCCCACGCTCACCGCGGGGGACGCGCAGCGCATCGCCGGGGGGCCGGCGGTCACCGTTCCACACCGGTTCGCCCTCGCGTCCCTGCTGGAGGAGGACGGGTTTCTGTTCGGTCGGTACCGTCGGCCCTGACGTCGACCCCCGGACGCCGACCCCCTGGCATTGACGGAATCTGCTGTTCCGATTGGCTCGGCGGGCAGACTTTGTCGGCAGTACCCGTGCGATCACGGGGAAGGATGGTTTCCGCAGGGGCCCTGCCGGGCCCCGCAGGACAGCGGGCCCCGCGGGCCCTCGCAGGAGAAGAGGCGCCTGGTGTTCACAAGCGTTCTGATGATCGAGAAGGCCCTGACGTCCGCCGACGTGGAGTTCGTCACCACCTTGCACGGAGACGAGCCCGTCTCCTTCCACGTGCTGCTCCAGCCGCGCGGTGACCAGGCGGACCGTCTGCTGCGGGCCGTCGACGACATCGCGCTCGGCGAACTCGACGAGGCGGTGCGCGAGGGAGAGACCCCCGAGGGACAGGACGCGAGGAGCGTCGGGCAGCAGGCCCTCGACGTGTCGCTCCAGGCCCTGCGCTCGGCGGGCAGCACGGCGGAGGGGCGGCTGGTCGAGAACCATCCGCTGGACGCGCTGAAGGGGGCCGTGGCCGAGGTGAACGCCGACGAGGTGATCGTGCTGACCGATCCGCACTACGTCGAGGAGTTCTTCCACCGGGACTGGGCCTCCCGGGCCCGGCACAAGGTGGGCGTGCCGGTGCTGAAGCTGTTCTCGCACAGCAAGGCGTAGACGGAGCGGGGGAGGACCGGTCGCCTCGCTGCGCGGCCCCCGGTGCTTCAGCGCATAGGCTAGGCCTGCTCTGGCTCGTACCGTCTCTGGGGAGAAACGCATGGCATCCGGCCTTCCTACCGCCATGGACCGACCGCACTTCATCGGCATCGGCGGCGCCGGAATGTCGGGTATCGCCAAGATCCTCGCGCAGCGCGGGGCGCGGGTGGCCGGCAGCGACGCCAAGGACTCGGCGACCGCGCAGGCGCTGCGGGCGCTCGGTGTCACCGTGCACATCGGACACGCCGCCGGGCACCTGGCGGACGACGCGAGCTGCGTCGTCGTGTCGTCGGCGATCCGCACGGACAACCCGGAGCTGGCCCGCGCCGCCGAGCTGGGCATCCCGGTGGTGCACCGCTCCGACGCGCTCGCCGCGCTGATGCGGGGGCTGCGCCCGATCGCCGTGGCCGGTACCCACGGCAAGACGACCACCACCTCGATGCTGGCGGTCTCCCTGACCGAGCTGGGCCTGCGGCCGTCGTACGCCATCGGCGGCGACCTGGACGCCCCCGGCTCCAACGCGCTGCACGGCGAGGGGGACATCTTCGTCGCCGAGGCCGACGAGTCGGACCGCAGCTTCCACAAGTACGCCCCCGAGGTCGCCATCGTCCTCAACGTCGAGCTGGACCACCACGCCAACTACGCGTCCATCGACGAGATCTACGAGTCGTTCGAGACGTTCGTGGACCGTGTCACCGACGGCGGCACCCTGATCGTGTCCGCCGACCACGAGGGCGCCCGCGAGCTGACCCGGCGCGTCCGGGAGCGCGCGGTGCGGATCGTCACCTACGGGGAGGCCCAGGACGCCGACGTACGCGTCCTGAGGATCGTCCCGCAGGGGCTGAGGAGCGAGGTCACCGCGGTGCTGGACGGTCAGGAGCTGACCTTCGCCGTCTCCGTGCCGGGCCGGCACTACGCGCTCAACGCCGTCGCCGCGCTCGCCGCCGGCGCCGCCCTCGGCATCCCGGCCGTGGAGCTGGCGCCCGCGCTCGCCGCCTACACCGGAGTCAAGCGCCGCCTCCAGCTCAAGGGCGAGGCGGCCGGCGTCCAGGTGATCGACTCCTATGCCCACCACCCCACCGAGATGACCGCGGACCTGGAGGCCATGCGCGCCGCCGCCGGTGACGCCCGCATCCTCGTCGTCTTCCAGCCGCACCTCTTCTCCCGCACCCAGGAACTGGGCAAGGAGATGGGACAGGCGCTGGGCCTCGCCGACGCCTCGGTGGTCCTGGACATCTACCCGGCCCGGGAGGACCCGATCCCCGGCGTCACCAGCGAGCTGATCATCGAGGCCGCGCGCGTCGCCGGCGCCGACGTGACCGCCGTGTCCGACAAGGCGGAGATCCCCGCGGTGATCGCGGGAATGGCGAAGCCCGGTGATCTCGTTCTCACCATGGGCGCGGGTGATGTGACGGACCTGGGCCCGCTGATCCTGGACCGCCTGTCACAGTGAGAAGGGGCTGAGAACTGATGTCGTACGACGTCGAGAAGCCGGACGAGCAGTGGCGCGCGGAGCTGAACCCGGCCGAGTACGCCGTCCTGCGCCAGGCCGGCACCGAGCCGGCCTTCACCGGTGAGTACACGGACACCAGCACCAAGGGCGTGTACTCCTGCCGGGCCTGCGGTGCCGAGCTGTTCACCTCCGAGACCAAGTTCGCCTCGCACTGCGGCTGGCCGTCCTTCTACGACCCGAAGGACACCGACGCCGTGGAACTGGTCCAGGACCGCTCCCACGGCATGGTCCGCACCGAGGTGCGGTGCGCCCGCTGTGGTTCCCACCTCGGGCACGTCTTCGAGGGCGAGGGGTATCCGACCCCGACCGACCAGCGGTACTGCATCAACTCCATCTCCCTGCGGCTGAGCCCCGACGAGGACTGAGGCGGCCGACGTGCCCGCGCGGCCGGGACGGTCCGGCCGCGCGGCCCGGCCGTACCGCCGCCCGCCGCCGCCGAACCGCGGTGACGCGGCGGTCTAGACTCGCTGCCCAACGGCCTGCGCAGAGTGAAAGTGACGGAAGCGGGCGGAAACCGGCGAAACCGAGGGGTGTCCGGCGTTTTGATACGGATAGACTCAGTCACGAAGCGATATCCGGACGGCACGGTCGCGGTCGACCGGCTGTCGCTGGAGATACCCGACCGCGCGATCACCGTCCTCGTCGGACCCTCGGGCTGCGGCAAGACGACGACCCTGCGGATGATCAACCGGATGGTGGAGCCCAGCGAGGGCAGCATCCTCCTCGACGGCCAGGACATCCGGCGGCAGCCGGTCAACACCCTGCGCCGGTCCATGGGTTACGTCATCCAGAACGCCGGCCTCTTCCAGCACCGCACCATCCTCGACAACATCGCCACCGTGCCCCGCCTGCTCGGCTGGAGCAAGCAGAAGGCCCGCGCCCGGGCCGCCGAGCTGATGGAGCGGGTCGGACTCGACTCCGCGCTGGCCAAGCGGTACCCGTACCAGCTCTCCGGCGGCCAGCAGCAGCGCGTCGGCGTTGCCCGCGCGCTCGCCGCCGACCCGCCGGTGCTGCTGATGGACGAACCGTTCTCCGCCGTCGACCCCATCGTCCGCAAAGGCCTTCAGGACGAACTCCTGCGTATACAGGAGGAATTGGCCAAGACCATCGTCTTCGTCACCCATGACATCGACGAGGCGATCAAACTGGGTACGAAGGTCGCCGTGCTGCGCACCGGTGGCCGGCTCGCCCAGTTCGCTCCGCCGGCCGAACTGCTCAGCGCGCCCGCGGACTCCTTCGTGGAGGACTTCCTCGGCGCCGACCGGGGCATCCGCCGGCTGTCCTTCTTCCCGTCCGCCGGGCTCCGGCTGGAGACCGACCCCGTCGTCCCGATCGACGCGGACGCCGAGCGGCTGGCCTCCCGGGCCACGGCCGAATGGCTCCTCGTCACCGATGCCGACGGCAGGCCGCTCGGCTGGAGCGAGCCGGACCGGCTGACCGCCGGGTCCGTCGACCGGGACCGGCTCCTGCCGTACGGGCGGCCGTTCGTGCCCGGCACCGACTCACTGCGCACCGCGCTCGACGGGGCCGTGCTCTCGCCGACCGGATGGGCGGTCGCGGTGGACGGCGAGGGACACGCCGTCGGCGTCGTCTCCCAGCAGGTCATCGGCGAGGCGATCCGCGCCGCCCACGACCGCGCGGCGGAGCGGGCCGAGGTGAACGCCGGGTGATGAGCGGCTTCTTCGACCTCCCGAGCGACCTCCAGCACAGCTATCTCGGCCTCGTCGGGCTGCACCTGCGCGAGGCCCTGCTGCCGGTGCTGGCCGGACTGCTCGTCTCGCTGCCCGTGGCCCAGCTGTGCGTACGGTTCCGCTGGATGTACCCGCCCGTCCTCGGCATCACCACCGTCCTCTACGCCATCCCGTCGCTGGCCTTCTTCGTCGTGCTCATCGACTACTTCGGGCAGAGCGAGACGACCGTGATGATCCCGCTCGCCCTCTACAGCCTGGTCGTGCTGGTCCCGGCGATCGTCGACGGTGTCCGCTCGGTGCCCCCGGAGACCCTGGCCGCCGCCCAGGCCATGGGTTTCGGAGCCGTACGGCGCTACGTGCAGATCCAGTTGCCCATCGCCGTACCCGCGATCATCGCCGGCCTCAGGGTGGCGACCGTCTCCAGCATCTCCCTGGTCAGCGTCGGCATGCTCATCGGCAACCAGGGCGCCCTCGGCAACATGCTCTACGACGCCCAGACCTACCACCGCCCCGCCCTCGCCGTGAACTCGGTGGTGACCATCGCGGTGCTGGGCATCCTCGCCGACGGCCTGCTGGTCCTTCTCCGCCTTCTCCTCACCCCCTGGATGCCGCGGAAGGGTGCCACCCGGTGAACGTCCTGGACTTCGCGCGCTCCTTCTTCAGCGACAGCGCCCACTGGCACGGCTACGACGGCATCCCCACCCGGTTCGCCGAGCACCTCAGGTACTCGCTGGAAGCGCTCCTGATCGCCGCCGCGATCGGACTGCCCGTCGGCCTGCTCACCGGCCACACCGGGCGCGGCGGCAACGCGCTCGCCCTCCTCGCCACCGCCGGCCGCGCCCTGCCCAGCTTCGGCCTGCTGGTGCTGATGTTCCTGTGGATCGGCTTCGGCCTGCTGCCCGTGATGATCCCGCTGGTGGTGCTCGCCGTACCGCCGATCCTGGTCACCGCCTACGAGGCGGTCCGCTCGGTCGACCCGTCCCCGGTGGACGCGGCCCGCGGCATGGGGATGTCCGAGACCCGTGTGCTGCTCCAGGTCGAGCTGCCGGTCGCGCTCCCGCTGGTCCTGAGCGGACTGCGCACGGCGGCCATCCAGATCGTCTCCACCGCCACCATCGCCGCGTACGTCAGCCTCGGTGGCCTCGGCCGGTACATCATCGACGGCCTCTACCAGAGGAACTACGACAAGGTCGTCGGCGGCGCCACCCTGGTCGCCGGGCTGGCCCTGGCGACCCTCGGCCTGTTCTGGGCGGCGGCCCGGCTCACGGTGTCCCCCGGCGTACGCCGGAGCGGCTGAGGGCCCCGCTGCGGGTCGCGCCCCCGCCGTCACCCCGTGTCACCCGATGTCCACCGGGGAGCCGGGGCGGCCCGGGGGCGTCGGCGACCCCGCGCGGGCACGGACGCGCACACAACGGGCCACAGATCGAGGCCAATCGGTGATCGAAGGCACTTGACTGACCGAGAACCGGGTGGATTGGATCGACGGGTGACTTACACGACCCACTTCAGCAGGTCCATCCGGAGGAACCGAGGCGCGGCGGTGGTCGCCCTCGCGGCGGCGACGGCTCTGCTGGCGGGCTGTTCCTCCAAGGACGACAAGGGCGGCAACCCCCTCACGGACGACAAGGCCGGCGGCGACAGCGTCGTCGTCGGCTCCAACAACTTCCCCGAGAGCACCCTGCTCGCCGACATCTACGGCGAGGCCCTCAGGGCCAAGGGCTTCAGCATCACCTACAAGCCGAACATCGGCAGCCGCGAGACCACCTACGGGCTGCTCAAGAACGGCGCCGTGACCGTGCTGCCCGAGTACAACGGCGCGCTGCTGGCCTACCTCGACCAGAAGGCCGCGCCGAAGACGGCCGAAGAGACCACGGCCGCCATCAAGGGCAAGCTGGACCCGAAGCTGACGCTGCTGAACCCGGCGCCGGCCCAGAACAAGGACTCGGTGACGGTCAACGCGGCCACCGCCCGGAAGTACCACCTCACCGGGAAGTCCTCCGTCGCCGACCTGAAGGACATCGCCGGGGACCTGGTCATCGGCGGCTCGCCGGAGTTCCAGACCCGGCAGCAGGGCCTGGTGGGCCTGAAGTCCGTATACGGCCTGGAGTTCGATTCCTTCAAGGCGCTGGACGCGGGCGGCCCGCTCACACTGGCGGCGCTGAAGAAGAACGCGGTGCAGGTCGCGGACCTCTTCACCACCGACCCGAACATCTCCAAGGAGAAGTTCGTCGTCCTTCAGGACCCGAAGAACCTCTTCGGCTTCGAGAACGTCCAGCCGCTCGTCCACAAGGACACCCTGCCGCAGAAGGGCGTCGACGCGCTCAACGCGGTCTCGGCCAAGCTGGACACCGCGACCCTGCTGGATCTGGACACCCAGACGCAGGTGCAGAAGAAGGACCCGCTGGACGTCGCCAAGGCCTGGCTGAAGTCCGCCGGTCTCGCCTGAGGCGTCACCGCCGGCCACGGCCGTGGCCGGCGGTGACGCGGGGGCTCCGGAGCTCCGGAGCCCCCGCGTCACCACCCTCCCGCGTCCGCCGGTCATCGTCGTCCCCGCCCTCGCCGTCCTGGTCCTCCTCCTCGAAGAGGTCACGGCTGTCGTCCACGACTTCCGCGGCCACCATGCGCCCACCACCCCCGCGGCGAGGCCCGCCGCGCCCATGGCCACGGCCGTCCCCACACCCGGTCCGGAGGGGTGGCCGAAGCCGTGGCCGTACGCCGCACGGCTGTCGTAGGCGCCGCGGTGCCCGGTGAGCCGGTGGATCCAGCCGCTGACCTCCGCCTGCCGGTCGAGGGCGGGGGCGTCCTCGTGACGCACGGTGAACTCGCTTTCACGGCACGGAAGTTCCCGGGTCACCTGTTCGGGGGACCTCCCGCCGCGTCGTGGCCCGGCGCCTGACGGACCTCAGGTCGTGCCTTCCGCGCCCTCCGGTGCCGGCGCCCGTCCCGCCGTCCTCGCCTGCCTGCGGCGGGCGCGGCGGCTGACGCGTGGCTGCTGGTCGGGGAGCCAGCCGAAGGCCAGACAGCTGCCGGTGGCGCCGAGGAGGAGGCCGAGGAAGAAGCCGCCCAGGTTGGAGGTGAGCCAGGTGCCCAGCGAGAGCAGAATGCCGGTGATGGAGTAGAAGAGCCGCTGCGAGGGGTTGAAGAGGATCAGCAGGCCCAGCAGCACCATGAGTCCCGGCAGCAGATAGCCCGCCAGGCCCTGCATGCCGATGTGCAGCACGACCTTCAGTGAGGCCTTCTCGGTGAGCAGGATCTCGCCGCCGCCCAGGGCGAGCAGCAGTCCGCCCCAGAACGGCCGGCGGGCCCGCCACCTGCGGAAGGCGGGCCTCGGTCCCAGACGCGGACGGTCCGGCACTGCGATCAGCAACCCGAGTCGCTGAAGCTCAGCTTCAGACCCGGCAGCCGGAACACGCCCGCGGTGGTCGCGTAGTTGGTCTGCCGCAGGTGGGCGATCCGCACGGTGTCGGCCTGTTGGCTGAAGACCCCGATCGGGCCCTTCACGCCCGCCTTGGTCAGCGTGCTGGCGTCATTGCCGATCTCGATGTTGTCGAACGAGGCGTCACCCGACAGCTCGGTGGAGTCGGTGGTCAGGTCGCGCGCGCTGACCTTCTCCTTCCCGCCGCCCGCCTTGATCAGCAGGTTGGTGCCGCCGAGGTCGACGCTCTGGCACAGCTTGGTCAGCGTGGCGTTCTTGATCGCGGAGGTGATGACGAGTACCTGGCCGCCGCTGTCGCCGGCGTTGGGGCTGCCGTCCGCCATGTTGTCGAGCGAGCCGAACTGTTCGAAGCCGGTGCCGTTCAGCTCGGTCGCGGTGACCGTGAACGGCATGCCGGAGATCGCGAACTGCACAC
This sequence comes from Streptomyces sp. NPDC014991, assembly GCF_043080665.1. NCBI lineage: Bacteria > Bacillati > Actinomycetota > Actinomycetes > Kitasatosporales > Streptomycetaceae > Streptomyces > Streptomyces sp. NPDC014991. Next base: position 326,504 of record NZ_JBIBVY010000004.1, read on the forward strand.
CGAGCGCACCCTCTGCGGTGAGGATGGCGAGGCCGGCGGCGATCAGCGTGGCGGGTACGGCCATCACCGCCGCCCGGCGGGCCCGGACGCGGCCCCGCCGTTCGTCGCCGGTGGCGGTGCCGGCGGCGTTCGTGGTGTCGGAGGGTGAACCGCTTGCTGGATTCTCGGGGGTGTTGCCGGCGGACGGAACGTCCGGGGACGAGGCCATAACTGCTCCCATGGGCATGGATCAATGCGGTGTGGGCTTCAGTGGCGCGGTGTCCTGGCGCGGACAAGGGGGCAACCGCGTACGCCTCCTCGCGGCTCCCGGTGGGCGCAAGGGCTTACTGGTTACGCGGCAGTAGCCTTTCGAGGAAGTTACCGCCGGTTACATTGAAGGGTCAAGGGAGATGTGGAAAAAGGGTGCCGGATGTGCGCGGACGGCCTCCGCCTGGCACAACTCGGCCCCCACACCTTGACGTTGACGGATTGTCAGGTCTACAACTTCCCCTGTTTCCACGGATCCGTGGCGCCGGATCCAGCGAGCGGCACCAGCCGCGTCCCGGCGCGGTGTCCGCCGCGTCCGCCTCGCGGACCGGCCGGGTTCCCGCCCCTGTCACGGCAACCGATCCACTCACAGCGCGGCTCCGTCACGGCCGTTCCCCCTGTGGTCCCGTGCCGGCCGCCCCCTTCGCCGGCGCGGCCGGAGGTCTTCCCCCGAGGCCTCCGGCCGCGTCCGGTCCGCCGCCGTCGCCGGTCCGTCGCGTACGGAGAAGGCGCAACGGCCCTGCGCCGGCGGCACCCCAGCACCGCCCCACCCCCCACCTCACCTCAGCTGTCCCCCCACTCAGGAAGAGAGGCACCCGCATGCGCAAGCGCTCCCTCCTCGCCCTCGCCGGCACCGCCACCGCACTCGCCCTCGCGGCGGCCGCCCCGGCCTCCGCGGCCGGCGCGGTCCTCACCACCGGCAGCGCCGGCGGCACCGCGGTCGCGGTCGGCGACACCCTCACGGCACCCCTGGCCTCCGGCACGGCGGCCACCTTCTACTCCAGCGCGACCGGCACCAGCGGCGTCAAGTGCACGGGGTCCCAGTTCACCGCCAAGGTCACCGGCAACCCGACCGCCCCCGGCACGGCCACCGAGTCCGTCACCGCGCACACCTTCGACAGCTCGACCTGCACCAGCAACGTCACCGGCGTGCTCGGGGTCAACGGCATCACCATCGACAACCTGCCCTACGCGGCGACGGTCGCCTCGGACGGCACCCTCGCCGTCACGCCCCCGAGCGGCTCCGTCATCCAGGCCACGGTCAAGCTGCGCACCCTGCTGGGCAGCGTCACCTGCGTCTACCGGGCGCCCGGCCTGACCGGCAAGGCCGACAACGCCGACAGCAGCATCACCTTCACCGGCCAGCAGTTCACCAAGTACTCCGGTTCGTCGCTCTGCTTCGCCAACGGCTTCTTCACGGCGAAGTACGCGCCCGTCACCGACGCGGGCGCCCGGGTCTACGTCAACTAGGCCCTCTCGTTCGGATCATGCCGGGCTCGCGGGCCCTGGCACCGCGCCTCGCCGCGTTGTCGTCGGTTGCCATGGCTCCGCCATGGCGCCCTCCTCCGCCTTGCGACGCACGGCACCAGGACCCGCTCCCTGATCCGGCCCGATCCGAACGAAAGACCCTGGCCCGACGCAGCACCCCGTCAGCGTCGCCGCAGCCGCAGCGCGAGGGCGGCGCCCCCGGTGAGCGACAACACCGCGGCGGCGCCGCCCGCCAGCAGCGGCGCCGAGACCCCCGAGCCGGCGCGGGTGGCGTCCACCACCGGCGCCCCGTCACCCGCGGCGGTCCCGGGACGCCCGTCCGCCCGCCCGTGCACGGCGGTCGGGCTCGCCGCCGGTGAACCGGCCGTCCGCGCGGGCCGCGGGCGCGACGACGCCGGAGCCGCCGCCGGTGTCGTGCCCGTGGCCGCGCCGGCGGCTTTCGCGCGCCCAGGGAACACCACGTCGGAACACGAGTAGTACGTGTCCGGCGTGCTGCTGTTCTGCCAGACCGTGTACAGGACCTGACGTCCCGTCCGGTCCGCCGGCAGCGTCGCGCCGATGTGGTAGGCGCCGTCGCGCAGCGGCGGGTCGGTGACCTCCGCGAAGGGCCGTTCCGGCAGGTCGGACCAGGCCAGCGGCTTCGCGGGGTCGTAGCCCGGCCGGGTCAGATACAACCGGAACGTTCCCGTGTGCGCGATGGTCGAGGCGTACGTCAGTGTCATCCGGGCCCCCGGCGTCAGCCGTGTCGCCGGCCAGTCCGGCCGGGCCAGGTCCAGCCCCCGGTACGCCGGCAGGTTGCCGCTGCACAGCCGGCCGTCCGGAATCACCCGCCGGTCACGGCCCCCCACTCCCGCCACCCGCAGGTTGTCCCACGCGGTGAACGGCGCGCCGTTCGCCGCGACCGCGGCCCGGCAGGCCGCCGACCGGGTGGCGGTGCCACCCTCGGGGGAGCACGCGTAGACCCGGCTGACCGGATCCGTGGGGGCGCCGTGCGCCCGCGCCGGCCCCGCCGCCCACGGCAGGAGCAGGAGCGGCGCCGCGGCGGCGGCCACCCTGACACTCAGGCGGGCGGTCATCCGAGTCATGGGGACGTCTCCTCGGCAGGCGCGGGAATCGGGGGGCTGCGGCGTCCAGTACGGCGCCGGCGCCCACCCCGTTCACCCGGGACCGCGGACGGGGCAGGGGGGCGTGAAAGCACCGACCGGTCCGGCTGTTTCGCGCCTGCTCCGAGATCTCGTTGAGGAGCCCGTCACCGGCCTCGTATGGTGGCGATCACCGGGGCGGCAGCCACTGTCCCGTCGCCGCCGACAGCGCCGGCGCGGAGGGGGAGGAACCCGTTCTGGTCTCGCTCCCGCACGGCCGGAAGGACCCCGTCCGACGCGGCCGGCGGGCCGGTGACACGTGTCCCGCCCGCAGCCGGGACGCCGGACTTCCGTTGCCGCTCGGTGAGTTATCGTATGCAAGGGGTTAAAACAAACCGCATGTCCTGTTCGTTCGCAGCGCGAGGAGGGGTCCCACGATGGCAAGGCAGTTACGCGCCGAGCAAACCCGGGCAACCATCATCACGGCCGCCGCCGACCTGTTCGACCGACAGGGTTACGAGACCACCAGCCTGAGCGACATCGTCGCACACGCGAAGGTCACCAAGGGCGCCCTGTACTTCCACTTCGCCGCCAAGGAGGACCTGGCGCACGCGATCCTGGAACTCCAGGCCAGGGCCGCACAACGGGTCGTGGCCGACGTCGAGAGCCGCGGCTGCTCCTCCCTGGAGTCCCTGATGCGCACCACGTTCGGCATCGCCCGGCTCGCCGTGGAGGACCCGGTGCCGCGCGCCGGACTCCGCCTCGCCACCGCGGACGTGGCCGTACGGCCGCCGCTGCGGCATCCGTTCACCGAGTGGCTGGAGTACGCCACCCGCAAGTTCGGCGGAGCCGTGCGGGAGGCCGACGTACACGGCGAACTCGACGTCGGCGCCGTCGCGCACTCACTCGTCTGCTTCTTCATCGGCACCCGGGTCGCCGGCCGCTCCCTCGAACCCGTCGGACGGCTTCCGCGCCGGGTCGCCGAGATGTGGCACCTGATGATCCGGGGCCTCGTCCCCGTGCACCGCCGCCCCCGCTACGTCACCCTCGCCACCCAGCTGGAGCGGGAGATCAGAGCCGCCTGACCCGGGCGGTACGGTGACGGACATGCCCGACACCCCCTTCGCACCCGTGATCCTCGGCGACGAGCCCGGCTCGTTCCCGCACAGTGTGCTGGCCGAGCGGCACCCCGCGATCATCCGGCAGGTACGGGACGCCTTCCCGTACGGCCCCGCGCAGCACACGGCGCTGGACGAACTGCTGAGGAACTGCACCGGGGGCACGGTCGGACCGCTGCCCGCCGACGCCCCGGACCGGGACCGCTGGCACACCTGGGGCCTGCCCGGCCGCATCGGCCGGTCCTGGTACGACGTGCCGTGGCTGTGGTCCGAGAGCTACTTCTACCGCCGGCTGCTCGACGCCGTCGGCTACGTCGGCCCGGGTGCCTGGCAGGGCATCGACCCCTTCCGCCCGTTCAAGCGCGCCGAACTCGACGCCCCCGCGACGGACCGGGAACTGGCCGCCCTGGACGGCCTGCGGGACCTGCCCGAGGAGGAACGGGCACGCGCCCTGCTGCACGGCTCACTGTGGGGCAACCGCGCGGACCTCGGATTCCGGCTCTCCGCCGCGGACACCGAAACCCGGCGGCCGGTCCCCGCCCTGGTCGCCGACGACAGCGAGACCCTGTGGTCGCTGCTGCCGCCCGCCGGCACCGGCACGCTCGTGCTGGTCGCGGACAACGCCGGCCGTGAACTCCTCCCCGACCTCCTGCTGATCGCCCACCTCCTCGCCGAGGGCCGGGCCGCGCGGGCCGTCCTGCACGTCAAGCCGTACCCCTACTACGTCTCCGACGCCACCACCGCCGACGTGGTCGACGCCCTCCACCGGCTGCGTACGGCCCCCGGCGCGGCGGGCGAGTACGGGCGCGTGCTCTGGTCCGCCATGGCCGACGGCCGCCTCACCGTCCGCGCCCACCCCTTCTCCTGCGCCCCGCTGCCCTACGCCGACATGCCGGACGACCTGCGCGCCGAGTTCGCGGCGGCCACGCTGACCGTCGTCAAGGGCGACCTCAACTACCGCCGTCTGGTGGGCGACCGCCTCTGGCCGCCCACCACGCCCTTCCGGGAGACGACCGCGTACTTTCCCGGCCCGGTCGCCGCGCTGCGCACCCTCAAGTCCGAGGTGATCACCGGCCTGTCCGCCGCGACCGAGGCCGCGCTGGTGGCCGCCGAGGGGCAGCGCTGGCGGACGAGCGGGACGCACGCGCTCATCCAGGTCGACCCGTCGGGCGGCGCACGACGGCGGTGACGTGACGCCGTCGGCGCCGCGCGGGTCCGGCCCGGGCCCGCGGGACGAACCGGCGCGGGAAATCCCGCGTTTCCCGGGTGGTTCACGCGATGGTGTGATCATGTGCGGCCGGGTGGATGGGGCTCCGGGGCCGCGGGTAGGGCCCGGCCATGACGCAGCCGTTCGAACTCCCGCACTTCTACATGCCGTACCCCGCGCGCCTCAACCCGCACCTGGACGAGGCCCGTGCCCACTCGACCGGGTGGGCCCGCGAGATGGGCATGCTGGAAGGCTCCGGGATCTGGCAGCAGGCCGACCTGGAGGCACACGACTACGGGCTCCTGTGCGCCTACACCCACCCCGACTGCGACGGACCCGCTCTCTCGCTGATCACCGACTGGTACGTGTGGGTGTTCTTCTTCGACGACCACTTCCTGGACATGTTCAAGCGCACCCCGGACCGCGCCGCGGGCAAGGCCCACCTGGACCGCCTGCCGCTGTTCATGCCGCTCGACCCCGCCACCCCCGTGCCCGATCCGGAGAACCCGGTCGAGGCGGGCCTGAAGGACCTGTGGGCGCGTACGGTGCCGGCCATGTCCGCGGACTGGCGCCGCCGCTTCTCCGTCGCCACCGAGCACCTGCTCAACGAGTCGATGTGGGAGCTGTCCAACATCAACGAGGGGCGGATCGCCAACCCGGTCGAGTACATCGAGATGCGCCGCAAGGTGGGCGGCGCCCCCTGGTCGTCCGGGCTCGTGGAGTACGCGACCGCCGAGGTGCCCGCCGCCGTCGCCGGCACCCGGCCGCTGCGCGTCCTCATGGAGACGTTCTCCGACGCCGTCCACCTGCGCAACGACCTGTTCTCCTACCAGCGCGAGGTCGAGGACGAGGGCGAGAACAGCAACGGCGTCCTCGTCCTGGAGAAGTTCTTCGGCTGCACCACCCAGGAGGCCGCCGACACCGTCAACGACGTCCTCACCTCCCGGCTGCACCAGTTCGAGCACACCGCGCTCACCGAGGTTCCCGCCGTCGCCCTGGAGAACGGCCTCACCCCCGGTGAGGTCGCCGCGGTCGCCGCCTACACCAAGGGACTGCAGGACTGGCAGTCCGGCGGCCACGAATGGCACATGCGCTCCAGCCGCTACATGAACAAGGGCGCGCGTTCCACCTCGCCGTGGCAGGTCCCGGCAGGCCCCGGCACCTCGGCCGCCGACGTCGGCGCGCTGCTCGCCTCGGCCGCGCAGGAACGCCTGCGCGCCCACACGCACGTGCCCTTCCAGAAGGTCGGCCCGTCCCTCGTCCCCGACCTCCACATGCCCTTCGAGGTGCGGCTCAGCCCCCACCTGGACCGCTCCCGGGCCCACCTCGTGGAGTGGTGCCACCGGATGGGCATCCTCCAGGAGGGCGTGTGGGACCTGGACAAGCTCGCCGCGTACGACCTCGCGCTGTGCTCCGCCGGCCTGGACCCGGACGCCACGCCCGAGGCCCTCGACCTCAGCGCGCAGTGGCTCGCCTTCGGCACCTACGGCGACGACTACTACCCGCTGGTCTACGGCCACCGCCGGGACGTCGCCGCCGCCCGGCTGACCACCGCCCGGCTCTCCCTGTGCATGCCCGTCGACGGTGAGCGGGCCCCGGCCCCCGCCGACGCCATGGAGCGGGCCCTGGCCGACCTGTGGGCCCGTACGACGGCCGGGATGACCGCCGGCCAGCGGCGCACCCTGAGGGCCTCCGTGGACAAGATGACCGAGAGCTGGGTCTGGGAGGTGTCCAACCAGCTGTTCGACCGCATCCCCGACCCCGTCGACTACCTGGAGATGCGACGCTCCACGTTCGGCTCGGACCTCACCCTGAGCATGTGCCGGATGGGCCACGGCCCCGCGATCCCCGCCGAGGTGTACGCCAGCGGCCCGGTGCGCTCCCTGGAGAACGCCGCCATCGACTACGCCTGCCTGCTCAACGACGTCTTCTCGTACCAGAAGGAGATCGAGTACGAGGGCGAGATCCACAACGCGATCCTGGTCGTGCAGAACTTCTTCGGCGTGGACTATCCGACCGGACTCGGCGTCGTCCACGACCTGATGACCCAGCGCATGCGGCAGTTCGAACACGTGATCGCGCACGAACTCCCCGTCCTGTACGACGACTTCGGCCTGTCCGAGGAGGCGAGGGCCACCATGGACGACTACGTACTCGACCTGAAGAACTGGCTGGCCGGGATCCTCCACTGGCACCGGGAGGTCGACCGCTACAAGGCCCGGTGGCTCGGCAGCCGCGCCCACGGCTTCCTGCCCGACCGCGCGCCCGCCGTGCCCGCCCTGCCACGCGGCTGACGGCCGCCGAATCCTTTCGTGCGGAACCGGGCATTCAGGGAACTTCGGTGCGCCCTCGGGAGTCTTGTGGAGTAAGGGGAGAACAGACCACACAACACACGGGGGTGTCCGATCTTGACCGAGATCATCGAAAGGCCCACGACGGGGACCGCGGACGCGCAGGCACCTGCGGCGACCGAACTCACGCCGTACGTCGCGCCATTATCGGTCCCGCCGGTCCTGCGGCCCGCGGCGGACGACGTCCTGCGGGAGACCGAGATCGCCCTGCGCCCGGCCTGGGTGCGCCTGCACCCGCAGCTGCCGCCCACCCTCATGTGGGGGTACGACGGCCATGTGCCGGGCCCGACCATCGAGGTCCGGCGCGGACAGCGCGTCCGCATCGCCTGGACCAACCGCATACCGAAGGACAGCGAGTACCCGGTCACCGCGGTGCAGGTGAAGCTGCGCAGGGACGGACGCGCCCAGGCCACCACCGAGCCCGGCCGCGAGGGCGTCGAGCCCGACAAGGACGTCGCCGCCCTGCCGGCCTGGTCGGTGACCCATCTGCACGGCGCGCAGACGGGCGGCGGCAACGACGGCTGGGCGGACAACGCCGTCGGCCACGGCGACGCCCAGCTGTCGGAGTACCCGAACGACCACCAGGCGGTGCAGTGGTGGTACCACGACCACGCGATGAACATCACCCGCTGGAACGTGATGGCGGGTCTGTACGGCACCTACCTGGTCCGTGACGACGAGGAGGACGCCCTCCACCTGCCCTCCGGCGAGCGGGAGATCCCCCTGCTCATCGCCGACCGCAACCTCGACACCGACGAGGACGGCCGCCTCAACGGGCGGCTGCTGCACAAGACGGTGATCGTCCAGGACAGCAACCCGGAGACCGGGAAGCCGGTCTCCATACCGTTCACCGGCCCGTACACCACGGTCAACGGCCGCATCTGGCCCTACGCCGACGTCGACCCGGCCTGGTACCGCTTCCGGCTGGTCAACGCCTCCAACGCGCGCATCTTCGAACTCGTCCTGATCGACGAGGACGGCGAGCCGGTGCCGGGGACCGTCCACCAGATCGGCAGCGACGGCGGGCTGCTGCCGCGCCCGGTCCCGGTCGACTTCGACGAGGAGCTGCCCGCCCTGACCGCCGCGCCGGCCGAGCGCTTCGACCTGCTGGTCGACTTCCGCGCACTGGCCGGGCGGACCCTGCGCCTGGTGAACAAGGGCGGCAACCAGCCGGCCGGCGTGCCCGACCCGGCCGGAGACGTGCCCTTCCCGGCCGTGCTGGAGTTCCGGGTCCGGGAGGGCTGCGAGGAGGACACCTTCGAACTGCCCGAGGTGCTCTCCGGCTCCTTCCGCCGTCTCGGCCACGACGTCCCGCACGGCCACCGCCTGGTCCTGCTGACCCCGCCCGCCACCAGGGGCGCGGGCGGCCATCCGGAGATCTGGGAGATGGCCGAGGTCCGGGACACCGCCGGCCTGCGTCTCCCGGCCGACGGCATCGTCCAGGTCACCGGCCCGGACGGCACCACGAAGACGTACCGGCGCACCGCCCGCACGTTCAACGACGGACTCGGCTTCACCGTCGCCGAGGGCAGCCACGAGCAGTGGAGCTTCCTCAACCTCGCGCCCATCGTGCACCCCATGCACATCCACCTGGCCGACTTCCAGCTGCTGGGCCGGGACGCCTACGACGTCTCGGGCTTCGACCCGGCGGTGGGCGGCACCCGCACCCCGATCCGCTACGACACGGGCCGGACCATCCCGCTCGCGCCCAACGAGCGGGGACACAAGGACGTCTTCCGGGTGCCGGGCGACCAGATGCTGCGGGTCATGGGCCGCTTCGACGGCGCGTACGGCCGCTTCATGTACCACTGCCACCTGCTGGAGCACGAGGACATGGGCATGATGCGGCCCTTCGTCGTCATGCCGCCCGAGGCCCTGAAGTTCGACCACGGCGGGGCCCACGGCGGCCATGGCGAGGGCCACATGGGCTGAGGAACCGCCCCCGGAGGGTGGCTGCCCTGGCTGCCCTCCGCCACCCTCCGGCCAGTCTCACTCGTTCGTGTCTCGTCGCGGCCCGGCGGCGCGGGTAGAGCACCAGCCGGAGGCGAGCGAACCATGGAACAGACTGCGTTGCGTCCCAAGCCGATGCCGGGCCGGGCCGGGCGTGCGGGTGGCACGACCGGAGCCGCCCGCCGCCCGGATGCCGCGAGCCGGCGCGGGCGGCGGCTGCGGCCCCTGCTGGGCATCGGCGCCGGCACCCTGCTGGTGCTGTCCGGTGTCGGCCTCGGCACGGTCGGCGCCACGGTGACGGGGATGAGAGGACTCGCCGAGCCACAGGGCGTGACCCGGTCGCACGCCCCCGCGGCCACGGCCACCTCCGCGGCCGGACCGGGCCCCGCTCCGGCGCCGGCCGCGGCATCCCTCGGCGTGGAGGCCGTGGACACCCGGAAGCCGGGCGCCATGGTGGTGGGCGTGCACGTGCCCGGCCCCGGTTACTCGGCGGGCCTGGTCCGCGGGGACGTCGTGCTCCGGTTCGGTACGGCCCGCGTCGACACCGCCGCCGACCTCGCCCGGGCGGTCGCCCGGGCCCGCCCCGGGAAGGCGATGCTCCTCACCGTGCGCCACGGCAGCGGCGGCTACCAGCAGCTGACGGTGGTCCCCGCGGTGGTGACCTGACCGGGAGGCCCCGGCAGCCGCCTCGTACGCGCGCCGGTCAGCTCCCGTCGCGCGGGGCCGTGAGCGGCCCGGGCCGGACCCGCGGCCGTGGCCCTGTGGGACGCCGGTCGCCGTGACCGGCTCGCGTGGCTCCGTCCGGGCGGGCAGGATGCTCCCCGAGAAGCCCACGCCCCGCCCGCGCCCGGAGGCCCGGATGACCGGTACCACGCCCGCGCCCTTCACCGCCGCCGACCACACGGCCCGCATGGAGCGTGCCGTGCGCTCCGCCGCCGACGCCGGCCTCGCGGGGCTGCTCGTGGCCCCGGGGCCGGACATGGTGTGGCTCACCGGCTACACGCCCACCGCGGTCACCGAACGGCTCACCGTGCTGGTCCTGGCCCCCGGCCGCGACCCCGTGCTCGTCGTGCCCACTCTGGAGGCCCCGGACGCCGAGCACGCGGCGGGCGCCGGCGCGCTGACCCTGCGCGACTGGACCGACGGCACGGACCCCTACGCCGTCACCGCCGCCCTCCTCGACGGCCACGGCCGGTTCGGCATCAGCGACAACACCTGGGCGATGCACCTGCTCGGCTTCCAACGGGCACTCCCGGGCACCTCCTACGCCTCCCTCACCGACGCCCTGCCCATGCTGCGCGCCGTCAAGGACGCGGCCGAGCTGGAACTCCTGGCCGCCGCCGGAGCCGCTGCCGACGCCACGTTCGAGGAGATCCGGAAGGTCCCCTTCGCCGGCCGCCGCGAGTCGGACGTCGGCCAGGACCTCGCCGGCCTGCTGCGCCGCTTCGGCCACTCCCAGGTCGACTTCACCATCGTCGGATCCGGACCCAACGGCGCCAACCCGCACCACGAGGTCGGCGACCGCGTCATCCGGAGCGGCGACATGGTCGTCCTCGACTTCGGCGGCCTGAAGGACGGCTACGGCTCCGACACCACCCGCACGGTGCACGTCGGCGAGCCGACCGAAGAGGAACGCCGCGTCCACGACGTCGTGCGCGCCGCCCAGGAGGCCGGCTGCCGGGCCGTACGCCCGGGGGCGGCCTGCCAGGACGTCGACCGCGCCGCCCGCGCGGTGATCGCCGACGCCGGGTACGGCGCGTACTTCATCCACCGCACGGGGCACGGCATCGGCGTCACCACACACGAGCCGCCGTACATGATCGAGGGCGAGGAACAGCCCCTGGTGCCCGGCATGTGCTTCTCCGTGGAGCCCGGCATCTACCTGCCCGGCCGCTTCGGAGTGCGCATCGAGGACATCGTCACGGTCACCGAGGACGGCGGCCGCCGTCTCAACAACACCACGCGTGAGATGGTCATAGTGGACTGAGAGCATCCTGGAGACACCTCCTCGACGACACCCGGAACGGCGACCGGCGATCCATGACCCAGGCACCGACACCCACCGCGGACACCGTCCGCCGACTGGTCCGCTCGCTGCTCAAGGAGGGCGGTGACGGAGCCGGGGGACCCGACGTGCGGCCCGTGTCAAAGGATCGGGAGCACACCTGGTGGGTCGGCAGCCGGCATGTGCTGCGGCTCGCGCCCGACCGTGAGGCCTCCCTGCGCCGCCGCCGGGAGCTGCGCCTGCGCGACCTGGTCCGGCCGTACCTGCCCGTCGCCGTCCCGGCCAGCGTCGCGCACGGCGACTGGGCGCCCGGCCTCGCCTACACCCTCGACACCAGGGTGCCCGGCGGCACCGCCGACGAGTACGACGTCTCCGCCGTCGGCGAGGCCGACCTGGCCGGGCTGCTCGGCGGGCTGCGCGCGGTGCCCGTGCGCCAGGCGGAGGCGCAGGGGGTGCCACGGACCGCGCCGCGCTCGCTGGAGGCGCTGCGCCGGATGGCCGTGCACGCGGCCGAACGGCTCTCCGCCGCCGACGAGTTCGACGCCGCCCGGCTGCACCAGCTCACCCCGGCCGGCGCGGCCCAGCTCGCCGCGCCCGCCGGCTCCGCCGTCCTCACCCACCACGGGCTGACCGGCGCGCACGTGCTGGTCGGCGCCGACGGCCGGGTGCGCGGCATCCTGGACTGGACCGCGGCCACCGTGGGCGACCCCGCCGAGGACATCGCCGGGCTCGCCCTCGCCGTGGGCTCCCCGGCGGCCGTCCGCGCCGCCACCCTGGCCGGCTACGGCGCCCGCCCCTGCCTGCGCGGCCTGTGGCTCGCCCGCTGCGACACCGTCCTGCGCCTCACCGGCCGCCTGGAAGGCCGCACGGACGGCTCCCTGCCCCTGCTGCGCATCCAGCTGGGGCGCGCCTGGGAGCCGATCCTGCTGGAGCGGGTGACGGACGTCCAGGAGGACGGGACGGAACCCTGAGGGAGCCGCCGGGTGCCCTCTCAGGGCTGTGTCAGCACCACGCAGGACTCCCCGGGCACCTGGAGCAGTCCGTCCGGCCCCGGCTCCTCGACCTCGCCCCAGGCCGCGAGGACCTCCACCCGGCCGGTGCCCAGCGGGATCGCCGCCGTCTCCTTGCCCAGGTTCACCGCCACCCGTACGTCTCCGCGCCGGAAGGCGAGCCAGCGGGCCTCCGTGTCGTAGGCCACCTTGGTGTCGGCGAGATCCGGGTCGGTGAGGTCCGGCTGCGCGCGGCGCAGCGCGATCAGCTGCCGGTACCAGGCCAGCACGCGCGCGTGCGGCTCGCGTTCCGGCTCCGACCAGTCGAGGCAGGACCGCTCCCGGGTCGCCGCGTCCTGCGGGTCGGGTACGTCCTCCTCGGCCCACCCGTGCTCCGCGAACTCTCGCCGCCTGCCCCGTCGTACCGCCTCCGCCAGCTCCGGGTCGGTGTGGTCGGTGAAGAACTGCCAGGGCGTGCCCGCCGCCCACTCCTCGCCCATGAACAGCATCGGTGTGAACGGCGCGGTCAGCGTGAGCGTCGCCGCGCAGGCCAGCAGGCCGGGGGAGAGGTGGGCGGCTAGCCGGTCGCCCTGGGCGCGGTTGCCGACCTGGTCGTGGGTCTGGCTGTAGCCGAGCAGCCGGTGCCCGCCCACGCGCGCGCGGTCCAGCGGGCGGCCGTGGCGGCGGCCCCGGAAGCTGGAGTACGTCCCGTCGTGGAAGTAGCCGCCGGTGAGCGTCTTGGCGAGCGCGGCGAACGGTTCACGCGCGAAGTCGGCGTAGTAGCCCTGGGACTCGCCGGTCAGCGTGGTGTGCAGGGCATGGTGGAAGTCGTCGTTCCACTGCGCGTGCAGCCCGAGTCCGTGCTCCGCGCGCGGGGTGATGAACCGCGGGTTGTTGAGGTCGGATTCGGCGATCAGGAACAGCGGCCGGCCCAGTTCGCCGGCGAGAGCGTCCACGGCCGCCGACAGCTCCTCGAGGAAGTGGCTCGCGCGCGTGTCGTACAGCGCGTGCACGGCGTCCAGCCGCAGCCCGTCGAGCCGGTAGTCCCGCAGCCAGGCCAGCGCGCTGCCCAGGAGGAACGCGCGCACCTCGTCCGAGCCGGGCGCGTCCAGGTTCACGGCCGAGCCCCACGGCGTGGTGTGCGTGTCCGTGAAGTAGGGCCCGAACAGCGGCAGATAGTTGCCCGACGGGCCCAGGTGGTTGTGCACGACGTCCAGGACGACGCCCAGTCCGAGGGCGTGCGCGCGGTCGACGAAGCGTTTCAGGGCCTCGGGGCCGCCGTACGGCTCGTGCACCGCCCACAACGACACCCCCTCGTACCCCCAGCCGTGCCGCCCCGGGAACGGGCAAAGAGGCATCAACTCCACGTGCGTCACGCCGAGTTCCACCAGGTGATCCAGCCGTTCGGCGGCTGCGTCCAGCGTGCCCTCGCGGGTGTACGTGCCCACGTGCAGCTCGTACAGGACCGCACCCGGCAGCCCGCGCCCCGCCCACTCGGCCCGCCAGGCGTACCGCCCGTGGTCCACGACCGCGCTCAGCCCGTCCGGGCCGTCGGGCTGGCGGCGGGAACGCGGGTCCGGCAGCACGGGGCCGTCGTCCAGCGCGAAGCCGTACCGTGCGCCGTCCCCGGCCTCCGCCTCACCCGTCCACCAGCCGGCGCGCCCGGGATCGCGCGTCAACGCGCGCGTGCCGCCCTCGCAATGGAGCGTCACTCGGTCTGCCTGCGGTGCCCACACCTCGAACTGCACGGACGGTTCCCCTTCGTCGGCCTGTGTCGGTACGTCTGCCCACCGTCATGTCCCGCGTTCCATCGTGCCGTTCGGCGCGACCGATCCGCCTCCGTATCCTCCGTTTCCCGGCTGGTGTCGTGGAAGTACCCGCACACCGGCACCGATCCCGCGTTTTCTGGACACCCGGGTCCCACTGCCCGACAATCACCCTCGTGACGTCGTCCTTCGAGTTCTCCACCTACCCCGCGCGTCCGTCCGACGCGGAGCGCGACAAGGCGCTCCAGGTGCTGCGTGACGGCGTCGCCATGGGCCGGCTCTCGCACGACACGTTCGTGCGCCGCATGGAACTGGCGCTGGTGGCCCGCCGGTCCGACGAACTGGCCGTGCTCGTCGCCGACCTGCCCCGGGAGAACCGCTTCTCCCGCGCGGTCCTCGGCTCCGTCGAGGCGGTCTCCGGGTTCACCGTACGGCTGCGCCGGGCCTGGCAGGCCGAGCGGCTGCCCAAGCTGCTGCTGCCGCACCCGGCGCACACCCATCCGCTGCGCATCGGCCGCGACCCCGCGAACGGGCTGCGCCTGAACCACGAGACCGTCTCCCGCGTGCACGCCGAACTCCGCCACCAGGGCGACCTGTGGATCCTCAGGGACCTGGGGTCCACCAACGGCACCACCGTCAACGGCCGCCGGGTGATCGGGTCGGTCGTCGTCCGCGAGGGCGACCAGGTCGCCTTCGGGAGGGTGGCGTTCCGGCTCGCGGCGGGCTGAGTCCCTCTGGCCGGACGCGTTCGAACTGAGGTCCGCCGTGGCGCGTGTACGGCACCGATCGGGTGAGCCGGACTGAGGAAGTCGGGCCGCCGTGCCGATGCAACGGACATGACCTACCTCACCAGAGCGGCAGCGGCGGCCGGCGCCCTGCTGGCCGCCGCCGGCCTCCTCACCGCCGGCGGCCCGGCCCACGCCGCCTCCCGCGACACCCGCCCGGACAACTGGCTCTACCTGACGATCACCAGGGGTGACGCCCGGTCCGGCGACACACGCGGCACCGTACTGCTGTGCGACCCGCCCCAGGGGCACGCCCACGCGGCCGACGCGTGCGCCGAACTGGACGCCGCCGACGGCGACGTCAGCCGCATCCCGGCCAAGGAGGTGTTCTGCCCGATGATCTACGCCCCGGTGACCACCCACGCGCGCGGGCAGTGGAACGGCCGGGCGGTCGACTTCCAGCAGACGTACACCAGTACGTGCGTGATGAACGCGCGCACGGGGTCCGTCTTCGCCCTGGACGGCTGACCGGCGCACGGTGACCGGGTGGCGCGGGCCGGCACCGGCTCACGCCACCCGGTCACGCGCCTGCTGCGCCGCCACCAGCACCGTCCGCGACTGGTGCTCCACCTGGTGCTCCAACGGCACCCAGCGGGCCCCGAAGCGCTCCGCGAAGGCGTCGCACCAGGTGGCGACCAGCTCCTGCAGCCGGGGCGCCGCCCGGTCGTCCGCCTCCCGCAGCACCCGGAGCAGCATCGACGCCGCCCGCAGCGGCAGCCGCCGCCCGAAGGCGTCCACACTGCCGACGTACGCCATCGTGGTCGCGGCCGGCGGCGTGTGGATCCAGTCCTCGGCCAGGCCCGGAACCAGCTCCAGCGCCCACCGCGCGGCCCGAAGCAGCGGCCCGTCCCGTCCGTCCAGCCGGGGCAGCGCCTCGGCGAGGACCCGCTCCACCTGCCGTGCGTCCCGCAGCAACCGCGCCGCCAGGCGCTGAATGGCCGCGGCCGGTGCCGGGTGCGGTGCCGGGTCGCCCACCAGGTCGCTGGCCCACATCGGCACCTCCACCACCGCCGTCAGGCCGCCGTAGCGGTGCGCGTGGTACCAGGTGCTGTGCCGGGCGTCGTCCGGCATGCTCGGGTAGGCCACGCCCGTCTCCGGGCCGGGCATCACATGCACCCCGGGACCGGAGGCCGGCCAGAGCGCCGCGTCCGAGGCCCCCGTCTCCACCGGGATGTGCAGCTCAGCCGCGGACTTGGCGAACGGCTCGGCCAGTCCCGGCACGTCCTTCGTCAACTGCACCCAGCTGCCGCCCAGATCGGTGCCGTGCAGCGTCACCTGGAGGTACGGGCGCAGTTCGTCGATGACCCCGGTCAGCGTCCGCGTCTCCGGCGGCAGCCGGTCCGGGGGCAGCACCGACGGTGACCACTCCGGCTGCTCCGCACCCGTCGGCCGGTAGAAACCGAGGTGGTAGTCGAGCAGGCTGCGCGGCGCCGGGGTCACGTGCAGGCTGGCGCCGTCCGGGTCCGCGCACAGCAGGAAGTGCCAGGAGGTGTCCCCCCGCAGCTCCCGTTCCGACAACACTCTTTCGGCCAGCACCCGCAGTGTGGAACCGCCCGCGGGCTCGTTGGCGTGGGCGCCCGCCACGACCAGCACCGCCCGGCGGGCATGTCCCACCGACAGCAGGTGCAGGGGTCTTCCCGCGCGCGAGACACCCACCTCGCGCAGCGCGCACAGCGCGGGTTCGCGAGCGGCCAGCGTCCGCGCGCAGGCGACCAGTTCGGGAACGCTGGGATAGCGCAGCTCCGGCAGAAGACTCACCCCCGTCTGGTTCCGCCCGGCTTCGCCCTATCAGTCCCGCACGGGCGGGGTGAACTGTCAAGCAGGCGGCAGGGGTTGTCAGGGCGGGCGGGGGTGGTTCCCCGGCGGGTCCGCGCCCCTCGCGTGTGCCGTGGGCTCACTGCTGGTGCAGGCCGCGTCCCGCGAGCGTCAGGAACACCTCGCCCACCGCCTCCGACAGCGTGGGATGCGGATGCACATGCCGGGCCACGTCCGCGGGCTCGGCGTCCCAGCCGACGATCAGCTGGCTCTCGGCGATCATCTCCGACACGTGCGGACCGACCAGGTGCACGCCGAGCACGCGCCCGCCCCCGGCCTCCGCCACGACCTTCACCATCCCGCCCTGACCGTGCACCATCCCCTTGGCGACGGCGGTCAGCGGCATCGTGTTCACGGACACCTCGTGCCCACGCGCGCGTGCCTCGGCCTCGCCCAGCCCGACCGAGGCGGTCTGCGGCGAGGAGTACGTCACCCGGGGCACGGCCGCGTAGTCGACCGGCGCCGACGGCAGCCCCGCCAACGTCTCCGCCACCAGCAGACCCTCCGCGAACGAGGCGTGGGCGAGCCCCGGCGACGGCGGCGGCAGCAGGTCGCCGACCACGTGGATGCCGGGCACGGCCGTCTCCAGCCGCGTCCAGTCCGCCGGTACGACGAACCCCCGCCCGTCCGTCGTCAGTCCGGCCGCCTCCAGGCCCAGGCCCTCGGTGACCGGGACCCGGCCGACGGCCACCAGCAGCCGCTCCGCCTCCACCGTCCGGGTCTCGCCCCTCCCGTCCCGCACACGCGCGCGTACGCCGTCCTCCAGCAGCTCCACGTCCAGCAGTCGCGCTCCCGCCCGGACGTCGATCCCACGCTTCCTCAGACCTCGCGTCAGATACCGGCTCACCTCGCCGTCCTCCAGCGGCACGATCCGGTCGGCGGCCTCCACGAGGGTGACCTGGGCGCCCATGGAACGGTGGAAGGAGGCGTACTCCACACCGATCGCGCCGCCGCCGAGCACCAGGACGGACGCCGGGAGCCCCGGCGCGAACAGGGCGTCGTCGCTGGTCACCACGCGACGTCCGTCCGGCGCCGGACCCGGGAGCGTGCGCGGGCGCGAGCCGGTCGCGAGGACGACGGCACGGCGCGCGGTGAGGTCGTGGGTCCGAGCCGTGGTGACGTCGTGCGCTCGGGCCGCGGAACCCTCCTGCGCGCCCGGCGTGGAATCCGCGCGCGCACCCCGCACGCCCCCGACGCCCGGCACGTCCCGCACGCGCACCGTGCGCGTCCCCGTCAGCCGTGCGCTGCCCCGCACGACCCGCACGCCGGCGTGCGCGAGATGCGCCTCCACGCCCTTGTGGTTGCGCGCCACTATGTCGTCCCGCGTGGCCACGAGGGCCGGCCAGTCGACGGAGTCCACCGAGGCCCGCACGCCCCAGCGCTCCCGGGCCTCGGTGACCCCGTCGACCAGCTCGGCGGCGTGCAGCATCGCCTTGCTCGGGACGCAGCCCCGGTGCAGACACGTTCCGCCCACCTTGTCGCGTTCGACGAGGACGACGTCCAGCCCGAGGGCGGCGGCACGCAGGGCGGTGCTGTAGCCGCCGGTGCCGCCACCGATGACGATCACGTCGGATGTGTTGATGGTCATGGCATCCACCCTCCGTCCATCCCTTGTCATGAGTCCAAGGCAATGTTGTTGTGGGATCCATGCACGATCGTCATGGGAGGGCGGGGAGTTGAGCCTGCGACAGATGGAGTACTTCCTGACGGTCGTCCAGGAGGCGTCCTTCACCCGCGCGGCGGACGCCCTGCACGTCACCCAGCCCGCGCTCTCGCACCAGATCAAGGCGCTGGAGAAGTCGGTCGGCGGCGCCCTGCTGGAGCGCATGTCCCGGGGTGTGCGCCTCACCCCGATGGGACGCGCCTTCCTGCCCCACGCCGAACTGGCCGTCCGCAGCGCCGCCCAGGCACGCCGCGCGGCCCGCGCCACGGCCGGAGCCGAGGGCGGCGAACTGCACGTCGCGACCCTGCACTCCCTCGCGGTCGGCGGCCTGCCCGACGTCTTCGCCCGCTGGAGCGCGGCCCACCCGAGGGTCCTGCTGCTCCTGCACGAGTACGCCACCGCCGACGCCCTGGAGGAGGCCGTGCACCGCGGCACCGCCGACCTCGCCGTAGGCCCCGAGCCCGCCGGCCGGCCCGGCACCGTGATCCCCGTCGGGGAGGAGGAGATCGTCCTGGTCGTGCCCTTCGACGACCGGTTCGCCGGCCGTACGACGGTCACGCTCCCGGAACTCGCCGACCGCCCCTGGATCCGCTGCGCCATGGAACCCGTGGTGCACGGCGAACGCTTCCTCGACTGGGCCTGCGGACAGGCCGGGTTCCGGCCGCGGACCGCGCTGTGGACGGAACACACCTCGACGGCCGTACGCATGGCCGCCGCAGGCGTGGGGGTGTGCACCGCGCCCGCCCACCTGGTGCGCGGCGCCGTCGGCGAGGACTGCGTGGTCCTCACCCCCGAGCGGGCCTGGAAGCGCCCCGTGACCGTCTACGCGCGCGTGCCGCCCACCGGGGCCGCCGCGGCCTTCGTGGACCTCCTGCGCGCCACCTGGCCGGTCCCGGGCGCCACCGGTCCGTCCGAGGACTGCGTGGCGCCCGTCGCCCCGGCCCGCTGAGGCGGCTCCGCTCCCTCAGCCCTCCCCGGCCCGCTCCAGCAGCACCGCCGGCGACCGGTCGAAGAGGTCCGCCACACGCGCGTGGCCGGTGAACTCCCGCCCCGGGGCGAGCACGTCCGTCCAGCGCCCGGGCGGCAGCGCCAGCCGTGTGTCCCGCCAGCCGCCCGCCTCCGCGAGCCGCAGCGACAGCCTGGTCACCGCCGTGACCACCTCGCCGGAGCGTGCGAACGCCAGGCAGTGCCCGGCCGCCGGGCCCTCGGCGGCCAGCGGGTCGTACGACGCGCCCGCGCCGAACGCGCCGGGCCGCCGGGCGCGCAGCCGCAGCGCCGCCGCGGTCAGCGCGTCCTTCTCGCCGGGCCCTTCCGGGGGGAACGCCACGGGCCGCCGGTTGTCGGGGTCCACCAGCGCCCGGTACTCGCCCTCCGTGCCCTGGTACACGTCCGGCACCCCCGGCATCGTCAGGTGGACCAGCGCGGTGCCGAGCACGTTGGCCCGCACGTGCGGCTCCAGCGCCTTGCGGAACGCGGCCACGCGCTGGCCGGGCGGCCCGCACGGCCCCGCGGCCACGAAGGCGGTCACCGCCTCCTCGTACGGCGGCTCCCGCTCCGTCCAGCTGGTGTACATGCCCGCCTCGCGCACGTGCTTGAGCAGCGCCTCCCGGACCCGCTCCTCCTCGGCCGGACCCAGCCCGAACACCGTCTGCCAGGCGGCCCAGGCCAGCTGCCCGTCCGGCATCCCCTCCTCGGCCCGGGACACCTCGGCGAGCAGCTCCGCCCAGCGCTCCGGGCACTCGGTGAGCACGGCCAGCGCCGCGCGCACGTCGGCGCTGCGCTTGGTGTCGTGCGTGGTGACGACCGTGCCGGTGAGCGGCCAGTCGCGCTGCACGCGCGCGCAGTACGCGTGGAAGTCCTCCGGGGACACACCGGGACTGCCCGGGTCGCCACCCACCTCGGTCGCCGACAGCAGCGGCACGAAGCGGTAGAAGGCGGTGTCCTCCACCGCCTTGGCGCGCAGCGCCGACGCGGTCTGCGCGAACCGGGTGCGGAACTCCACCCGGTCGGCGTGGTCCGGCGCCGACGGGTCGCCGGGCGGCTCCACCAGCAGCCGGCGCACGACGCCGACGGCCTCGGCCTCCTCCGGCACCACGAAGGCCAGCCGGGCCTCCTCGGCGGCCTCCTCGGTGACGACGGCGGCGGCGTCACCGGAGGCGTAGGGCCGGTAGACCCGCAGCCGGACCAGCAGTTCCTCCACGGCCGTGCGCAGCGCCCAGGGCGCCCGGTCGCGCAGCGACGGGTCGGGCGAGCCGGCGCACAGCCGGGTGGCGACCCGGGTGAGCCGGTCGGTCTCGGTGGCCAGTTCGTGCGTGAGCACCTTGTAGGCGGCCCGCCGGACCGTGGCCTCCCAGTTGCCGCCGCGGTCCGTCTGCGGGGCCGCGAAGGCCCGGTAACGGCTTAGAAGTCCGTACGCCCCGGTGCGGTCCGTGAACAGGCCGTCGACGTGCCGCAGGGCGTCGTAGCCCGTGGTGCCCGCGACGGGCCAGGCGGTCGGCAGGTGCTCGCCGTCGCCCAGGATCTTCTCCACGACCGTCCAGCGTCCTCCGGTCGCCTCGTGCAGCCGGGCGAGGTAGCCGTCGGGGTCGGCGAGCCCGTCGGGGTGGTCGACGCGCAGCCCGTCGAGCACGCCCTCCGCCAGCAGCTGGAGGATTTTGGCGTGGGTGGCTTCGAACACCACCGGGTCCTCCACCCGCAGCCCGATCAGCTCGGAGATGCTGAAGAAGCGCCGGTAGTTCAGTTCGGTGCGGGCCAGCCGCCACCACACCGGGCGGTACCACTGGGCGTCCAGCAACTGGGGCAGCGGCAGGTGCGCGGTGCCGGGGCGGAGCGGGAAGGCGTGGTCGTGGTAGCGCAGCACCTCACCGTCGACCCGAAGGTGTGCCAGCTCCGTGCCGAGCGGGCCGCCGAGCACGGGCAGCAGCACCCGGCCGCCCTGCGCCTCCCAGTCGATGTCGAACCATCGCGCGTACGGTGAGCCGGTGCCCTCGCGCAGCACCTCCCACAGGGCGTGGTTGTACCGGGGCGCCATCGCCATGTGGTTCGGCACGATGTCCGCCACCAGGCCGAGACCGTGTTCCCGCGCGGTGTGCGCCAGGGCGCGCAGGCCGTCCTCGCCGCCCAGTTCCTCGCGCACACGTGTGTGGTCGACCACGTCGTAGCCGTGCGCCGAGCCGGGGACGGCCTCCAGGACCGGGGACAGATGCAGGTGCGAGACGCCGAGCGACGCCAGGTAGGGGACGGCCGCCGCGGCGGCCGCGAACGGGAACGCGGGCTGGAGCTGGAGCCGGTAGGTGGCCGTGGGCACCTCCGGTCCGGGGCGCGCAGAAGTCATGGGAACCTACGTACCCAGCTCGCCGGGTTTCGTGTCACCCGGCGCCGATCCACGCGCGCGTGCCCGGCGCCGGGCGGGGGAACGCCGGGGGCGACGGCGGCTGCCGACGGTGCCGTCCGGCCCGGGGCGCGCACTGCCGGACGAGCGTCCCCCGCCCGCCACGGGGGCTGCCCGGCACATCACGCGCGCTGGGCCGGACGGCCCACAGGCCGCCGGCGAACCGGCCCACCGGCTCCCACGGGGCGGGAGGTGCTCAGGCGGGGCGTTGCAGCACCGTCAGGCTGCGGTCCGGCAGGGTGATCCGGTCACCGGCCGCGACCTTCGCACCCGTGTCGGGCGGCACCCCGTCCGGGCGGGCCGTGTCGACCACCACCTGCCACTCCCGGCCGAGGTCGGCCGGCACCAGGAAGTCCAGCGGTTCGGGGGAGGCGTTGAACATCAGCAGGAAGGAGTCGTCGTCGATGTGCTCCCCGCGCGGGCCGGGCTCCGAGATCGCGTTGCCGTTCAGGAACACGGTCAGCGCGGACGCCGGCGCCGAGTCCCAGTCCTGCTGGGTCATCTCGCCGCCGTCGGGGGTGAACCAGGCGATGTCGGACAGCTCGTCGTGCGGGCCCTCCACCGGGCGGCCGTGGAAGAAGCGGCGCCGGCGGAAGACCGGGTGGTCCCGGCGCAGCCACACCATCGCGCGGACGAACTCCAGCAGGTCGCTCTCCAGGGAGTCCGGCCAGCTCACCCACGACAGCTCGTTGTCCTGGCAGTAGGCGTTGTTGTTGCCGCCCTGGGTGCGCGCGAACTCGTCGCCGTGGCTGATCATCGGCACGCCCTGGGACAGCATCAGCGTGGCGACGAAGTTCCGCATCTGCCGGGCGCGCAGCCCCAGCACCTCCGGGTCGTCTGTGTCGCCCTCCGCCCCGCAGTTCCAGGACCGGTTGTGGCTCTCGCCGTCCCGGTTGTCCTCGCCGTTGGCGTCGTTGTGCTTGTCGTTGTACGCCACGAGGTCGTGCAGCGTGAAACCGTCGTGGCAGGTGACGAAGTTGATGGAGGCCAGCGGGCGGCGGCCGTCGTCCTGGTAGAGGTCCGAGGAGCCGGTGAGCCGGGAGGCGAACTCCGCCAGCGCGCGCGGCTCGCCCCGCCACAGGTCGCGCACGGTGTCCCGGTACTTGCCGTTCCACTCGGTCCACATCGGCGGGAAGTTGCCCACCTGGTAGCCGCCCTCGCCGACGTCCCACGGCTCGGCGATCAGCTTCACCTGGGAGACCACCGGGTCCTGTTGCACCAGGTCGAAGAACGACGACAGCCGGTCCACCTCGTGGAACTGCCGGGCCAGGGTGGCCGCGAGGTCGAAGCGGAAGCCGTCGACGTGCATCTCGGTGACCCAGTAGCGCAGCGAGTCCATGATCAGCTGCAGCACGTGCGGGGACCGCATGAGCAGCGAGTTGCCGGTGCCCGTGGTGTCCATGTAGTAGCGGGGATCGTCCGTCAGGCGGTAGTACGACGGGTTGTCGATGCCCTTGAAGGACAGTGTCGGGCCCAGGTGGTTGCCCTCGGCGGTGTGGTTGTAGACGACGTCCAGGATGACCTCGATCCCGGCCTCGTGCAGTGCCCGGACCGCCGACTTGAACTCCAGCACCTGCTGGCCGCGGTCGCCCCAGGAGGCGTAGGCGTTGTGCGGGGCGAAGAAGCCGAGGGTGTTGTAGCCCCAGTAGTTGTTCAGGCCCATGTCGACCAGCCGGTGGTCGTTCACGAACTGGTGGACGGGCATCAGCTCGAGCGCCGTCACGCCGAGCTTGGTCAGGTGTTCGATGACCGCCGGGTGGGCGAGCCCCGCGTAGGTGCCCCGCAGCTCCTCCGGGAGCCCGGGGTGTCGCATGGTCAGGCCCTTGACGTGGGCTTCGTAGATCACCGTGCGGTGGTAGTCGGTGCGGGGCGGCCGGTCGTCGCCCCAGTCGAAGTAGGGGTTGATCACAACCGACGTCATGGTGTGCGGCGCCGAGTCGAGGTCGTTGCGGCGTTCCGGGTCGTCGAAGTGGTAGCCGTACACCTCCTCGCCCCACCGGATGGACCCGCTGACCGCCTTCGCGTACGGGTCGAGCAGCAGCTTCGACGAATTGCAGCGCAGTCCGCGCGCGGGGTCGTACGGGCCGTGCACCCGGAACCCGTACCGTTGCCCCGGCATCACGCCCGGCACGTACGCGTGCCGCACGAACGCGTCGCTCTCGCGCAGTTCCACGGCCGTCTCCGAGCCGTCGTCGTGCAGCAGACACAGTTCTACTCGGTCCGCGGCCTCCGTGAAGACCGCGAAGTTGGTGCCGGCGCCGTCATAGGTGGCGCCGAGCGGATACGCCTCGCCAGGCCAGACCTGCATGGATACGACTCTCCCAGTGTGCTGCCGCCGGGAGCCGTATTGACCCCCGAGTGTGCCCGAAAGTGGCGGAACCTTCCGCGACTTACGTCCCTCTTACCCACCGACCAGTGCGCATGGCGGTTCTGGTACCCGCCCTGCGCCGAACCAGCGGGGCAGAACACGTACTCCCGAGGACCACGGGCAGCAGGGGGAAGATGTGCGCGAGACAGTCCACCGCCATCTGGGGAAATTACTGACGGGCGCGGCCCTCGCGGCGGCGGGGACCGCCGCGATGGCCGCGGTCACCCTGCCGGGCACGGCGGGCGCGGACGACTCCGGGGGCGCCGGGGGCGGCACCCGGGCCGCGGGGCAGGCCGCTCAGCAACCGGACACCGTCCGGCCGGGCGTCGTGGAGCGGGCGCCCGCCCAGCGGGAACAGGGCACGGGCCGCGACCCGCTGACCGACGACGAGATCCGGCGCGTCGAGAGGGCCGCCGTGACCGGGCGGCTGTCGGTCACGGGCCGTGACGTCGGCGGAGGCCGCGGACCGCAGCGCCTCGCCGTCGACCTCGCCGAACCCGGGCCCGGCGAGGCCGACGACCCGGACGCGCCGCGCCGGGCCGACGTGACCTTCTACGACTACCGGACCGACAGCCTCGTGACCACGACCGTCGACCTGCGGACCGGGAAGGCCGAGCGGACCGGCTCCCAGCGCGGTGTCCAGCCGCCGCCGAGCCGCGCCGAGAACGCCGAGGCGGCCCGGATCCTCATCGCCGGCCCGCTCGGCGCGGGCCTGAGGGAGGACTACCAGGACGCCACCGGCAGGAAGCTCACCTCCCCGGACCAGCTGGAGCTGAGCGGCGGTGTCTACCGGGCAGCACCGGGCGCCCAGCCCGCGGTGCTCGACGACTGCGGCACGCACCGCTGCGTGCGGCTGTTCTCCAAGGTCAGGAACGGCCCCTGGATCGACACCAGAGACCTGGTGATCGATCTCAGTACCCGCAAGGCCGCCGCCCTCGACCGGGGCTGACCGGCCTCCGCCCGCCTCACCCACCCGACCTCCGGCAAGGAGTCACCTCGTCATGCCCGCACAGCACCTGCCCGGCGGCGTCCGGGCGCGAGCCGCCGGCCGTGTCCGCAAGGGAGCGGCCGTCGCCCTGTCCCTCGCCGCGCTGGCCGCCGGGGCCACCACGGGCGCCGGCCCGGCCGCGGCCCGCCCGCAGACCACGGCCGCGCCGGCCGCCGGATGCAGCACCGCCTACAGAATCGAACAGAAGCTGTCCACCGGCACGACCTGGCGCATGTGCCGGCGCTACGACAGCAAGGCCGGCCTCGTCCTGGAGAACGTCTCCTACCAGCCCAAGGGCGAGACAAAGCCGATCAAGGTCCTCAACAGCGCCAGACTCGGCCAGATCCACGTCCCCTACGACGACGGCAAGCACGAGTACGACGACCTGACGGGCCAGGGCTTCGCCCAGGGGCTGAGGGAGCTGGCGCCCGGCGAGTGCCCCGGCGGCACCATCAAGCCGGTCAGGGTCCCGGACGGGGACCCGCGGCACCCGGACGTCAAGGGCCTGTGCACGACCACCCGTTCCCGCGGCCACGCCTACCGGATGTCGGACTTCCGCACCGGCCGGGTCCACCAGACCCAGGGCAAGGACCTGCTGGTCTACACGGTCAACCAGGTCGGCTGGTACGAGTACATCACCGAGTGGCGGTTCCGGGACGACGGGACCGTCGACATGAACGTCGGCGCGACCGGCAGCCTCTCCTTCGAGGACTACAACGCCCAGGACGGACGCGGCTGGCCCATCGGCAAGGGCGCCAGGGACTACTCCACCAGCCACAGCCACAACGTCTTCTGGCGGCTGGACTTCGGTCTCGACGGCTCCTCCCGGACGAAGGTCGAGCAGTACGACTCGACCGTCAGTGCCCCCTCCGGCCGGCAGGAGGGCCCGTCCGCCAGGACCACCCGCACCAAGGTCACCAGGGAACTCGCGGCCGACCACAAGACCTACCGCTGGTGGCGGGTGGTCAGCGCGACCGGCAGGAACAAGGACGGCCACGCCCGCTCCTACGAGCTGGTCCCCGGGCCGACCACCAAGTATCCGGGCCGCGGCTTCACCAGGCACGACATGTACGTCACCCAGTACGACCCGTGCGAGCTGTTCGCCAGCAACAACCCCGGGTGCGCCGCCGGGCACCCCCGGTCCGTCGACAAGTGGGTCGACGGCCGGCCCCTCAGCCACCCGGTGGTCTGGATGAACGTCGGCTTCCACCACATCGCGCGGGACGAGGACCAGCAGCCCATGCCCGTGCACTGGCAGGGCTTCTCCATCGCCCCACGGGACGTCACGGCTATGAACCCGCTCACTCCCAAGGAGCTGGCATGGCAGAACGGTCATTGGGAATGGCGTAGTTGAGCGCGGCGGCCGGGAAACCGACCTGACCGTCCGGCTGCACCGCCGACCCCTCGCGGAGTACCCTTCCTTGATCGTTGAGACGGGAAAGGCCCGGGGGGCGGAAGGCGGTGCGCGGGTGGGCTCGGGAGGGCTGGAGCTGCCTTCTGGTGACGAGGGTCACGAGGGGAACTCCGCAGACGTCCCGCCCGGCGCGGTGTCCCTGGCCCGGCCGATGGACGCGGGATCCATCGGGCCGGAGCTGGACTGGGACGCCGACGCCTGGCGCGAGGTGCACACCCGCGCCCAGCGGGCCGGCCGTGCCTACATCTGGCTGAACCTCGTCGAACAACGGCTGCGCGCGGTCGTGGCCGCCGTGCTGCGGCCCGTCTACGAACCCGTCCACGGCGACGAGTGGGTGGTCGCCGCGGCCGGCCCGGCCGGGCAGGAGTGGGTGCAGCGCGCGGTCGCCGTGCGGGAGGTCAGCCGCCGCAAGGGCTATCTGCTCGACCCGGCCGACGACAACGTGCTCAGCTTCCTCACGCTGCCGCAGCTGCGCGAGCTGGTGGTGCAGCACTGGCCGTGCTTCGAGCCCTACTTCGACGAACGCCGGGACCTCGAACTCGCCCTGGACGAGCTGGAGGTGACCCGCAACGTCGTCTCCCGCAACCGGGCCCTGTCCGAGGCGGTGCTCGGCCAGGCCGAGCGGGCCTCGGCACGGCTGCTGGAGATGCTCGGCGCCGGCGGTGACGTCCCCTCGGCGCGCCGGCTGCCCGTCGACGCGGTCGAGGACCTGGTCGGCGACCGGTACGCCGATGTCGTCGCCGTCCACTCCGACCGGGTGCGGCTGCTGCGCCAGTTCCCGGCCGAGGACATCTTCGACGGCGCCCGCCGGCTCGACGCCATCGGTATCGGGCTCAACCTGCTGGTGCAGAACTTCTCCGGACGGCGCCTGGTCCGGCTCGCCGAATCGGGCTGCCGGGTGCGCCTGCTCTTCCTCAACCCTGCCTCCAGCTCGGTCAAGCGCCGCGAACGCGAACTCGGGATGAGGCGGGGCGAACTGGGCCGCTCCGTGGAGATGAACATCCTGCACATGCGCCGGGTGCGGTCGAGACTGCGCGATCCGGGCGCCTTCGAGATCCAGGTGTACGACGAGACGCCGCGCTTCACCGCCTATCTGGTGGACGCCGACGGAGCCGACGGCGTGGCCGTGGTGCAGTCCTATCTGCGCGGGGCGCGGGGCATGGAGTCACCGGTGCTGGTGCTGCGCAACGGCAGCCGGGTGGTCAGACCGGACCAGGCCGGAGAAGCCGGGCTTTTCCCGACATATCGCGAGGAGTTCGAGCTGGCGTGGGCGGATTCGCGCCCTGTGTCCTGAACGGTCCGCAGGAGAAGCGGAACGCGGTCCCCGGATTGTCAGTGGCGCGTGCGAGGGTGAAGGCCACTGGGGGAAAGCACCACCAAGAAGGGGGGCCGCCCATGGGCTGGCACCAGGAGCTGCTGATCGGCTTCGACCTGGAGACGACCGGGACCGATCCGCGCGAGGCGCGCATCGTCACGGGTGCCGTGATCGAGGTGCGGGCCGGTGAGCCCATGGGGCACCGGGAGTGGCTCGCCGATCCGGGCGTGGAGATCCCGGCCGACGCGGTTGCCGTGCACGGCATCAGCAACGAACGCGCGACGGCCGAGGGCCGCCCCGCCGACCGGGTCGCCGACGCCATCGCGGACGTCCTGGTGTCCTACTGGACGGCGGGCGTGCCGGTCGTCGCCTACAACGCGGCCTTCGACCTCAGCCTGCTCTCGGCGGAACTGCGCAGGTACGGCCTGCCGTCCCTCTCCGACCGGCTGGGCGGCATACGGCCCGCCCCGGTCATCGACCCCTACACCATCGACCGCCGGGTCGACCGCTACCGCCGCGGCAAGCGGAACCTGGAGGCGGTCTGCGCCGAGTACGGCATAGTCCTCGACGCCGCCCACGACGCCTCCGCCGACGCCCTGGCCGCGGCCCGCCTGGCGGCCGCGATAGCCGACCGTCACCCCAAGATCGCCGCCCTCGGCCCGGCGGAACTGCACCACCGTCAGATCGAGTGGTACGCGGCCTGGGCGGCCGACTTCCAGGCGTTCCTGCGCCGCAAGGGGGACTCCGGGGCCGTGGTGGACGGGGTCTGGCCGCTGCGGGAGCCGGTGGACGAGCGGGTCTGAGCGGGGCGGCCGCCGGCTCAGAAGGGATACCAGCGCACCGTCTCGTCGCCGTCGCGCAAGGAGGCCACCCGGCGCCGGAACTCGGCCAGCGCCCTGGCGTCGGCCGGCGCGTGCTGGGCCACCCAGGCGCAGCTGGCCGTCTCCCGGGCGCCCCGCAGCACCGCGCACCCCTCCCACTCCCGCACGTCCCAGCCGTACGCCGAGGTGAAGGAGTCGTAGGCCTCGGCGGGCAGGCCGTACCGGTCGCGGGAGAGGGCCATGACCACCAGGTCGTGCTCGCGCAGATCCGCCGAGAAGGTCTCCAGGTCGACCAGGACCGCACCGTCCGGCCCGATGTGCACGTTACGGGGCAGCGCGTCGCCGTGGACCGGGCCCGGGGTCAGCCGCGGGGTCAGTGCCGCCGCCTGTGCCGCGAAGCCGTCGCGGCGCGCGCGGAGATAGGCCGCGTCCTCGGGGTCGATCGCGTCCCCCGCGAGCCGCAGCCAGCGCTCCACACCGCCCAGCAGATCGCGGGGCGGCAGGGCGAACGGGGGAGAGGGGAGTGCGTGCACGATCCGCAGCAGCCCGGCCAGGTCCCGCGGTTCGGCGGGCCGCACGGGATCCGGCAGCCGGTGCCACACGGTCAGCGGGTGGCCGTCCACCAGCAGCGGCTCCGGCTCGGCCGCCCGTACCGCCGGCACGCCCGCCGCGGCCAGCCAGCCGGCGACGGCCAGCTCGCGCCCGGCCCGCTCCAGCAGCTCGGCGTCGCGGCCCACCTTGACCACCAGCCCGCCGGCGGCGAACACCGCGTTCTCGCCGAGGGCCAGGAGCCGCGCGTCCCGGGCCGGCCCCGGCAGCACTCCCGCCAGGGCCAGTACGTCCCGTGCCCGTGCCTCGTCCATCCTCGTGCCTCCGTGCCGTCTTCCGTGCCGCCCATGGGCCCACCGCGTGTTCCGGACGCGGGGCCTTTCCCCGGCAGTCTCCCATTCGTCCAGGTGGGGCGGCGGGCGCGGTCCCTTGACGAGGTGTCGGGTCTTCACGAACATGAACACGCCAATCCGAGCAGGCAAAGGGGCTGATCCCGTGACATCAGCGGCCGAGGCGCGGAGACCACCGGCCGGTGCGCGGCGGCCGGCCGGGCGTCGCTCAGCCGGTCATGGCGCCTGGTTCCTGGTCCTGCCCGCACTCCTGCCGATCCTCGTGCTCAGCGTCGGCCCGCTGCTCTACGGCATCCTGCTCGCCTTCACCGACGCCCAGTCCGGCCGGACGGCCGCCACCCGGTGGATCGGTGCCCTCAACTTCCGGGACCTGCTGCACGACACCCTCTTCTGGGAGTCGTTCCGGATCGGGCTGGTCTGGGCGGCCGGCGTCACCGTGCCCCAGTTCGTGCTGGCGCTCGGCCTGGCCCTGCTCCTCGACCAGGACCTGCGCCTGCGCGGCCTCGCCCGGGCGCTGGCGATCGTGCCGTGGGCGATGCCCGAGGTCGTCGTCGGCATCATGTGGCGGCTCGTCTACCACCCGGACGCCGGGATCCTCGACCAGACCCTCCGCGACCTGGGACTCGGCGACGGCCGGGACTGGCTGAGCGGCCTGGCCTCCGCACTGCCCGCGGTGATCGTCGTCGGTGTCTGGGCGGGCCTGCCGCAGACCACGGTCGCCCTGCTCGCCGGGCTCCAGAACGTCCCGCGCGAACTGAGCGAGGCGGCGGCCGTGGACGGGGCGGGCGCCTGGCGGCGTTTCCGCACCGTCACCTGGCCCGCGCTCAGACCGGTCGCCCTCGCCGTCACCGCGCTCAACCTGATCTGGAACCTCAACTCCTTCGCCCTGGTCTACGTGCTCACCGGCGGCGGACCCGGCGGGCGGACCCGGCTGCCGATGCTCTTCGCCTACGAGGAGGCCTTCCGTTACGGCCAGTTCGGGTACGCGGCGGCGATGGGCTGCGTGCTGGTCGCGGTGGTCTCCGTCCTGCTCGCGGTGTTCCTGGCCGGCCGGCTGCGAGGCGGTGACGACGCGTGAGGACCCGCCGCGCGGCCCGCGCCGGGCAGTACGCCGCACTGCTCGGTTACCTGCTCTTCCTGGCCTTCCCGCTGCTGTGGCTGCTGTCGACCGCGCTCAAGTCCCCGCGCGAGCTGGGCAGCCTGCGCCCCGCCTGGATCCCGCGCCACCCCACCCTGGCCAACGTACGACAGGCCTTCGCCGAGCAGCCGCTCGCGCACGCCGCCCTCAACTCCCTGCTGGTGGCGCTCACCACCGCCGTCGTCGCCGTGCTCGTCGCGACACCGATGGCCTACGTCATGGTCCGGCAGCGCACCCGGCTCGCCCGGGCCGCCACGGGCTGGGTGGTGGTCAGCCAGGCGTTCCCCCTCGTACTGGTGATCATCCCGCTGTTCCTGGTGCTGAAGGACCTGCGGCTGATCGACTCCCTGACCGGACTGGTACTGGTGTACGTCGTGTGGGCGCTGCCGTTCGCCCTGTGGATGCTCACCGGCCATGTCCGGGCGGTGCCCGCCGAACTGGAGGAGGCGGCGGCCGTCGACGGGGCCGGACGGCTGCGCACCCTCGTGTCGGTGACGGCACCCCTGCTCGCGCCGGGGATCGCGGCGACGGCGCTGTTCGCGTTCGTCACCGCCTGGAACGAGTTCTTCTTCGCGCTGGTGCTCCTCAAGAGCCCCGGGAAGCAGACCCTCCCGGTCGTCCTCACCCACTTCGTCGGCGCGGAGGGCGTGGCGGACCTCGGCCCGCTGGCCGCCGCCGCCTTCCTCGCCACCCTGCCCTCCGTGGCCGTCTTCGCGCTCGTCCAGCGGCGGATCACGGGCGGCCTGCTCACCGGGGCGGTGAAGAGCTGATGCGGACCCTCGCCAAGGCGCTCGTGGCGCTCCTGCTGCTCCTCGCGGGCTGCTCACCGCCGGGCCGCCAGGACGGCCCGGTCGTCCTGCGCTTCCAGTCCCTGGCCTGGCAGCGGGAGTCCGTCGCCGCCAACAAGGACCTGGTGCGGGAGTGGAACGCGAGCCATCCCGACGTCAGGGTCGAGTACGTCCAGGGCAGCTGGGACAGCGTGCACGACCAGCTGCTCACCTCCTTCGAGGGCGGCGAGGCCCCGGACGTCCTCCACGACGCCTCCGACGACCTCGCCGACTTCGCCCACGGCGGCTACCTCGCCGACCTGACGCACCTGCTGCCCGCCCGGCTCCGGGCCGACATCCCGCGCAGCGGCTGGGACGCGGTCACCTTCGGGCGCGGCGTCTACGGCGTGCCGTTCCTCCAGGAACCCCGGGTGCTGATCGCCGACGCCACCCGGCTGCGGGCGGCGAACGTGCGCATACCGACACCGGCGCACCCGTGGAGCTGGGCGGAGTTCCGTCAGGTCGCCAGGAAGCTGAGCGGGCCCGGCAGGT
The DNA here is from genome assembly GCF_043080665.1 of Streptomyces sp. NPDC014991. Lineage (NCBI taxonomy): Bacteria > Bacillati > Actinomycetota > Actinomycetes > Kitasatosporales > Streptomycetaceae > Streptomyces > Streptomyces sp. NPDC014991. Next base: position 358,403 of record NZ_JBIBVY010000004.1, read on the forward strand.
ACGGCGTGGCCTGGCCGCTCAGGGAACCCGTCTCCGCCACGCTCGGCCTGTCCCTGTCGGCGGGCGGCCGGCTCTTCCACCGGGGCGCCGACGGCAGGGACACCGTGCGCTTCACGGCCGGGGACGCGGTCGTCCCGCGCACCATCCACGACCAGGTCGCCGTCGACCACAGCGCGCCCTCGGCCACGCTCGGCAGCAGCGGCTCGGACACCCTGCCCGGCTTCTTCGCGGGCCGCTACGCGATGGTCCCGCTGGGCTTCTCCTACCGCCAGCAGATCGTCCAGCAGGCCCCGGAGGGTTTCCGCTGGGAGGTGCTGCCCGCACCGGCGGGCGCCGACGGGCTCACCCAGGGCGTCAGTCCGCAGACCCTGTCCGTCTCCGCGGACTGCCCGCACAAGAAGGAGGCGGTGGCGTTCGTCGACTTCCTGCTGCGCCCGCGGAACATGGTCCGTCTCGCCCTCGGTGACTGGATGCTGCCCACCGGCGCCCGGGCCCTTGAGGATCCCGCCCTGCACACGGCGGAGAACGGCTGGGCCACCGGTACCGCCCTCGCGGCCCGGCTCCGGCCGGCGCCCGCCCAGTCGGTCCGGGGCTACCCGGAGTGGAAGGACAAGGTGGCCACCCCGGCCTATCAGGAGTACTACAGCGGCGCGATCGGCCTCGCGGGGCTGCGCGACCGGCTGGAGAAGGACGGCAACCTGGTGCTGGCCCGCTACCAGCGCTGACGGCCCCGGGAGAGGGGGAGGGACCGGACACGGGAAAGGCACTAGACGAGACGTATCGTCTCGCGTAGTGTCCGTGACATGACTCCAGTGACCGCACCCGCCCACATCGCCATGTTCTCCATCGCCGCCCACGGCCACGTGAACCCCAGCCTGGAGGTCGTCCGGGAACTCGTCGCCCGCGGCCACCGGGTCACGTACGCCATCCCGCCGTCCTTCGCCCGCACGGTGGCCGCCACCGGTGCCGAGCCCGTGCCCTACACCTCCACCCTGCCCGGCCCCGACGCCGGCCCCGAAGCGTGGGGCACCACCCTCCTGGACACCGTGGAGCCGTTCCTGGACGACGCCGTCCAGGCGCTCCCGCAGCTCGCCGCCGCCTACGCCGGTGACACGCCCGACCTCGTCCTGCACGACATCGCCTCCTACCCGGCCCGCGTCCTCGCCCACCGCTGGGGCGTCCCGGCGATCTCCCTCTCCCCGAACCTCGTCGCCTGGGAGGGCTACGAGGAGGAGGTCGCCGAGCCGATGTGGAGGGAACCGCGGCAGACCGGACGCGGGCAGGCGTACTACGCCCGGTTCGAGGCGTGGCTGGCCGAGAACGGGATCACCCAGCACCCGGACCCCTTCGTCGGCCGCCCGGCACGCTCCCTGGTGCTCATCCCGAAGGCGCTCCAGCCGCACGCCGACCGGGTCGACGAACGCGTCCACACGTTCGTCGGCGCCTGCCAGGGCGACCGCGCCGACCAGGGTGACTGGCAGCGGCCCGCCGGCGCGGAGAAGGTCGTCCTCGTCTCCCTCGGCTCGGCGTTCACCAAGCGGCCCGCGTTCTACCGCGCGTGCGTGCGCGCCTTCGCGGACCTGCCCGGCTGGCACCTCGTCCTGCAGACCGGCCCGCACGTGACCCGCGCCGAGCTGGGCGACGTACCGGCCGGTGTGGAGGTCCACAGCTGGGTGCCCCAGCTGGCGATCCTGCGGCAGGCCGACCTGTTCGTCACCCACGCCGGCGCCGGCGGCAGCCAGGAGGGACTGGTCACCGCCACGCCGATGATCGCCGTACCGCAGGCCGTCGACCAGTTCGGCAACGCCGACATGCTCCAGAGCCTCGGCGTCGCCCGGCACCTGCCGGCCGAGCAGGCCACCGCCGAGCGGCTCCGCGAGGCCGCGCTCGCCCTCGTGGACGATCCGGAGGTCGCGCGCCGGCTGGCTCGGATCCGGGCGGAGACGGCCCGGGAGGGCGGCACCCGGCGGGCGGCGGACCTCATCGAGGCCGAACTGCCGGGCCGCCGCCCGTGACGGGCCTCCGTCAGAGGGACGCCGTGGTGTCGAGCCGGGCCTTGTAGAGGACCGCTCCCTGCCGGGCCCGGGCGACACCGCTCACGTCGAAGTGGACGTACTTCGTCCCGAAGGCGTTGCCGCCCTCGACCGCTCCGGTCCACATCTGCTCACCGGAGGAGTGGTGCACGTACGACTTGACCAGCTTGCGCGTGTGCAGAGTCGTGCGCCGCATGGTCGACCTGTCGACCGCGTAGACGCCGTTGGTGTCGGTGACGAGGAGCCGGCCGGGGTACTGGTGGTCCGGCTGGAGGTCGTGCGGGTGGTGGAAGCCGGTGAGCCGGCGGCCGGTGTCCTCCACCAGGCGGGCCGAGTGCGCGCTCGTCACGATCCGGTAGGCCGTCAGCACCGAGGCGCCCGCCGCCCACATCCGCTCCAGTCGCGGGTCCCACAGCAGGCCGTGCGCCTGCGGGAACGGGACCGGTGAGCCCGCGCGGACCAGGGAGGTGCGCGGCGGCGCCGGCCGCGTTCGACGTGCTCGTCGGGGACATGAACTCCGGGCGGACCTTCCTCTTCGACCGCAACAAGCCGTTCACCGACGCGCACATCAGATGGCAGCTGAACCCGGTGGGTCCGGGGCATCCGATGGAACACCGCTTCCAGGACACGAGCGGCGACGGCCAGATCCTCCTCGCCGCGACCGGCACCCCGGACAGCGGGAGGGCGAGCGTCTACCGGCGCCGGGAAAGAAGCTGCTGTGCGGGCGGCATGCGGCGACAAGGTCACCCTGGTCCCGCTGGACGGGGCCCCGCACGGCGGCGGTTCCTCCTGGCAGTCCCTCGTCCGGGGCACCGCACCATCGAGGCGGACCACCTCAACGGCGAGATCGTCCTGCTGGGCCGGCTGCACGGCGTGCCGACGCCGCTGAACGCCCTGCTGCAACGCCTCGCGAGCCGGTTCGCGCGCGAACGCCGGCCGGCCGGCTCCCTGCCCGTCACCGGACTGGTCCGGCTGGCCGACGAGGCGGCGCGGCAGGGGGGGCGACCCCCCCGCCGCCCCGCGGTGTGCCGGGACGCGCGCGGGGGAGACGCCCCGCGTGCGGCAATTGGGCCAGGAAAAGGGGGTCCGATTGGGCCGGGAGATCGGTCCACCGGCCCTCTAGCGTCGGCGGTATGACGCACAGCAGCACCAGGACCACCCCCGACGCCCCCACCGCCCCGACCCGGATCGACTTCTTCTTCGACCCGGCGTGCCCCTTCGCCTGGATCACCTCCCGCTGGCTGCTGGAGGTCGAGCGCCTGCGCCCGGTCGACCTCCGGTTCCGGGTGATGAGCCTGTACCTGCACAACACCGGCAACGAACTCCCCGGCTGGTACCGGGACCTGGTGGACCGCTCGGCCGGCCCGGTGCGGGTCGCGGTGGCCGCCGCCGAACGGCACGGCGAGACGGTCCTGCGCGACCTGTACACCGCGTTCGGGACCCGCATCCACGCACGGGGCGTCAAGGACTTCGACACGGTGATCGAGGAGTCGCTGGCCGAACTCGGGCTCCCCGCCGAGCTGTCGGCCGCCGCCCACGACCCCTCGTACGACGAGGCGGTCCGCCGCAGCCACACCGCCGGTGCAGAGCCGGAGACCGGCGGCTACGTCGGCACACCCACCCTCCACCTCGACGGCACGGTGTGGTTCGGCCCCGTGCTGCGCGCCGTTCCGCGCGGCGCCGAAGCGGCCGAACTCTATGACAGCTTCCGGGTACTGGCCCGGCACCCCGACCTCTTCGAACTCAAGCGCACCCGCACCGGCGCCCTTCGCTTCGACTGACCCGCAGGGCGAGTTGGCCGATAACAGTCCCTGACGCGCGCCGGCTTCGGCACGCCTGTGACGCGGACGCCGAGACCGGCGCAGAACAAAGAGCCACCGCGGTCCGACGTCACAGGGGAATGCCGGACCGCGGCGGCCGATAGCACACATCCGCCCCCGGACGGGCCGGCTCACCGAACCTCGCGACAGCGCCCGCGCGGCGTCCCTAGGGTGAAACTCGTGGAAGGCCGGAGGGGGCGGGATGACGGTGACGCACGCATCATCATGCGGCACGCCGGGGCGGAGCCCAGCCCGCGAGCCGGTGCCCCCGGCGCCGTCTCGCGTCCGGGACGCGCGCGTGGCCGCTCACGGCGCCGCCTCCGGTCACCGGTGTGCCGGCTTCCGGATGCCGGTCAACGGACGTCCGTCACCCGGACGGGTGACTGTTTTCGGCCCTCTCGGCGTCCCCGCGGTCACGCGGAGCGTTCCCGGCCACCCGCCGTGGGCGGAGACCACCGGCGTCCGCCCCACCGGCGAGGCCCCACCCGTCATCGGCGTGCGGACCCGCGACATCGGTGACGTCGGCCGTCCCGGCACCTTCGGCGTCCACGGGACGGTCCGGCCGGGCGGGCAGCGCACCGAAGCCGCGATCCCCAGCCATCCGACGGCTCCCGCGGCCCGGACCCGAGCCGCCGCCCCAGAAGCGAGGACAGGACATGAGCACCTACCACTTCGGACCCGACCACGGCCCGGCCGACCTCGGTGACCGCGGCCGGATCCGCACCCCCTACGTCACCCCGGACCTGCCCGCGCTCATGCACGTCGCCGACCGGTTCACCGAGGCGCTGCGCGCCGAGTACCCGCGGCTGGTGAGCAACGGCGAGGTCGTCCAGCGGGAGCTGGCGCAGTCCGCGGAGGACGGTCTGCCCCCCAACCGGGGCCGTATCCGCACCGCCCTGGAGAACGTCGCCATCGGCGCGGCGGCCGGCACCGCCAGCCTCACCTTCACCCAGCAACTGACCGACGCCCTCGGTCTGTGAGCGGCCGGGGCCCCGCCGCCACGGGGCCCTCTCCCGGCCACCGCATGTCCACTCGCCGGGTGCCCCCTGGGGCGTCCTTCCCGGCGCGGCGCAGAGCCGGGACGGTGTCACGTGATGCGGCACTGCCGCTTCCCGGCCGCGATGCCGTGCCGCTCCGGCCTGCCCGACGGGCCGATGCTGTAGACGACTCCGTCCGCGGTGGTCAGCACGCTGTGGGCGTCGATCTGCGTCGGCTGTCTCCCGCCGTCCGCCGAGAGTGCTGTCAGCCGGCCGTCCGACAGGACGACTCCGCAGTCACGGAAGACACCGATCTCACCGTCGCTGTTCACCACGGTCTTGCGCAGGGGCGCGGACCGGTCCGCCGAGGCGAGGGAGATCGTCTGCTGTTGCTGCGCCTGGTCCGTACCCGCTGAGAAGGTCCCGAGTACGGTCGTGCTCCCGGAACTGGCGCAGTCGCTGGAGAACTGCGGGACTTCACGGATCTTCCTGCCGGTCGTCAGACGGTACTCGACGGCCTTCCTGCCGAGCGTCCACATGGTTTCCTGCTGCGCGGACAGGCAGCCGATGCTTCCGGGCAGTGCGTCGGAGACCAGGACCGGTGAAAGAGGCGCGCCCCTGAGCCGGAAGCGGTAGCCGCTCCAGGTCTGGGCGGAACCGGGCTGGACGGAGACCACCAGCGTGCTTTCGTCCGCGGAGACCCGCCCCAGCGCGTCGCTGACCCCTTGGGTGAACTTCTTGGTGTGGATGTGCCCGGATTCCGACCAGATGACCGAGGATTCGTCGGTCGCGACCCAGGTGTTCTCGTCCCTGGCCCAGTGGACGACCAGAGACCGACTGGGGGACGAGCGGACCGTGGAGGTGCCGCCGGTCTTCCAGACGGTGTGCGTCCGCGATTCCCGCTCGTTCAGTTCGGCCGTCGCGGATATGACGGCGTCCGGGCAGGTGCCCGCGCAGTGCACGTCGGTGGGGAAATAACGGCTTTCCCGCCATTTCTCGGTACCGTCGCTCGTGTATCCGGTCAGTACCTCGTGTTTCGTGTCGTACGTGATGTAGCCGTGGGAATCCCCGTCGGTCAGCACGACGGAATGGTCCGCGGCCGGCTGTGCTTCCGGGTTCGGCGACGACGATGTGCATCCGGTGGCGAGGAGAAGTCCGCTCAGTGCCGGTGCCAGTACGAGAAAGAGTTTCTGGGTGCTCATGCTTTTCCCGGTGTCAGGGACACCGCGTGGGTGCGCAGCCGCGCACCCACGCGACGGTCGGCGAACTAGAACACCCAGGACTGGGCCTTGCACTCGGTGGGCCAGGTGTCCAGCGCGTACCAGCCGTGGGTGACCAGGCGGGTCTTGCCCTTCTTGGTCACGGGATTCGCGCCCTGGGGGTAGCCGTAGCTGAACGTGATCATGTCCCACCGGATCGATCCGGGCTTCTCGTGGTCCCAGTCGATCCGGCTGTTGCCGACGAGCAGCCAGCTGGTCATGTCCGTGTCCGAGCGCGACTTCTTGATGCCGTGGCTGCTCGGGTAGAAATACCGGTTCAGGTGCTTCCAGGTCGTGCTCGTCTTCTTCGTGTAATACGTCCGCACCTTGATCTTGGCATCCGCGGTGGGAGTGAGCGAAGCGGAGCAGGTCGCATCCGCCTTGAGTGTGGCAGCGGACGCCTGAGGAGCTGACAGGCCGGTCAGCAGCATTGTGGCGGTGGCGGGTACCGCCAGGGTGGTCAGCCACTTCTTGGTGAGATTCACCGTATTCCCCGTTCTTTGGTTGTGTGATCATCCTTCCGTGCGAATGGGTGGGAGGGCAACCAAGTTGAGCGTTATCTGAGGTTCGGATTTCGCAATAAAATATGCAGACGGTATGCGCGTGAATATGCCACAGCATTCGGATGCGCCGTACGCGGGTCCGGAACTGCTGTACGGGCACTTCAGGCGATACGCGAGAGCGAAAGCCGCGGCGCTGCTTCGTCGAGCCGCTCCAGCAGGAGCCGAGCCACCTCCGGGGCCGGGCCGAGCACCTGGGCGAGCACGTCCGCCCCGGCCGCGCCCCGCGCGATGCGGTCCGGCAGGAAACCGGGGGCCAGCACGTACGGCGCGACGGCCACCCGCTCGCAGCCGAGGGCGCGCAGCTCCCGCACGGCGTCCTCGGTGCGCGGAAGGGACGCGGAGGCGAACGCAGGTCGCACGGCGCACCAACCGGTGTGCCACCACTCCCGCGCGATGTCGGCGATCACTGCGATCGCCTCCGGGTCGGAGGACCCCGCGGAGGCCAGCACGACCCCGGTCGAGGACTTGCCGGCGGGCGTGAGCCCCGCCTCGTACAACCGCCGATCCAACGCGGCCAGCAGCAACGGGGACGGGCCGAGGACCTCCGCCTGCCGGATCCGCAGCCGCGCCGGAGCGTCCCGCAGCACGGCGGGGATGTCGGCCTTGGCGTGGAAGGCACGGGTGAGCAGCAGCGGCAGGGCCACGACGTCCCGCACGCCCTCGGCCGCCAGCGACTCCAGTACTCCGTGCACCGACGGGACGTTGAAGTCCAGGAACCCCGTCTCCACGCGCAGCCCCGGCCGCAGCGACCGTACCCGCCGTACCAGGGCGTGCACGCTCGCCGCATGCCGCGGGTCACGGCTGCCGTGGGCGATGACGAGGAGAACGGGCTTGTCGTGCATGGGGCTAGCTCTTCACCAGCAGGCCGCGGTTGCGCAGCACCCGCCGCTCCAGCGGACTGAAGATCAACAGGTCGATGGCGATGCCGACGAACAGGATGAGCAGGATGGCCTCGAACACCATGGCCATGTCGGCGGCGGTGCGGGCGTTCTCCAGCAACTGGCCGAGGCCCACGCCCAGGTCGGGGTAGTTCGCGATGATCTCCGCGGCCATCAGCGACCGCCACGAGAAGGCCCAGCCCTGCTTCAGGCCGGCCACATAACCGGGCAGCGCGGCCGGCAGGGTGATGTGCCGGATGCTCCGGACACCGGTCGCCCCCAGTGTCCGGCCGGCGCGCAGGAACAGCGGCGGCACCTGGTCGACGCCGGCCACCAGGCCGTTGGCGACCGACGGGACCGCGCCGAGCAGGATCACCGCGTACATCATCGAGTTGTCCAGGCCCAGCCAGATCACCGCCGGCGGCACCCACGCCACCGACGGCAGTGACTGCAGGCCGGACAGGATCGGGCCGATGGCCGCGCGGACGAACTTCACCCGTGCCACCAGCAGACCCAGCGGGGTGCCGATGACCACCGCGAAGGCGAAGCCCAGCAGACCGCGCGAGACGCTGGTCCAGATGTACACGAGCAGATCGCCCTGGAGCCAGGCGTCCCTGAACGCGTCACCCACTGCTGCCGGCGAGGGAAGCTTCGTCGGGTTGTCGACCACCGGGTACAGCAGGGTCCAGACCGCGAGGATCACGGCGACGGCGACGACCGGAGGCAGGACCTTGCCGGTGAGCGTCTGCCGCAGCGGCGTACGGCCGACGACGCTGCTCTCCAGCGCGTCCAGGCCCGCCTCGACGCTGCCGGCGTCCGGCTGAACGGTCTTGGTCGTGTCAGTGCTGGCCATGGCGGCGGATCTCCCCACGCAGGACTTCGGTGATTTCGAGGGACAGTTCCGCCACGGGCGCGTCCTCGATGCGACGCGGCTGCGGGATGTCGACCGTCCACTCCCGCGCGATCCGGCCCGGACGGGAGGACAGCAGGATCACTCGCTGGGCCAGGCGCACCGCCTCGCGCACGTTGTGCGTGACGAACAGCACGGACAAGCCGGTCTCCTGCCAGATCCGGGTCAACTCGTCGTGCAGCACGTCCCGGGTGATGGCGTCCAGCGCCGCGAACGGCTCGTCCATCAGCAGCAGACTGCTCTCCTGGGCCAGTGCGCGGGCCATGGCCACACGCTGGCGCATACCGCCGGACAGCTCGTGGACACGCTTGCCGTACGCGCCCTTCAGCCGGACCAGTTCGAGCAGCTCCTGCGCCTTCTCCCTGCGCTGTGGGGCGGGAACTCCTCGTAGTTTGAGCGCGAGTTCTATGTTCTTGCCCGCGGTCAGCCACGGGAAGAGGGCGTGCTCCTGGAACATCAGGGCCGGGCGTCCGTCCGTGGCGATGGCACCCGCGGTCGGCCGGTCCAAACCCGCCACCAGGTTCAGCAGCGTGGACTTGCCGCAGCCCGAGGCCCCCAGGAGGGTGACGAACTCGCCCGGCGCGACATCGATGCTGATGTCGTCCAGCACGAGCTGCTGCCCGCCCGGTTCCGCGAAGGACTTCGAGACGTGCTCGAGGCGTGCCGCGAAGTCAATGGTCTCATCGGCCTTGGCGAGGGTCGTGGCCATGGTCGTCACCTCCTGGGAACTCATCGGGGACTTCGGTCAGCTGGTGCCGAGACCGGCCGCGTCGACCGGGCTCCGGCCGGCGGCCTTGAGGACCTTGTTGAGGATCCTCAGGTCGTAGATCCCCTTGAGGTCCGGCTTCTCCAGCAGGCCGGCCCTGACCGCGTGCCCCGCCTCGGTGTCGAGGGTGGCGGCCAGCGGGTCATCGGTGAACTGGATGGACTTCCAGGCGGGGTCGAGGATTTTCGCCGGCAGTGCCTTGCCGGAGTCCGTCTCCAGCCGCTTGTTCGCCGCCGCCTTCGCCGCGTCGGGGTTGGCGTCGATCCACTTGTTGGTCTCGACCGCGGCCTTCAGCACGGCTTCGACCGCCTTCGGGTGGTCCTTGAGGAAGCCCTGCCGCACGATGATGTTCGTGATCACGAACCTCTTGTCCGGCCACAGCGTCGACTCGTCCAGCAGCACCTTGGCGCCCTCGGCGACCAGCTTGGACGCGGTCGGTTCCGGCACCCAGGCACCGTCGATCGAACCGGACGCGTAGGCGTCCGGAGTGATCTTGTTGTCGGTACGGACGACGGTGACGTCACCCTTGCCGCTCTGCGCGTCGACCTTCCAGCCCTGGTCCGCCGCCCAGTTGAGGAACGCCACGTCCTGCGTGTTGCCCAGCTGGGGGGTGGCGATCTTCTTGCCCCTGACGTCCTTCAGGGACTTGATCTTCTTCGGGTCCACGACCAACTTCACACCGCCGGACGCCGAACCGCCGATGATCTTCAGGCTCTGGCCGTTCGACTTGGTGTAGCCGTTGATGGCCGGGGACGGGCCGATCCAGCCGATGTCGACGGAGCCGGAGTTGAGCGCCTCGATCTCGGAGGGGCCGGCGTTGAAGATCGCGGGCTTGACCTCGGTGGCGCCCAGTTCCTTCTGGAAGAAGCCCTTCTGCACGCCGACCAGCGCGGTCGCGTGCGTGAGGTTGCCGAAGTAGCCGATCCTGACGGTGTCGAGGCCATCGGTCTTCTCGGCCCCGGCAGCGATCTTGGCGTTGTTGTCCTCCTTGGCCTCGGAACCGTACCCGCAGGCGGCGAGAGTGAGGAGGGGAAGCGCGACTGTCACCGCGAGGCTACGGCGGAAAACGTTCGTTGCAGGCACGGAGGGTGTTCCTCTCGGAGGCCCGGCGGTCACGGTCTCTCAGGTCGTGGCCGGGAGATCGGCAGGTCTTCGTCTACGGCGGTGGGGGGTGCGGGCGCGCGAGCGGTGCGCGTACGTCAACGCACACATCGCGCCACTCCGCCCTGCCCGCTGCCGAGGGCGCCGCTGCCGACGCGGCCGCCCTCCTTCGCGAACGTCGAGTAGATATCGGTCGTCGTCATGCTCAGAAGTCCCATCCGTCGTCGTCGGCCTCGTCCTTGACGGGTTCGGGAGACGCGAACGACTCGCCGACCATGCCCGCGGTGAGCGTGGTGCCGTCGGCGGGGTCGATCAGGATGAAGGAGCCGGTACGGCGCGAGTCGGCGTAGGAGTCCACCGGCAGCGGCTCGGCGGTGCGGATCTTCACCCGGCCGATGTCGTTGGCGACGAGCCGCCCCGGATGCGGGTGCAGGGACAGGTCGTCGAGCGTGAGCCGGGACGGGATGTCCTTCACGACCGCCTTGACCGTGCGGGTGCCGTGCTTGAGCAGCACCCGGTGGCCGACGGTCAGCGGGGCGTCGGCGACGTGGCAGACGGTCGCCTCCACGTCCCGCGTGGTGGCCGGGGCGTCCTTGGTCGGGACGATCAGGTCGCCGCGCGAGACGTCGATGTCGTCCTCCAGCAGAACCGTCACCGACTGCGTCGTCCAGGCGACGTCGACCGGCTCGCCCAGCAGGTCGATCCCGGCGATCCGCGTGGTCCGGCCGGACGGCAGGACCGTGACGTCCTCGCCGACCCGGAACGTGCCGGCCGCGATCTGGCCCGCGTACCCCCGGTAGTCCGGGTGCTCGGCGGACTGCGGCCGGATCACGTACTGCACCGGCAGCCGCGCGTGGCAGTGCGCCAGGTCATGGCTGACCGGCACGGTCTCCAGGTGCTCGAGCACGGTGGGACCGCCGTACCAGTCCATGTTCGCGGACGGCTCCACCACGTTGTCCCCGGCGAGCGCCGAGATCGGGATGGCGGTGACCTCGGGGACGCCCAGCTCGGTCGCGTACGCCGTGAACTCCTCGGCGATCGCGGCGAACACCGGCTCCGCGTACCCGACGAGGTCCATCTTGTTCACGGCCAGGACCACGTGCGGGACGCGGAGCAGGGCGGCGATGGCCGCGTGCCGGCGGGTCTGTTCGACCACGCCGTTGCGGGCGTCGACCAGGACCACCGTCAGCTCGGCGGTGGAGGCACCCGTGACCATGTTCCGGGTGTACTGCACATGGCCCGGCGTGTCGGCCAGGATGAACCGGCGGCGCGGGGTCGCGAAGTAGCGGTAGGCGACGTCGATGGTGATGCCCTGTTCCCGCTCGGCGCGCAGGCCGTCGGTGAGCAGCGCGAGGTCCGGGCCCGCCTGGCCGCGGCTCGCGGAGACGCGCTCCACGGCCTCCAGCTGGTCGGTGAGGACCGACTTGGAGTCGTGCAGCAGCCGCCCGACGAGCGTGGACTTGCCGTCGTCCACGGAACCGGCCGTGGCGAACCGCAGCAGGGTGGTCTCCGGGAGGACCTCGGTCGTGGTCGTGCTCATCGTTAGAAGTACCCCTCGCGCTTGCGGTCTTCCATCGCGGCCTCGGACATCTTGTCGTCGGCGCGGGTCGCACCCCGCTCGGTGAGCCGGGAGGCGGCGATCTCGGCGATCACGGCATCCAGCGTGGTGGCGTCGGAGTCGACGGCGCCGGTGCACGACATGTCACCGACGGTGCGGTAGCGGACCTGCCGCAGCTCGACGGTCTCGGTGTCCTTCGGGCCGCCCCACTCGCCGGCCGTCAGCCACATGCCGCCGCGCCGGAACACCTCGCGCTCGTGCGCGAAGTAGATCTGCGGCAGCTCGATGCCCTCCCGGGCGATGTACTGCCAGACGTCCAGCTCGGTCCAGTTCGACAGCGGGAACACCCGGACGTGCTCACCGGGGGCGTGCCGGCCGTTGTACAGGTTCCACAGCTCGGGGCGCTGACGGCGGGGGTCCCACTGGGAGAACTCGTCGCGCAGGGAGAAGACGCGCTCCTTGGCGCGGGCCTTCTCCTCGTCCCGGCGTCCGCCGCCGAACACGGCGTCGAACCGCTCGCTCTGGATCTTCTCGGTGAGGGGAAGGGTCTGGAGCGGGTTGCGGGTGCCGTCGGGCCGTTCCTTGAGCACACCGCGGTCGATGTAGTCCTGGACGGAGGCCACATGGAGACGCAACCCATGTGCCGCGACCACACGGTCCCGGTACTCGAGAACTTCCGGGAAGTTGTGTCCGGTGTCCACATGGAGCAGGGAGAACGGGACCGGGGCCGGGGCGAACGCCTTCAGCGCCAGGTGCAGCATGACGATGGAGTCCTTGCCGCCGGAGAACAGGATCACCGGGTTCTCGAACTCGCCCGCCACCTCGCGGAAGATGTGCACGGCCTCGGACTCGAGGGCCTCCAGATGCGACAGGGCGTACGGGCTGTGCGTGCCCTCTTCCACCGTGACGACCGTGGTCATGCCCATCCCCTCTCGCTCAGCAGCGCGTACACCGACGCCGCGGACTCCTGCACCGTCTGGTGCTGCGACTCGATCCGCAGGTCGGGCCCGACCGGCTCCTCGTACGGGTCGTCCACGCCGGTCAGTCCGGTCAGCTCGCCCGCGGCCTGCCTGGCGTACAGCCCCTTCACATCGCGCTCGCTGCACACCTCGACCGGGGTCGCCACATGGATCTCCAGGTACGGCGTCCCGTTCTCCTCGTGCCGCTTGCGCACCGCGTCCCGGCTGTCCGCGTACGGCGCGATCACCGGCACCAGCGCCGTGACGCCGTTGCGGGCGAGCAGTTCGGCGACGAAGCCGATGCGCTGCACGTTGGTGTGCCGGTCCTCCCGGGAGAAGCCGAGGCCCGCCGAGATGAACTCGCGGATCTCGTCGCCGTCGAGCACCTCGACGCGTCGGCCGCCGGCGCGCAGCCGGCCGGCCAGCTCGTACGCGATGGTGGTCTTTCCGGCGCTCGGCAGGCCCGTGAGCCAGACGGTGGCTCCGGTCGTCACGTGGTTCTCCTGATTCTGGTCGTTCGTCATCCGTGCAGTCCGCACTCGGTCTTGCCGCGGCCGGCCCAGCGGCCGGCGCGCGCGTCCTCGCCCTCCAGGACCCTGCGGGTGCACGGGGCGCAGCCGATGGAGGCGTAGCCGTCCGTCAGCAACGGGTTGGCGAGCACGCCGTGTTCGGCGATGTACGCGTCCACGTCGTCCTGGGTCCAGCGGGCGATCGGCGAGACCTTGACCTTGCGCCGCTTCTCGTCCCAGCCGACGACCGGGGTGTTCGCCCGGGTCGGGGACTCGTCGCGGCGCAGGCCGGTCGCCCACGCCCGGTAGTTCCCGAGGCCGTCCTCGAGGGGCCGCACCTTGCGCAGGGCACAGCACAGATCGGGGTCGCGGTCGTGCAGCTTCGGGCCGTACTCCGCGTCCTGCTCGGCGACCGTCTGCTTCGGCGTGAGGGTGATGACGTTGACGTCCATCACGGCCTCCACGGCGTCCCGGGTACCGATGGTCTCCGGGAAGTGGTAGCCGGTGTCGAGGAAGACGACGTCCACGCCCTTGAGCACACGCGAGGCGAGATGGGCGACCACGGCGTCCTCCATGGAGGAGGTGACGCAGAACGCGTCGCCGAAGGTGTCCACCGCCCACCGGAGGATCTCCAGGGCGCTGGCGTCCTCCAGGTCGCGTCCCGCCTGCTCGGCGAGCGCCTTCAGCTCCTCGTCGGTACGGCCTTCCTGAGCCGTCGTCATATGCGCTCGTCCCCTTCGTGGTCGGCTCGCCGGAGCCCCCGGGCCAGCAGCCCGAGGAACGTCAGCCGGAATGCGCGGTTGCACGCCCCGCATTCCCAGGCGCCGTGGCCCTCGTCACTCGGACGCAGGTCCTCGTCGCCGCAGTAGGGGCAGTGGAAGGGCGCGGCTCGCTCGCTCACGACAGCGCCTCCTCGGACGCCCGCGCCGCCCAGGTCGCGAACCGTTCGCCGTCCTCGCGTTCCGCCTGGAACCGCTTCAGCACCCGCTCGACGTAGTCGGACAGCTCCTCCGCGGTGACCTTCAGGCCGCGCACCTTGCGGCCGAAGCCCGCCTCCAGGCCGAGCGCGCCGCCGAGGTGCACCTGGTAGCCCTCGACCTGCCGGCCCTGGTCGTCGAGGACCAGCTGGCCCTTGAGACCGATGTCCGCGACCTGGATACGGGCGCAGGCGTTCGGGCAGCCGTTGAGGTTGATGGTGATCGGCTCGTCGAAGTCCGGCAGCCGGCGCTCCAGTTCGTCGATCAGCTGGGAGCCGCGCTGCTTGGTCTCGACGATGGCGAGCTTGCAGAACTCGATGCCGGTGCAGGCCATGGTGCCGCGCCGGAAGGAGGACGGCCGCGCGGTGAGGTCCAGTGCCTCCAGTGCGTCGACCAGCGACTCGACCCGGTCCTGCTCGACATCGAGGACGATCATCTTCTGCTCGACGGTGGTCCGCACCCGGCCCGAGCCGTGTGCCTCCGCGAGGTCGGCGATCTTCGTCAGCATGGCGCCGTCCACGCGGCCGACGCGCGGGGCGAACCCGACGTAGAACCGGCCGTCCTGCTGCCGGTGCACACCGATGTGGTCGCGCCACTGCTGCACGGGCTGCTCGGGAGCGGGGCCGTCGGCCAGCTTGCGGTGCAGGTACTCGTCCTCCAGCACCTGCCGGAACTTCTCCGGGCCCCAGTCGGCGACCAGGAACTTCAGGCGGGCGCGCGTGCGCAGCCGGCGGTAGCCGTAGTCACGGAAGATCGAGAGGACGCCCTCGTAGACGTCCGGCACCTCGTCGATCGGCACCCAGGTGCCCAGGCGGACGCCCAGCTTGGGGTTGGTCGACAGGCCGCCGCCCACCCACACGTCGAAGCCCGGCCCGTGCTCGGGGTGCCGTACGCCGACGAACGCCACGTCGTTGATCTCGTGCACGACGTCCAGCAGCGGCGAGCCGGAGATGGCCGTCTTGAACTTCCGCGGCAGGTTCGAGTAGGCCGGGTTGTTCAGGACGCGGCGCTTCATCTCCTCCAGCGCCGGCGTGGCGTCGATGATCTCGTCCTCGGCGATGCCCGCCACCGGGGAGGCGATCATCACGCGCGGGGTGTCGCCGCAGGCGGTGACGGTGGACAGGCCGACGCCCTCCAGCCGTTCCCAGATCGCGGGCACGTCCTCGATCCGGATCCAGTGGTACTGCACGTTCTGCCGGTCGGTGATGTCGGCGGTGCCGCGCGCGAACTCCTGCGAGATCTCGCCGATCACCCGCAGCTGCCGCGTGGTGAGCGCACCCCCGTCGATGCGGACGCGCAGCATGAAGTACTCGTCGTCCAGCTCCTCCGGCTCCAGGATCGCGGTCTTGCCGCCGTCGATCCCGGGCTTGCGCTGGGTGTACAGCCCCCACCAGCGCATCCGGCCGCGCAGGTCGTTGGGGTCGATCGAGTCGAAACCGCGCTTGGAGTAGATCGTCTCAATGCGTGTCCGCACATTGAGACCGTCGTCGTCCTTCTTGAACTGCTCGTTGCCGTTGAGCGGGGTGAAGTGACCCACCGCCCACTGACCCTCGCCGCGGTGACGGCTCACCTTGCGGCGGGGCGCGGAGGCGGCGGGGTTCTGTGGGGTGGCGGCCATGGTTCTACGTCCTTCGGGACAGGCGGAAATCGGCTCTGACCTGCGCTTACGTGCGCATGCGGGCAGGCGCGCGCGTCCTTGCGCGGCAGGAATTCGGTGCGAGAAGGGTCGGCGGTGCTGGAGCGGTCAGCGCGCCGGACAGATGGCGCTGGACATGCGGCCGAGGTCGACGTGCCGCCGACTCACCAAGGCAGTTCCAGTTCCAGGCATGGCGGAAGCGTGGCACGGCGATCTGGACACAGTCCAGCTTCGTCCATCATGCGGACATCCTTGTCCCGAAGTGTGGGACGAGCGTGTTGTCGCTCACATGCGCCGTGGGAGGTCTTGTCCCGGCAGGTCAGGAGGGGTATGCGCCGGGCCACGGACCCGGAGTCGCCGCATCCGGCTCCAGCTCCACGCGGGTGTCGAACAGCTTGAAGCCCCGCCGCTGGTAGTTGTCCATCGCGAACTCGCCGTCCTTGCTGCACGTGTGCAGCCACACCCGCTTCGTGGGCGCCCGCTCCGGCCACCGCTCGGCCAGGTCCCAGGCGCGGGCCGTGCCGTACGACAGCAGGTGGCCGCCGATGCGCCGGCCGCGGAAGGCGGGGAGCAGCCCGAAGTAGGCGATCTCGACCACGCCCCCGTCCTGCGGGTCCAGTTCCACGTAGCCGGCCGGGGTTCCCCGGTCGTAGGCCACCCAGGTCTCCACGCCGGGGCGGTCCAGGTACTCCCGCCACCGCGCGTACGTCCAGCCCAGCCGGTCGGTCCAGCGGATGTCGCCGCCGACCGACGCGTACAGGAACCGGCTGAACTCGGGGGCGGGCACCTCGGCGCGGACGATCCGGACCTCGCCGTCGGGTGCGGCGGCGGGCAGGAGGTCGGCCGGGGAGGTCTGCTCCAGGGACCACGTGGTGACAGGGACGCTGCTCATGCGGGTCAGGGAATCATCCCGCCGCCCGGTCTGTCGATCGCCCCCCGGGTCAGCCCAGGGAGTGGTCGAGACCGGCCAGGGGCAGGGCGAACAGCATCCGGTCCGACAGCGACCACACCTCGCCGGTCCCTTGCCAGTAGGAGAGGGAACCCGCGTCCCGCGCCCAGCAGCGGTGCGAGGCGTCGGAGCCGCACCGGGCCGCCTCGGCGCCCCCGGTGTCCTGCCGCCACAGCCCGCCGTGTCCCTCCTGCGAGCCGGGCAGGCGTCCCACGTACCAGGACGGGCGGTCCGTCCCGGCCTTGCGGTACGACAGCACGCCCCGGACGCCGGACGCCCGGGTCCGGTAGGCCTCCACCGCGTCCGCGCGCCCCGTGGCATCCGTGGCGAGCAGCCCGGCGCGGGCCGGGTCGGTGCTGAACGCGTACCGCCACAGGCGGGTGTGCCCGCCGCCGCCGGGCGCGGTCCACTCCGCGGCGACCAGGCTGTCGGGCGCCGTACCGCGGTCGAGGGCGAGCGCACCCGGACACGGCGGCCCGGAGGCGGCACAGCGGCCGGAGGTGAAACGGTAGGAGCCGACCGCGGGCAGCACATAGCGGTACCCGTCGGCGGACCAGCCGCCCGGCACCCGGCCGATCGCGGGCCCGTCGACCGTGGTGCGCTGGATGCGGTCGAGGTCGTAGACGTAGAGCGCGTCGGCGCTGCCCGCCCTGGTGGTGACCAGGAGCTTGTGCTCGTACCAGACCATGCCGGAGATCCCGGAGGCCAGCGGCCGGTAGTCCCGGCCGCCGTGCGCCGGCACGACCAGCAGCACCCAGCGGTAGGCGAGGCGGGCGGGGTCGTCGGCGTCGACGAAGGCGACCCGGGCCAGCCCCCGTTCGGCGGGGCGGCCGGTGTCGCCGCGGTGGGTCCAGCCGGCGAGGACGACCCGGTGGGTGCCCCAGACGCCGTCGTCGTCGGCGTCCCCGGAGGTGGTCACCGAGGCCGGCCGCCAGGCGCCGGAGGCGGTGTCGGCGGGGTCCCAGCAGTAGGCGCGGGCGGCGGCCGGGGCGACGGGCAGGGAGGCACGGTCGTCGGAGGAGCAGCCGCCGGCCTCACGCAGACCGTGGTCGGCGCCGCGCAGCACGGCGTCCACACCGACCGGGCGGCCCATCCCGGTGGCGAGCCGGTCCAGGGTGCGGGCGGGCACCAGGTGCTCCTGGAGCCGCAGCCGGCCGGTGTCCGCCGGGGAGGTCAGCGGCTTGAGCGCGCCGGGATTCTCGGCGACCTGGGCCTGTGACGCGCTGATCAGGGTGGCGGCGGCGGTCAGCGCCAGCGCGGTCCCGGCCAGCACGCCGCGCAGTGCCGCGCCCCGCCTGCGCCGGCGGTGTCTGCCGCGATGCTTCATCTCTCCTCCAGAAGGCGGGCCAACTGCGCCTGATGGTCCGTACGTTGACGCGAGGAGCAGATGGGGAGGCCCGTACGGGATGCTACGGCAGGAACGGGCCCCGCAGGGCAAAGACCGCGCACATGGACGGAAGACACGCTCACGGGGCCCCGGTCCGGGCCGCCGGCGCGTCCCCACGGGCCCGCCCGCTCCCCACGTCGCTCCGTCTGCGGGTCACTGCCGGAGCGGCGGACCGGGGGAGCAGGTCACGGGAGTCGCCGGGGAGCAGCACCTCGACGTCCGCGTCCGCGCGCAGACGATACGGCCGATGCTGGAGGAACTCCCCGAGGTACCGCCGGATCCTGGATATCTCGGCCCGCACGGTCACCGTCCTGGAGGCGTCCCCGAACAGGTCTTCGGCCAGCTCCGCCGCCCCGCGCCCGCCGCGGTGCTCGGCGAGCAGGAACAGCAGCTCGGCGTGCCGGGGACTCAGTTCACGGGTCCAGGAGGCCGAGGGCGCCACGACCGTCACCGTGCGGCGGTCCGGCCGGGCGAGATCCAGCACGATCCGGGGCGCCGCGCCGGCGAGCGGCTCGTCCTCCGCCCGCAGCAGCCAGCCCCCGGCCAGCGGTTCCACCGCGCACACACCGAGCGCGGGCAGCCGGCGGCGGCCCGGCGCGAGTCCCTTCGGCAGCGCCACCCGCCGCGTGTACGGCATCCCCGTCACGGCCGCCGCCCAGCCGTCCCGGTCCACGACCACCGCCCGCCCGGCCAGCCGTGCCAGCACCGGCGCCGCCACCGTGCGCAGCCGCTCCAGCGAGTCCAGATGCAGCTCCCGCAGCTTGGCCTCGGCCAGCTTGGCCACCGAGTCCACCCAGGCGAGGGTCGCCGGATGCATGGTCTCCAGCGGACCGCTCAGATCCACCACACCGAGCAGCCGGCCGTCCCGGGGGTCGGTGATCGGGGCGCCGGAGCAGGTCCAGGAGGTCTGCGACCGCACGAAGTGCTCGGCGGCGAACACCTGCACGGGCCGCCGCAGCACCGCCGGGGTCCCCACCCCGTTGGTGCCGACGACGTCCTCCCGCCAGTCCGCGCCGAGTTCGAAGCCGAGCCCGTCGGCCTTGCGCAGCACCCGCGCCGCCCCCTCCCGCCACAGCACGCGCCCGTCGGCGTCCGCGACGACCATGATGTGCTGGGCGGCGTCCGCGACCGAAAGCAGACCCTCCCGCAGCACCGGCAGCACGTGCCGCAGGGGTGACTCCTCCCGCCGGCGCCGCACCTCGTCCGAGGGCAACAGCCCGGACCTGACGTCGCGCTCGGGATCGAGGCCGCTGCGCAGCATCCGTCCCCACGACTGCTCGATCACCGGCCGGGGCGCGATCCGCGCACGTCGCCCCGCGAGCGTGGCCTCGCGCACCTCGCGCAGCACCCGCGCCGCGTGCGCCGCGTCCACGGCGGCCAGGCGCGCCACGTCCATCGGCGGGTATCCCACTGGGGTCCTCCCGGAAACAGGGGCGTCGAACGGGCATGTCAAGTCCTCCGGGCGGCGGTTTCCGGCCCGGATGCGGCTCCCATACTGCCGTTCCGGGCACGGCGGATGCACAGACTCCGCGCACGTCCCCCACGAGTTGCAACCCCCTGCAACCCTGGTGAACCGTCGCGGACCGGCCGAGACTTGATTACGACGCGTTCGCGCGTCCGCGGGCCCGACGGGCCCGACGCCGGGGGTGGTGCCGTGTCGGCGCAGCACCACCCCCTGCCACCGGCGGCTTCGCGGGGTGGCAGGGGGCGGCTCCGGACTGCGGGGCGCCGGCGGGGCCGGGTGTCTTCGTCCCTGGGCGGGTCAGGCCGGACGGGCCCGTTCCACCACCGACCTCAGGTCCAGGCCGGCCGGCAGGGTGCCGAAGGACGCGCCGTGATCGCCGCCGAGACGGGAGGCGCAGAACGCGTCGGCCACCTCCGGCGGCGCGTGCCGCACCAGCAGCGAGCCCTGGAGCACCAGCGCCAGCCGCTCCACCAGCCGTCGCGCCCGCCCCTCCATGCCCTCCAGATCGGCGAGTTCGGTGAACAGGTCCTTCACCGCCCGGTCCAGGCGGTGATCGGCGCCGTGCGCCCGGCCGATCTCGGTGAGACAGGCGTCCAGCGCGGCCGGCTCCCGCCGCAGCGCCCGAAGCACGTCCAGTGCCTGCACGTTCCCGGCACCCTCCCAGACGGAGTTCAGGGGGGACTCGCGCACCAGCCGGGGCAGACCGGACTCCTCCACGTACCCGTTGCCGCCCAGGCACTCGGCGGCCTCCACGGCCACCGGCGCACACCGCTTGGTGATCCAGTACTTCGCGGCCGGCACCGCGAGCCGCAGGAAGGCGCGCTCCTGCTCGCCACCGTCGTCACAGGCGGCGGCGAGCCGCAGCGCGAGCGCGGTCGCGGCCTCCGACTCCAGCGCCAGATCGGCGAGGACGTTGCGCATCAGCGGCTTGTCGGCCAGCTTCCCGCCGAAGGCCTCCCGGTGGGCGCAGTGGTGCACCGCCTGTGCCACCGCCTGCCGCATCAGACCCGCCGAGCCGACCGCGCAGTCCAGCCGGGTCGCGGCGACCATCCCGATGACGGTCCGCACCCCGCGTCCCTCCTCGCCTACCCGGCGCGCCCACGTACCGTCGAACTCGATCTCGGCGGAGGCGTTCGAGCGGTTGCCCAGCTTGTCCTTCAGCCGCTGGATCAGGAAGACGTTGCGGCTGCCGTCGGGCAGGACCCGTGGCACCAGGAAACAGGTCAGCCCGCCCGGGGCCTGGGCGAGCACCAGGAAGGCGTCCGACATGGGCGCCGAGCAGAACCACTTGTGTCCCGTCAGCAGGTACGTCCCCGCCTCCGCGAGGGGCCGCGCCTCGGTGGTGTTCGCGCGGACGTCGCTGCCGCCCTGCTTCTCCGTCATGCCCATGCCGAACAACGCCCCGGGTTTCTCCCCGGGGGCCCGCAGCGCCCGGTCGTACACCGTGGACGTCAGCTGCGGCTCCCACTCGGCGGCCAGAGCGGGGTCGGCGCGCAGCGCGGGCACGGCCGCGTGGGTCATCGACAGCGGGCAGCAGGTGCCCGCCTCGACCTGCGTCCAGACCAGGAACCCGGCCGCCCTGCGCACGTGCCCGGCCGGCCGCGTCCAGGCACCGGTCAGCCCGGCCGACACGCCCTTGCCGAGCAGCCGGTGCCAGGCCGGATGGAACTCGACCTCGTCGATCCGGTGACCGTAGCGGTCGTGGGTGCGCAGCCGCGGCGGCTGCTCGTTCGCCTGCACCGCCCACTCCTGGAGCTGGGCCGAGCCGGCGGCCCGGCCCAGCGCGGTCAGCTCGGCGCGCACCTCGTCCAGGACGCCGGGGGCGGTGTGGCGGCCGACGGCCTCGGCGAGGGCCCGGTCGGCGGTGAAGACGTCGTAGCCGACCAGCGGGGGCGGCTGGTTCGTCACGATGTGCGTGGAGGTACCTGCCATGACGGGGAACCTACCCGGGAAGGCGGCCGTGATGGCCCCCGCCGTGACACGACGCCGCGAATCCGGCACGACGACGGAAACGTGGCACGTGGGGCCCGGAAACGCGCTGTGCCGGACCGGAAACCCCGTGTGCCGGACCGGTGACCGCACCCGAAAGGTGAGACAGGCCCGGCTCGGCGGATACCGTTAGGACGTGCAGCCAGCAAGTGAACCCCCCGAGCGGCCCGCAGGCCGGCTCCACCGGGCCAGAGCCCTCTACCGGAACGTCTCCAAGCGCAGGACCGCCTGGCTGTTGCTCAAGGACACCGTCAACTCCTGCATGGAGTACCGCATCCTGGGGCTCGCGGCCGAGGCGGCGTTCTTCACGCTGCTGTCGGTGCCGCCGCTGCTGCTGAGCCTCATCGGGCTGCTCGGCTACGTCGACGACTGGACCGGCGCCGACACCATCCACGGTCTGGAGGGCAACCTCCTCGAGGCCTCCCGCACGGTGCTGTCCGACAAGGGCGTGAAGGAGATCGCCCAGCCGATCCTGCACGACGTGATGAAGGGCGGCCGGCCCGACGTCATCTCCATAGGCTTCCTGTTCGCCCTGTGGTCGGGCTCGCGCGCCGTGAACGTCTTCATCGACACCATCACCGTGATGTACGGCCTCGACGGCGTCCGGGGCATCGTCAAGACGCGGATCATGGCCTTCCTGCTGTTCGTCGTGGCGCTGCTGATCGGCTCGGTGGCGCTGCCGCTGATGGTGGCGGGACCGGACGCGGTCGTCCGGATCGTGCCCTGGTCGGCGACGGTCGTGCAGGTCCTGTACTGGCCGGTCGTGATCGTCCTCTCCATCGTCTTCCTGACGACCCTGTACCACGTGTCGGTGCCGGTCCGCTCCCCGTGGATCGAGGACGTGCCCGGGGCGCTGGTGGCCCTCGCGATGTGGGTCCTCGGCAGCTTCCTGCTGCGCATCTACCTCACCAGCACCATCGAGGGCGCCACGATCTACGGCTCCCTGGCCGCCGCCGTCGCCGTGCTGCTGTGGATCGGCGTGTCCGCCTTCGCGGTGCTGGTCGGCGCGGCCGTGAACGCCGCCATCGACCGGGTCTGGCCCGCCGCTGCCACGGCCGCCGCCCGTGAGGCCAACGACCGGATGCGGGAGGCGCAGGTCGCCGAGTACGTCGCCCGCGCCGCGGCGGCCCTCGAGGCCGACCCGGACGACCCCGACATGCCTTCCGAGTTCCCCGAACGCTGGTCCCGCTTCCTTCCCCCCGAGGACGTGACGGCCCGCCTGCGCACCCACGCGAAGAGCCCCCACCACGTCCACAAGAGCAACGGCGACACCCCGCATCAGGGCCACTGACCGTCCGGGCCGCCACGGGCCGGGGGAGGGGGCGGCGGTGGCCCGGGTACGGGCGTCGCCGCCGTCCGGGCCCACGGACCTTTCGCGGTCGAGCACACCGAGGCGCCCGCCGACCTGGAACGGCCGCTGGACGGGTTCGCGGCCGTCGTCTTCCTCTCCACCAGCGGCGATGTGCTCACCCCGGACGGGCGTGAGCGGTTGCGCCGGTACGTCGCGGCGGGCGGCGGCTTCGCCGGGGTGCACGCGGCCGCCTGCACCGAGTACGGGTGGCCGTGGTTCGGCGAACTCCTCGGCGCGCGTTTCACCCGGCACCCCGCCTGCCGGCCCGGCCGCGCCCTCGTCGCGTACCCCGGCCATCCGGCGACCCGACGGCTGCCGGCCGTGTGGGAGTTCACCGACGAGTGGTACGACTTCGACCACGCTCCGCGCGGCCGGATGCGGGTGCTGCTGCGCGCCGACGAGGCGTCGTACGACGGCGGCGGGATGGGCGCGGACCATCCGCCGGCCTGGTGCCGGGAGCGGGGCCCGGCAGGCGGACGCATGTTCTACACGGCGCTCGGTCACACGGCCGACGCCTACCGCGACCCGGACTTCCTCGGTCACCTCGTCGGCGGGCTCACCTGGGCGGGGCGGCCGGCCGAGGGACGTTTCTGCGGTGAACCCGTACCGCCATCGGGGTGAGTAAAGCTCGCGTAGGCGGAAGGTCAGGTGTGTTTCTAGACATGCTTTTGTCTTGGCAAAGGGCGTCGAGACGCGGCGGCCCTCCCCGCACCGCGTCACCCACCCACACAAGGAGCCGGACCTTGACTTACGGTAAGAAGCTGCGCGAGCGCATCGCCGGGCCCGGGACCACCCCGCTGATCGGCGTGTATGACATGTACTCGGCATCGATCGCGGCCAAGCACTACGACGGGATGTTCGTCTCGGGCTTCGGCTTCGCGGCCTCGTACTACGGGCTGCCGGACATCGGATTCATCGCCTGGCCCGACATGGTGGCCTTCGTCCAGCGGCTGCGGGGCGCTTTCCCCCACCACCACCTGCTGGTCGACATCGACGACGGGTACGTCGACCCCGAGGTCGCCTGTCACGTCGTCGAGGGCCTGGAGCGCATCGGCGCGTCCGGGGTGATCCTCGAGGACCAGAAGCGGCCCCGCCGCTGCGGCCACGCCGACGGCAAGCAGGTGCTGCCGCTGGAGGAGTACCTGGAGAAACTGCACAGGGTCCTGGAGACCCGCAGGGACCTCGTCGTCGTCGCCCGTACGGACGCCACCGACGAGCACGACATCCTGCACCGCGCCGAGCGCCTGGCGGCCACCGACGCCGACGTGGTCCTGGTCGACGGGGTGCGCAGCGTCGAGTGGATCCGGCGGATCCGGGAGGTCGTCCGGGACAAACCGCTGCTGTTCAACCAGATCGCCGGCGGCAAGTCGCCGCGACTGTCGCTCGGTGAACTGTCCGACCTCGGCGTCGACGTGGCCATCTACAGCACCCCGTGCCTGTTCGCGGCGCACGAGGCCGTGGAGTCCGCGCTCTCGGGGCTGAAGGCGGCCGACGGCCGGCTGCCGGAGGTGGATCCCGCGAGTGGCGTCGGCGTGCGGGCCGCCACCAGCCTGCTGGAACGCAACATCGCCCCGGAGCGGCTCACCCCCGAAGGAGTGGGCGTGTGACCGGTTCCGTCCCCCGCCTCGGCATGGTCGCGGCGGTCGCCGCCGCACTCCTCGGCGCCGGTCCCGGCACCGCGGCCGCCGCCGGCACCGGGGGCCTGGTCACCGTGATCGACAACTCCCACGCCGACTCGATCCTGGAAGTGGACCGCACGGCCAACCTCCAGGCCGGCAGCGGCACAGCGGGCAGCGACCACGACGGCAGCGCCGTGGACGTGGTGGAGGCCCTCGCCGGTGCCACCGCCCACGACGAACCGGACTGAGGCGTCCGTCCCGGGCCGAGGACAGCCCGGCACGGCCGGACCGAGGGACGAAGGAGCGGGCGAGGGCCGGGCACCCCGTGCGGGAGGTGCCCGGCGCTCACGGCGGTCGTGCCGGTGGTGCCGGTGCTCCGTCCTCCGTGAGGTCGGGGCGGTCCTTCTCGTCCACCTCGACGTTCTCCTCCGGGTCGTGCGCGCCGGTGGGCGAGGCCACGGTGACGCGCTGCCGTCCGGGGGCGGGGTGCGGCAGGAGGCGTGGACCGTGCCGTAGCGGTGACCTGGGCGACCGCCGTCATGGCGGGGGCCGTGGTGGTACGCGTGGTGTTCATGCCCGGCGAACGGCCTCCGCCGGGACCGGTCACCGTCCCGCGGCCGAACGGGCCGCCTCTCTCACACGGTCGGCCGGTGGGGCCGTGCTCGCCCGCCGCACCAGCCGTGTCGACAGCTCCGTCCGCGTTCCCTCCGGGCGTTCGCCGTCCGTCATCCGCACCAGCAGCCGGAGTGCCGTCGCCGCCATCTCCGCCAGCGGGCGGCGCACGGTGGTCAGCGCCGGGGCCGCCCAGCGGGCCTCGGGCAGATCGCCGAAGCCCACCACGCTGATGTCGTCGGGCACGCTCAGCCCCCGTTCGGCCAGCGCCGCGTACACCCCGAGCGCCATCCGGTCCGAGGACACGGACACCGCGGTCGGCGGCTCGGGCAGGTCCAGCAGCTCGTGCGTGCGCTGCCGGGCGGTGGCCTCGTCGAGGCCCGCGGGCCGCAGGTACTCCGCGCGGTGCCGGACCCCGGCCGAGGCGAGCGCCGAACGGTGGCCGGCGAGGCGGGCGTCGCCGGCCACCGCACGAGGGTGCTCGGTGATCACCGCGATCCGCTCGTGGCCGAGCCCCAGCAGATGCTCGGTGGCGCTGACCCCGCCCTGCCGGTCGGCCGCCCCGACCGACACCACGCCGGCCGGCGGCTCGTGCGCCGGGTCGATCAGCACGTACGGGATGCGGTGGTGTTCCAGCCACGCGTACTGCGCCGCGGACAGCTCCGCCAGGTGCAACAGGGCCCCCGACGAGCCGCGTGCGGCCAGCCTGTCCAGCCGGCCGCGCTCCGGCCGGCCGGCCCGTGCCCGGGCCGGTCCGGCAGAGACCACCACCTCCAGGCCCGCCTCGTACGCCGCCGCCTCCGCACCGCGCAGCACCGCACCCGATGAGGAACTCTCCGGCGAGCGCAGGAACAGGTCCACCAGACCCGGCGCCTTCGCCGCGCCGAAGCGGGGGCGGCGCACGTAGCCGAGCCGGTCGAGCGCCTCGGTGACCCTTCGGCGGGTCTCCGGGGCGACGTCCTCGCGGCCGTTGACCACCTTGGAGGCGGTGGGCACGGACACCCCCGCCTCCCGGGCCACCACCGCGAGCGTCGGCCCGGTCGCCACGCCCGCACCTCCCGCTCGGACCATGGGGAACCACCTCTCCGGCCCGTCCGTGGGCCCTCGGGAGTCGCGGCCGGCACTGCCTGTGCCACCCGCTCGCCGACCGGACAGAAAGCGCTTCCTACGATAGCCGCGGCGTGACCATGGCGGGAAGACGACGGGCGTGCGCGGATCCTCACCGGCCGGGTTCCGGCACTCTGCCGCACGCCGGAACGGTCCGACTCGGGCCGAACGGCCCCCCGCGGGGGCGCGTGCGGGGTGCGGGACGCGGCGAAAGGCCGGTGGGCGATGACGGCAGGTGCGCGACACCGGTGCCTGCGGGCCGACCGGCGCCGGAACCGGTACTCCGAGGCGTCACCCCGTACCTGCCCGGCCCGGTGGTCCCCGGGGACGGCTGCCTCGGCCCCGGCGTGCGGACAGCGGCCGGCCGGCCGGCTCGGGCCGTGCTCAGTCAGCCCGCATGGTTGCCTCGCGTACCCTCCAGCGCCCGCCCGATCGACGCGATCGTGTCCGGGCCCACCCGGCAGCACCCCCCGATCAGCCGCGCTCCCGCCTCCCGCCACGCCGTGACCTGCCCGGCGGTGAACGTCGTCTGCCCCGTCCAGGCGCGGGCCTCGGCGTCCCAGGCCTCGCCGCTGTTCGGGTAGACCACGACCGGCTTGCCGGTGACGCGGGCCGCGATCTCGGCCGCGGGCTCGACGTCCCGCGGTGCGCAGCAGTTGACGCCGACCGCGATCACCTCGTCGGCGTCGGCGGCGAGCGCGAACGCCTCCTCCAGCGGCTGTCCGGCCCGTGTCCGTCGGCCGTCGACCGTGTACGACAGCCACGCCGGCACCCCCAGCCCGCGTACCGCGCGCAGCAGGGCGGCGGCCTCGTCGGCGTCCGGGACGGTCTCCAGCGCGAGGACGTCCGGCGCGGCGGCTGCGAGCACCTCGATCCGCGGCCGGTGGAACCGCTCCAGCTCGGCCACGCTCAGCCCGTACCGGCCCCGGTACTCGGAGCCGTCCGCGCGCATCGCCCCGTACGGCCCGACCGACGCCGCCACCCACAGCGGCCGGCGGATGCCCGTGCCGGCCGCCTGTCGCGCCGCCGTGCGGGCCAGTTCCACGCTGAGCGCGAGCAGCCGCGCGGCCTCCTTCTGGCCGATGCCGCGCTGTGCGAAGCCCTCGAAGGTGGCCTGATAGCTGGCGGTGATGGCGACGCCGGCGCCCGCGAGGAAGTAGGCGAGGTGGGCCTCGGTCACCGCCTCCGGCCGTTCGGCGAGCAGTCGTGCCGACCACAGCTCGTCGCTCAGGTCGTGCCCGGCCGACTCCAGCTGGTTGGACATGCCGCCGTCGAGCACGACCGTGCCGTCGGCGAGGGCGCCGGCGAGGCTGGGGGAGAGGTCGCTGGTCATGTCACGACGCTAGTCGACGCGGGACCCGGCCGGCCTCCGGTGTCCAGCACGTGAGCACCCCGCAGGTGCCTCGACCTGCGAGAACCCGGTGAGCGGAGCGAGGGGGGCCGCAGCCGTCGCGACCCGGCCGAGAGGTTCGTCCGGCGGCCCGGGGGGAAAGGGCTTTCCCCTCCTTTCGTCGGACCCATTGACCCTCTCCTGACCCGCCTCTACCTTTTCGGCGTTCGTAATCACAGATGGTGCACGAAATACCGAACATACGGGGCTCGAAAACAGCTCCGCCCCACCGAGAGGCAGTCCGCATGAGCCGCGACCACGACCTGCCCGGAGCGCACCTGCCCGCAGTCCCCAGCCGCAGAGTGATGCTCAAGGGGGCCGCGCTCGCCGCCGGTGCCCTCGTCGCCACCCCCGGCCTCGCCCAGGCGGTCCCCGTCCCGTCGAGGGCGCCCCGCCACACCAACCCGCTCGTCCTCCAGCGTGCCGATCCGCACATCACCCGCCACACCGACGGCCGTTACCACTTCACGGCCACCGTCCCCGAGTACGACCGCATCGTCCTGCGCCGCGCCCGCACCCTGAACGGCCTGTCCACGGCCCCCGAGTCGGTGATCTGGCGGGCGCACACCACCGGTCCGATGAGCGCGCACATCTGGGCGCCCGAACTGCACCGGATCGACGGCAAGTGGTACGTCTACTTCGCCTCGGCCCCCGCCGAGGACGTGTGGGCCATCCGTATCTGGGTGCTGGAGAACGCCCACCACGACCCCTTCCAGGGGACCTGGGTGGAACGGGGCCGGATCAGGACCGCCTGGGAGACCTTCTCCCTCGACGCCACCACCTTCACCCACCGCGGCAGCCGCTACCTGGTGTGGGCGCAGCACGAGCCCGGCATGGACAACAACACCGCACTGTGGATCTCGAAGATGGCCGACCCGTGGACTCTGACCGGTCCCCAGGTCCGGCTCTCCACCCCCGAGTACGACTGGGAGTGCGTCGGCTACCGGGTCAACGAGGGGCCGTCCGTCCTGAAGCGCAACGGCCGTGTCTTCCTCACCTACTCGGCCAGCGCCACCGACTGGCACTACTGCATGGGCCTGCTGACCGCCGACGCCGGCAGCGACCTGCTGGACGCGCGCAGCTGGGCCAAGTCGCCCGTCCCGGTGTTCACCAGCAACGACACCACGCGGGTGTACGGCCCCGGCCACAACTGCTTCACCGTCGCCGAGGACGGCCGCAGCGATGTCCTCGTCTACCACGCCCGCCAGTACCGGGAGATCACCGGCGACCCCCTTGACGACCCCAACCGGCACACCCGCGTCCAGAGGTTCGGCTGGAAGCCCGACGGCACCCCGGACTTCGGCGTCCCCGTCGCCGACACCGTGACGGGGAGTGCGTGAGATGAGACGCGCGTACGCGGTCCTGCTCGCCCTGTGCTGCGCACTCGCCGCCGCACTGGCGACAGCGGGCCCCGCGCAGGCGGCACCGCGCACCATCACCAACGGCACCCGGTTCACGGACGCTTCGGGCGATCCCGTGCACGCCCACGGCGGCGGGGTCATCAAGGTCGGGTCCTTCTACTACTGGTTCGGCGAGGACCGTGACGGCGACAACACCTTCCGGTCCGTCAACGCCTACCGCTCCACCGACCTGAAGAACTGGGAGTTCCGCGCCCGCGTCCTCACCCGGGCGTCCGCCGCCGAACTGGGCACCGCCTACGTCGAGCGCCCCAAGGTCGTCCACAACGCGGCCACCGGAATGTTCGTCATGTGGATGCACAAGGAGAACGGCACCGACTACGGCGAGGCGCGCGCCGCGGTGGCCGTCTCCAGCACCGTCGACGGCAGCTACACCTACCGGGGCAGCTTCCGCCCCCTCGGCCAGTACATGTCCCGTGACCTGACCGCCTACGTGGACACCGACGGCACCGCGTACCTGGTCTCCGCCGCCAAGGAGAACTACGACCTGCACATCTACCGGCTCACCGCCGACTACACCGGCATCGCCGCCCTGGTCGCCAACCCCTGGCCCGGCGGCCACCGCGAGGCACCCGCCCTGTTCAAGCGCGACGGCGTCTACTTCATGCTCACTTCGGGTGCCACCGGCTGGAGTCCCAACCAGCAGCAGTACGCCACCGCCACCTCCCTCACCGGCCCCTGGAGCTCCTGGTCGAACGTCGGGGACTCCACCGCATACGGCTCCCAGACCGCCTACGTCCTGACCGTGCAGGGCGGTTCGGGCACCTCGTACCTGTACCTGGGCGACCGCTGGGGCAACTCCTTCGGCGGCACGGTCGACGACTCCCGGTACGTGTGGCTGCCGCTGACCTTCCCGGCCGCCACATCCATGAGCATGTCCTGGTATCCGGAGGTCACCGTCGACACCACCGCGGGCACCGTCACCGGCACCGGCGCCACGTACCGCACGCTGGTCGCCCGGCACAGCTCCAAGTGCGTGGACGTGCCGAGCCGGTCCCTGTGGCAGGGCGTCGCCGTCGGCCAGTACACCTGCAACGGCGGCACCAACCAGAGGTGGTGGTCCAAGGACCTCGGCAACGGCTACTCCGCCCTGCTGGGCCGCGGCAGCTCCCTGTGCCTCCAGGAGAACGCCGGCGACGTCACACAGGAGGACTGCACCGGCGCCACCGCCCAGCAGTGGTCGGTCGTCGCCTCCGGCTCGTACGTGACCGTCCGGGCCCGGGCGAGCGGCGAATGCCTCGACGTGTCCGGCGCGTCCACCGCCGACTCCGCCGCGGTCATCACCTACACCTGCACCGGGAGCACCAACCAGCAGTGGACACGCGGTACCTGACGACCCGTGGTGCGCTCCTCGCCCTGCGTCCGGCGCTGCGGTACGGGTGGGGTGAACTCCCGGGGCGCCCCGACCGGAACCCGGGCGTCCCGGGCCCCGCCAGGAAGGAAGGCCACCGCCGTGCTGGACCTGCCCGCCGACGACCGCGCGTCGAGCCCGTACACCGGCTACACCCGCGCCCACTGGGAATCCGCCGCCGACACCCTGCTCGCCGCCGTCGAGCCCTACGCCACCGCCGGCCGCGCCCTCTACCAGCTGCCCGGCGGCCGTGCGAGCCACGCCGGCCGGCTCTCCGACGGCCTCGAAGGGTACGCCCGCACCCTGCTGCTGGCCGCTTTCCGGCGTGACGAGCGCGTGCTCGGGCGGTACGCGGAAGGCCTCGCGGCCGGACCCGGCGGCGTCTGGCCGCGGATCACCGACCGCAGTCAGCCGCTGGTCGAGGCCGCGTCCGTCGCCCTCGCCCTGCGGCTCACCCGGCCGCTGCTGTGGGACCGCCTGGCCGACGCGGTGCGCCAGCGGACCGCCGCCTGGCTGGCGGACGCGCTCACCGCGCGACCCTGGCCGTGCAACTGGGAGCTGTTCCCGGTCGCCGTCGCCGGTTTTCTCGCGGAGACCGGCCACCGGGAGCAGGCGGCGCGCAGGACGATCGACCGCGGACTGGAGCGGATCGAGGACTGGTACGCCGGCGACGGCTGGTACACCGACGGCGACGGCCGGAAGTTCGACTACTACAACGGCTGGGCCATGCACCTGTACCCGGTCCTGCACGCCTGGCTGGCGGACGACCGCGCCCTGCTGTCCCTGTACGGCGGACGGTTGTCACGCCATCTGGCCGACTACGCCCACCTGTTCGGCGGCGACGGCGCCCCGCTGCACCAGGGCCGCTCCCTGACCTACCGCTTCGCGACGGCGGCCCCGCTCTGGCTCGGCGCCCTGACCGGGCACACCCCCCTGCCCCCGGGCGAGACCCGGCGCCTGGCCTCCGGCGCCCTGCGCTGGTTCCTCGACGGCGGCGCGGTCGACCGGCGGGGCCTGCTGCCGCTCGGCTGGCTCGGCCGCGACGAGTCGCTCGCGCAGAGCTACTCGGGCCCCGCCTCCCCGTACTGGGCGAGCAAGGGCTTCCTCGGCCTGCTGCTGCCGCCCGCACACGAGGTGTGGACGGCGCGCGAGGAACCGGCCCCGGCCGACCGCGCCGACGTGGTACGCCCCGTACCCGCCCCCAACTGGCTGCTCCAGACCACCCGTTCGGACGGCCTGGTCCGGCTGCACAACCACGGCAGCGAGGACGTCCGCTACGACCCGTACTACACCCGGCTCGCCTACTCGACGGCGACCGCGCCCTCACCGTCGTACGACAACAGCGTCGTCGTCGGCGGGGACCCGAGCCGTACCGGCATCGAACCGCTGGGCGTCGGTGAGGGCTGGGCGGCCTCACGGCACACGGGTGGCGGGGGAGCCCGGGTGACGAGTGTCGTACTGGTCCGCGGGGCGGTGGAGGTCCGCGCCCACCTGGTCGACGGTGCCGCACCGGGGACACCGGTGCGGCTCACCGGATGGGCGGCCCGGAACGGGCAACGGGCCGAACTGCTGCCCGCGGCTGGCCTGTCCGGCACCCTCACCGGCACCACCGGCGAGGGCCCCACCCTCTTCGCCGCCCTGTCCAGACTGACCGCCGAGCCGGACCCGGCCCCACTCGCGGACCTGGTGTCCGTACGGGCGGACGGCTGCGACCCCCTGGACGTCCACTGGAGCACGGGCACCCCGGCACGGCTGCGGGTACGCCTGGACACGGCGGGAGTGGACGTCACCGTGCGGGAGTGAGGCTGAGGAACGAGCGATCCGCCCAGCCTGCCGGTGCGGGGCGCGGTGGCGCGCGCACCGGACGGACGAGGCCGCAACACGTGCGTACGGTGGCCCGGTATTACGCGGTGCCGGGGAGGAACGTGTCGCTGAGCAGGGCGGCGTAGGCGTCGGGGTGGTCCAGGGCGCCGAGGTGGCCGCCCGGGTACTCCACGAAGGGGCTGTGGAGGCGTGCGGCGACGCGGCGGGCGGTGTCGTGGAGGACCTGACCGCGCGAGGCGGATCCCGCGGCCACGGTGAGGCGGTCGGTGGTGAACCGGGGCGTCCAGGCGGTGAACGGACGCAGGACGTGGGCCAGGAACACGCCCATCGGCGTCGCCGACTCGCCCTCGGCGGGCGGCCGTCCGGGACCGTCGAGCCCGTCGATCAGCTCCTGGCGCCGCCGCGCCCCGTCCGGCAGCACGGTCACGCACGGCGGCTCGTGCGCGACCACGTGCGCCAGCCGCTCCGGATGCCGGGCGAGCAGGTCGAGGACCGCGATGCCGCCCGAACTGGTCCCGAAGGCGTACGCCCGCTCGCCGGGCGGCAGGACCTCCGCCAGCACCCGGTGCGCGCCTTCGCTCCACCGGGCCACCCGCTGCTCGGCGACCGGCAGCCCGAGCCGGCCGTGGGCGAGGCCGAGCGGGTCGTACGTCACCACGGTGAAACGCCGCGCCAGCCGCTCGGTCAGCGGGCCGAGACCCATCGGGTGCCCGGCCCCGCCCGGCATCAGCAGCAGGACGGGGCCGCGGCCGGTGACGTCGTGGTGGAGGGGGTCAGTCATCGCTCTTCTTCTCCCGGGGCCAGTGCTCGAGGGTGAGGTGCAGGGCGTCGACCGCCTTGTCCCAGGACTCGGCGACGGGCCGTGCCGCGCCGAAACCCCCGGCCGCCTCCAGGACGCAGTAGCCGTGAAAGGTGCTGCGCAACAGCCGTACCGCGTCCGTCAGGTCCGGCTCGTCCAGGCCGTAGGCCCGCAGCATGCCGTAGGTGATCTCGGTGGTGCGGCGCAGCGCCGGGGAGCCGGCGATCAGGGTCTGGTCGATGCGGATCTGGGTGGCCGCGTACCGGCCCGGGTGCTCCAGGGCGTAGGCCCGGTAGGCGCCGGCGAACGCGGTCAGCGCCTCCTTGCCCGCGCGGCCGGCCACGGCCACCGCGATCCGGTCGATCAGCTCGCCGCCGGCGTGCAGCGCGAGCCGTGTGCGCAGGTCCTGGAGACTGCGGACGTGCGAGTACAGGCTGGCGTCCCGGACGCCGAAACGCCGGGCCAGCGCGGAGATGCTGACGTGGTCGAGGCCGGCCTCGTCCGCCATGTCCGCGGCGGCTGCCACCAGCCGCTCGGCGGTGAGCCCCACCCGGGCCATGCGCCCACCTCCCTTGATCTACTAGGAGTCATCCTAGAGCCTCTAGGGAGCGGGTGCGAGCGGGATCAGGCGAGGCGGGCGCCGGACCGCGGGGAGAAGACGAACGAGAACTCCGCCGGTTCGGCCCGCAGGTGGTGGCGGGGCAGCGGGCCCGGCCCGCAGGACTGGGAACCGATGCCGTGCTGCCCGTGGTCGAGGTTGACCCAGACCGTGCCGCCGGGAACCAGGTCGGTGCGGTGGGCGGCGGCGTCCAGCTGCTCGGTGGTCCAGCGGCGGACGGTGAGGAAGAACACCGGGTCTCCCTCCACGCGCAGGCCGCCCAGCTCCGCCCAGCGGACGTCGATGCGCGCGCCGTTCTCCTGGGGGCGGACGTACGGGGTCTGCATGTCGTCCACGGCCGACTCCCAGCGGCCGACCGCGGACGCCGACCTCGTGTCCGGATACGCCTCGCCGGGGCCGCCGCCGTACCACCGCACACGGTCGGCCCCGGACAGCCCGAAGCGGATGCCGAGACGGGGCAGGGGGAGGGTCCAGTGGCCCTCCGGGATCGTGGACACGGTCAGCCGCAGCCGGTCTCCGTCGGACGTCCAGCGGTACACCGCCGACAGTCCCAGCTCCCCGCCGGCCGGCGCCACCCGGGTGCGGACCGTCAGCGCGTCACCGCCGGACTCGACCGCGTCCAGGCGGTGCCGCATCCGGTGCAGGCCGAGCCCGCGCCACAACGGCCCGTGACGTGGGTCGCCCTGCCAGGCCGCGCCGTCGTCGTTGTCCGTGGTCGCCCGCCACACGTCCAGGCGCAGACCGGTCACGGTCACTGAGCCGATCGTCCGCGGCGCTCCGGTGCGGGCGTCGAAGACACCGGGGCCGAGGGTGACGTGCCCGTCCCCGCGTGCCGGCCGGGCGGTCGCGGCGACGTAGGGCACGCGGCGCGGCGACGCCTGGGCCTGACCCCACGCGACGACATGCCCGGGCGGCGCCCACGCCGTGCCCGACGCCAGTACGGCACGGACGGTCCAGTGGGCCTCCGCCGCGGGTGCGGCGGCCGGCACGGCGGGCAGCTCGACCTCGGCGCTCTCGCCGGGAGCCAGCGCGGGCACGGGCAGGGTGCCGGAGCGCACCGTCGCGCCCTCCACCTCGTACGCCCAGGTGAACGCCAGCGCCGACAGGTCGGTGAAGTCGTACCGGTTGGTGATGCGGACCGTGTCGTGCGGGTCCGTCCCGGGCCGCCCGCTCCGCTCGCCCGGGGGTGACACGGTGATGGCGACCGGCTCGATCACCTTCTTGTACTCGGCCAGGCCGGGGGAGGGCCGGCGGTCGGGGAACAGCAGGCCGTCGCAGACGAAGTTGCCGTCGTGCAGCTCCTCGCCGAAGTCACCGCCGTACGCGTAGCCCAGCTCGGGGTGGGCGATGCCGTGGTCGATCCACTCCCAGACGAAACCGCCCTGGAGCCGGCCGTGGGCCTCGAACAGCCGCTGGTAGTCGGCGAGTCCGCCGGGGCCGTTGCCCATGGCGTGCGCGTACTCGCAGAGCAGGAAGGGGAGCGCGCGGCGCCTGCGGGGGCCGCCGTCCAGGCCGCGGCCGATCCGCTCCACCTCGGCGTGGCCGGCGTACATCCGTGAGTACACGTCCGTGTCACGGCAGTCGCGGTCACCCTCGTAGTGGATGGGGCGGGAGGTGTCGCGGGCGCGGATCCACCCGGCCATCGCCGTCAGGCCCCGGCCGGT
Source organism: Streptomyces sp. NPDC014991 (assembly GCF_043080665.1). Classification (NCBI taxonomy): domain Bacteria; kingdom Bacillati; phylum Actinomycetota; class Actinomycetes; order Kitasatosporales; family Streptomycetaceae; genus Streptomyces; species Streptomyces sp. NPDC014991. The sequence goes on from NZ_JBIBVY010000004.1 coordinate 393,893, forward strand.
GCCGGCCTCGTTGCCGAGCGACCAGATGACGACCGACGGGTGGTTCTTGTCCCGCTCGACCATGCGGGCCGCCCGGTCGAGCAGGGCCGGGGTCCAGCGGTCGTCGTCGACGGGGTTGTCACGCCAGCCCTGCTCGGTGAAGCCGTGCGTCTCCAGGTCGCACTCGTCGATCACCCACAGGCCGTACGTGTCGCACAGGTCGAGGAAGGCCGGGTGCGGCGGGTAGTGGGAGGTGCGGACGGCGTTGATGTTGTGCCGCTTCATCAGCAGCACGTCCCGCCGCATGGTGTCCAGGTCCAGGGCGCGGCCCCGCTCCGGATGCCACTCGTGCCGGTTGACGCCCTTGAAGAGCACCGGACGGCCGTTGACCTCGATCAGGCCGTTCGCCAGCCCCACCGTGCGGAAGCCGACGCGCAGCGGCACCTGTTCGCCCCCGGTGGCCAGCACACCGTCGTAGAGCCGGGGTGACTCGGCGGACCACGGTTCGACGGGCACGGTCGCCGGCTCGCCCGTCGCGATGTCGATGCCCAGCTCCGGGACGGTCACCCGGCCGGCCACGTCGGAGTCGACGCGCAGGGTCCCCTCGCCGGCCGTGTGGTCGTAGGAGGCGTGCACGAAGAAGTCCAGGACGCTGCCGGCCGGCCGGTGCAGCAGGGTGACGTCCCGGAAGATGCCCGGCAGCCACCACTGGTCCTGGTCCTCCAGGTAGGAGCCGGCCGACCACTGGTGGACGCGGACCGCCAGGACGTTGCCGGCGGTCCTCAGCAGGGGGCCGACCGGGAACTCGTGCGGCAGCCGGGAGCCCTTGAAATCGCCGAGGTCCGTGCCGTTCAGCCAGACCCGGGCGCAGGACTCCACCCCGTCGAAGCGTAAGGCGGCACCGCCGCCGGACGGTGCCGGCCAGTTTGCCGGGAGGTCGAAGACGCGCAGGTGGTCGCCGGTCGGGTTCTCGGTCGGCACCCGGGGCGGGTCGACCGGGAACGGGTAGCGGTGGTTGGTGTAGACGGGGGAACCGTGGCCCTGGAGCACCCAGTGGCCGGGGACGGAGACCTCCGCCCAGTCACCGGCGTCGTACCCCGGCGCCGCGAAGGAATCGTCCTCTGCGTCGGCCGCCGGCGACAGCCTGAAGCGCCAGTTTCCGTTCAATGAGAGGGAGTCGGCGTCCGAGGCGGCGTACCAGGCGCGGGGCGGCAGCGCCCCGGAACCCGGTGAGACGTCCTCGACGTGGTCGACGGTGCGGGTGCGTGCGGACATCGGTCTCCTGGCTCAGCCCTTGATGCGGTCCGGACAGGGACGCCGGGGCCGTGGGGATCGGGGGGGGCGGGCCGTCACGGGGTCCCGCCGGGAGGGGGGAGATCCAGCGGTGATCCGGGGCGGCAGCGCGTCGCGGTTCGCGGTACGGAGGTCACGTGGCGTGGGCCGCACGCGGCTGTCCTTCCGGTGCCGGCCGGGCCGGTGCGGCAGCGGCACCGGCGCGGCCGTCAGGCTATGGGCTGTGGCGGACGTTCGACAAGGGTCCCGGGAAGGGGCCGCTGGGCGCCACGGCGGGAAGCGACCGTGGGAGACGGGCGCTTGCCGAGGGGCCGGTCAGCCGTCGAGGAGGTCGCGTACGAAGGTGTTGGTGAAGGTGCCGCCGGGGTCCAGGGAGCGGACCAGGGCCCGGAAGTCGGGCAGACGCGCGTACCGCCGGCGGACCACGGCCGGCGGTGTCTCGTACACCTTGCCCCAGTGCGGACGCGGATCGAACGGGTCCAGCACCTCCTCCAGCCGGCGCACCACCGGCAGGACCGCAGCCTCGTCGCGCACCCAGGTGAAGTGCAGCGCGACCGAGTCCCGGCCGTGGGCCGGGCCGAGCCACTGCGGGTCGGCGGCGACCGTACGCACCTCGCACGTCCGGAGGACACCGGCGACCGTGCCCCGTATCCCGTCGACCGCGTCCAGCGCGTCGAGTGCCGCCGACCGCGGCAGCAGGTACTCCGACTGCATCTCCTCCCCGCTGCTCGGCGTGAACTCCGCCCGGAAGTGCGGCAGCCGCTCGTGCCACGGCCCCGGCACGCCCAGTTGCGCGGTGCAGTTGACCGCGGGCATCCCCGGTACCGGGTGCAGCGGCACGGCCGCGGGCGCCGCCCACCGGAAGTCCACCGCCGGCCGGTCCGTGCGCCGCTTGACCCACACCTGCCGGAAGCCCGGTTCCCGCCAGTCCGTGAACAGGCTCACGCTGTACCCGGCCGCTGCCACGGCCTCGAAATCGAGTCCCGCCAGCGGGAGTTCGGTGTACACGTGCTGCTCCACCTCGTAGGCCGGCTCCAGCGCGAGAGTGAGCGCGGTGACGACACCCAGCGCGCCGAGCGAGGTGACGGCCCCGTCGAAACGCGGGTCGTCCCGGCCGATCGTCACCGCCGTACCGTCCGCGACGACCAGCTCCAACTCCCGGACCGCCGACGCCAGCGGCCCGTTGGCGACACCCGAGCCGTGCGTGCCGGTCGCCACCGAACCGGCCACCGAGATGTGCGGCAGGGAGGCCATGTTGGGCAGGGCCAGCCCGTGCGCGTGCACCGCGCGGGCCAGTTCGGCGTACCGGACCCCGCCCGACACCCGGACCGTACGCGCCGCCGTGTCCACCTCCGTCACCGGCGGCAGCCCGGCGGTGGACAGCAGGACGCCGTCCGGGCCCGGGTCGGCGATCCGGTTGAAGGAGTGCCCGCTGCCCAGCACCCGCACCCGCGCACTGCCCGCCACCACCGCCGACAGCTCCTCCGGCGTGCGCGGGCGGTGGAGCTGACGCGCCGGGTACCGCACGGTGCGCGCCCAGTTGGTGAGGAGGCCCGCGTGCTCCCGCTGACCCGGCAACACGGTCCCTGCCCCTGTGCCCGCCGTCGCCGCCGGTTCCGTCGTCCCCGCACTCTCCGTCATTCCTGCGTCCCTCCCGGGAAGTCGCGTGTCCGTTGACCCTCTTGTCCGCCGCGACCTACCGTAGAGAACGCTTGCTGTCCGCGTGCCACCGAGCCGGAAGGTCACCTTCGTGCCCGAGCGTCCCCAGGCACTGTTCGCGATGGCCGCCGAGAACCTGCCGCACCTCTTCCCGCCGGAGCTGCTCGCGCGGCTGCGGGCATGCGTGACGATCGATCCCGCCCTGGTGGCGCACGACCTCACCGAACCCCGGGTGCGTCAGGCCCTGGCCCGCACCGAGGTCCTCATCACCGGCTGGGGCTGCCCCCGCCTGGACCCGGCCGCCCTGGACGCAGCACCGCGACTGCGCGCCGTGCTGCACGCGGCCGGCTCGGTCAAGGGGTTCGCCACCCCCGAGGTCTGGCAGCGGGGCATCCTCGTCTCCTCGGCCGCCGCCGCCAACGCCCTGCCCGTCGCCGAGTACACGCTCGCCATGATCCTGCTCGCCGGCAAGGACGTCCTCGCCTTCCGCGACCTGCTGCGCACCCGGCGCGCCTTCCCCTACGGGGGCGTCGTCCCCGGCATCGGCAACTACGGCCGGCGCGTCGGGATCGTCGGCGCCTCCCGCGTCGGCCGCCGCCTGATCGAACTGCTCCGCCCGCACGACCTCAGGGTGGCGCTCGCCGACCCCTACGTGGACGCGGCGGAGGCCGACCGTCTCGGCGTGCCGCTGCTGCCCCTGGACGAGCTGCTGCGCACCTGCGACATCGTCACCCTGCACGCTCCCGGGACCCCCGAGACCCGTCACCTGATCGGCGCCCGGGAGCTCGCCCTGATGCCCACGGGAGCGGTGCTGATCAACACCGCGCGCGGCGCTCTGGTCGAGCACGAGGCACTGGTCGGGGAGCTGCGCACCGGACGCCTCCGTGCCGTCCTGGACGTCACCGACCCCGAACCGCTGCCCGCCGGCTCCGCGCTCTACGACCTGCCGAACGCCTTCGTCACCCCGCATCTGGCCGGCTCCCAGGGCAACGAGGTGGCCCGCCTCGGCCGCACGGTCGTGGAGGAGGCCGAGCGGCTGGTGTCGGGCGCCGGCCTCCGGTACGCCGTCGACCACGCGGCGCTGGAGCGGACGGCCTGACCGACGCGGGCCGCCGGCGGACCGTACAGGGGCGGCGGGAGGCGGCCCGGCCGCGACGCGGCGCGCGCCCGGCGGGGACCCGGCACGGGCGAGCCGGAGGCGGGGGCATACGGTGAGACGTGTACGCCTGAGCCGGGAGGAGACAGACGAATGGGCAGTCGTACCGCGCTGGTCGAGGATCTGATGGAGCGCTTCCCGCACGTGCCGCGGGAGGCCGTCTTCAAGGAGGACCTGCTCCGGGGCGGTGTCGCCTTCGACGAGTCCGCCCTCAGCGACAACGAGGACGGGGACGTCAAACCGAAGTCGTACTTCATCTTCTCCTTCGACCACGGCACCCTGCCCGAGCTGGGCGAGGCCGCCCTGCGCCGGCCCCCGGAGGAGATCATCCTGACGGGTGGCCCCTACGACCTGAGGCGTACGGTCGTCTCCGTACGGGTGAACCCCGCCTCCCCCTACCGGGTCGCCTCCGACGCGGAGGGGCTGCTGGGGCTGTACCTGGACGGCAGGCGCATCGCCGACGTGGGCGTGCCGCCGATGCCCGAGTACTACCGGCACACGCTGTCCAACGGGAAGTCCGTGATGGAGGTCGCCCCGACCATCCAGTGGGGCTATCTGATCTACCTGACCGTCTTCCGGGTGTGCCAGTACTTCGGTGCCAAGGAGGAGTGCCAGTACTGCGACATCAACCACAACTGGCGCCAGCACAAGGCCGCCGGCCGGCCGTACACCGGGGTCAAGGACGTCGAGGAGGTCCTCGAGGCGCTGGAGATCATCGACCGGTACGACACCCAGAAGGCGTCCACCGCGTACACCCTCACCGGCGGGGCGATCACCAAGACGGTGGCGGGCCGGGACGAGGCCGACTTCTACGGCCACTACGCCAAGGCCATCGAGGAGCGCTTCCCGGGCCGGTGGATCGGCAAGGTCGTGGCGCAGGCGCTGCCGAAGGCCGACGTGCAGCGGTTCAAGGACTACGGCGTGCAGATCTACCACCCCAACTTCGAGGTGTGGGACCGCCGGCTGTTCGAGCTGTACTGCCCCGGCAAGGAGCGGTACGTCGGCCGCGACGAGTGGCACAAGCGGATCCTCGACTCCGCCGACGTCTTCGGCGCGCGCAATGTCATCCCCAACTTCGTGGCCGGGGTGGAGATGGCCGAGCCCTTCGGATTCACCACCGTCGACGAGGCGATCGCCTCCACCACCGAGGGCCTGCGGTTCTTCATGTCGCACGGCATCACGCCCCGGTTCACCACCTGGTGCCCGGAGCCCACCACCCCGCTCGGCAAGGCCAACCCGCAGGGCGCGCCGCTGGAGTACCACATCCGGCTGCTCCAGGCCTACCGGCAGACGATGGACGACTTCGGCCTGTCCTCCCCGCCCGGCTACGGCCCGCCCGGACCGGGCCGCGCGGTGTTCTCCGTCAGCTCCTTCATGGACAGCCTGCCCGTGCGGGAACCGGCGGCGGACGAGACGGAGACGCCGGCCGGGGTCTGACCCCGCCGGGCGCCGGGCGCCGGTCCCGCGCGGCGCGGGTGTGGGTGCGGTGGTGCGGGTGCGGCCGGTGAACGGGGCCGCGTCCGCGTCCGTACCAGAGGCGGGAACCACGGGCCCGTCGTGCCACGCGTCCGGGTCATGACCTTCGGTGACCAGATGTGAACAGGCAGCTTGTCAGTTGTGTCGAGGGCGTGAAAGGCTCTGTGTCCTCCCGCGAGGTCCCCTACAACTCCATTCCCCCTCTGGTGAGTTGACTCGCACGTGGATGCAGGAGTCCCATGCCCGACCTGCCGACCCCCCAGGACGACACCGAGGCCGCGCTGTTCGCGGAGTGCTGGGACGCGGTGCTCTCGTACGCGGACCTGTGCACCTCCGGGTCCCTGACGGCCCACCAGCTGGCGACCGAGGCGTTCACGCTCGGCATGCGCGAGGTCCGCGCGGCCGCCGGCCCTCACGTGCGCGGCGCCGGCCGCCGCAGCCCCCGGCTGCCCACGATCCCGGCGCTGCTCACCGCCGTACGCAACACCGCGGCTGCCTGGGAGGCCGACGGGCAGGGGCACAGACTCGACCCCGACCTGAGGCTGTGGCTCAACTCGCCGGGCGCGGCCCGCTTCACGGGACCGCCGCTGCGACGCCCGGTCGCGCTGCGCGGCCTGCGGGACATGCAGGAGGCCGACGCGGCGCTGCTGTGGCTGGCCGAGGTGGAGGCGCTGCCCCTGCCCACCGTGGCCCGCCGGCTCGGCCTGGACCCGGCCACCGCCGCCGGTGAACTCGACCAGGTCCGCACCCTGTTCAGGGACCGCTGTCACCGCGCCCACCTCGACTCCCTGACGGACGCGGAGTGCCGCTCCTACGCCCGCCTGCTGGACGCGGTCACCCGCTCGGCCACCGCCGACACCCCCGGTGACCTCTCCCGGCACCTCGCGACCTGTGTGCAGTGCGCCGAGGCCGCCGCCTGCCTGCGCCTGCACGGCGGCGGCCTGCCCGCCGCGCTGGCCGGCGGGGTGATCGGCTGGGGCGGCCTCGCCTACCTGGAACGCCGCCGCCGCGCCGCCGAGGTCCGCCTCGGCGCGGGCCGCCCCGGCCCGCCCGGACCCGGCACGGGGGACTCCGAGGAGGGGGCGGGCCGCAGCGGCGTCCTGCGCGGCGGACTGCTCGCCGCCGCGGTCCTGCTGTCGGCGCTGGCGCTCGGCGTGTCGATGATGCCTTTCGGCGGTTCCGGCGACGGCGTCGCCGAAGCCCGTGACAACCGGCAGACGGCCGCCGACCGCGGTGTCCCCCGCACCACCGTCCGCCCGGCCACGACCGCGCCACCGTCCGCCACACCGTCCGCCACACCGTCCGCCACTCCGTCCGCGGCCGGCACCGTGACCGTGCCCGTCCGGGAGGAACCCGGCCCCGAACCCCAGGGCACCTCCTGGGCCACCCGCCGTCCCCGCCCCACGAGCGCCCCCGCCACCCCGCGGACCACCGGCTGCCGGATCGCCTACCACCTGGTCGGCCAGTGGCCCGACGGCTTCCAGGCCACCGTGACCGTCGCCACCGACCGGGCCCTCACCGGCTGGCGGGTCTCCTGGTCCTTCCGCGACGGCCAGCAGGTCGGCAACATGTGGGACGCCACGGTCCACCAGGACGGCTCCCGCGTCACCGCCACCGCGGCCGACTACAACCGGACCGTCGCCGCGCACGGCACCGTGTCCTTCGGGTTCATCGGCTCCTGGCGGGACGCGAACCGGACACCGTCCGCCTTCACCCTCGACGGGGCCGCCTGCGCGACGAGCTGACGCCCCGGAGGCAACGGGAAGGACGAGCAGGTGAGGACGGCCCGGTCGTCCCGGTCGTGCGGATAAGGCTTTGACGCATGTCCCCGCCCGTGGGCTACAGTTGCCGCACACACCGAGGTGGTGTGCGGACGAGCGAGCGAGGCGAGGAGGTGTCGACGATGGCTGTGACTGCGCCGGGCGCTGCCCTCCCCCAGGAACTCCTCAAGTCCACCTCCGTGGCCACCGGCTGAACCGACCGCGCATCCGACGCGCCTGCCCGGGGCCACCCTGTGAAGGGTCTCCCTTGACTTCCACCTCCGCTGTCCCTACCGCCCTCGCCCGCTACGGCTGGGACGAGGCCTGGGCCGACGCGTTCGCCCCCCACGCGGCCGACGGGCTGCTGCCCGGCCGGGTCGTCCGGGTCGACCGCGGCCAGTGCGACGTCGTCACCGCCGACGGTGTCGTCCGCGCCGACACCGCCTTCGTCACCCCGCACGACCCGCTGCGGGTCGTGTGCACCGGCGACTGGGCCGCCGTCGACCCCGGCGGCAACCCCCGCTACGTCCGCGCGTACCTGCCGCGCCGTACCGCCTTCGTCCGCTCCACCTCCTCCAAGCGGTCCGAGGGGCAGATCCTCGCCGCCAACGTCGACCACGCCGTCGTCGCGGTGTCCCTCGCCGTGGAACTCGACCTCGGCCGCGTCGAACGCTTTCTCGCCCTCGCCTGGGAGTCGGGCGCGCAGCCCGTCGTCGTCCTCACCAAGGCCGACCTCGTGCCGGACCCGGTCACCCTGGCCCACCTCGTGCAGGACGTGGAGACCAGCGCGCCCGGCGTGCCCGTGATCCCCGTCAGCGCCCGGCACGGCGACGGCCTCGACGTCCTCCTCGCGCTGGTCGGCTCCGGTACGAGCGTGCTGCTCGGCCAGTCCGGCGCGGGCAAGTCCACGCTCGCCAACGGGCTCGCCGGCGCGGACGTCATGGAGGTGCAGGCAGCCCGGGACGTCGACGGCAAGGGCCGGCACACCACGACCACCCGCAACCTGCTCACCCTGCCCTCCGGCGGCGTCCTCATCGACACGCCCGGGCTGCGGGGCGTCGGCATGTACGACGCCGGGACCGGGGTCGGGCAGGTGTTCGCCGAGATCCAGGAACTGGCCGCGGGATGCCGGTTCCACGACTGCGCCCACGAGGCCGAGCCGGGCTGCGCGGTGCGCTCCGCCGTGGAGAACGGCGACCTTCCGGACCGAAGGCTGGAGAGCTACCGCAAGCTCGTGCGGGAGAACCAGTGGACCGTGGCCAAGTCCGACGCGCGGCTCCGGGCCGAGCTGAAGAAGGAGTGGCAGCGCAAGGGCCTCGCCGGCAAGGCGGCCGGCGAGGCCAAGCGCAGGTCCTGGAACTGACCGGCCCACACCGGCGACGGGACCCGGAAGCCGCCGCTCCCGGTCCCGTCGCCGTGCCGTCGCTCCGGCCACGGCACGAAGCGGCCTTTCGGGGTCGCCGCCCCCGGGTCCCGCTGCCGACGTGGAGGCTCTCGCCCGGTCCTCGTCCGATTTCCGCCGGCCGCGTCCGGTGGCCCGCCGCACACTGGGACACGTGATGGACGCGGACACCAGGTACGAGGCGGTACGCAGCCGGGACGGACGGTTCGACGGGGCGTTCTTCTTCGCTGTCGAGACCACCGGGATCTACTGCCGGCCCAGCTGCCCGGCGGTGACGCCGAAGCGGCACAACGTGCGGTACTTCCCGACGGCCGCCGCCGCCCAGGGCTCCGGGTTCCGCGCCTGCCGGCGGTGCCGGCCGGACGCCGTGCCCGGCTCGGCGGAGTGGAACGTCCGCGCGGACGTCGTCGGCCGGGCGATGCGCCTGATCGCCGACGGCGTCGTGGACCGCGAGGGCGTCGCCGGGCTCGCGGCTCGGCTCGGTTACAGCGCCCGGCAGGTCCAGCGGCAGCTCACCGCGGAACTGGGCGCCGGGCCCGTCGCGCTCGCCCGGGCCCAGCGGGCGCACACCGCGCGGGTGCTGCTCCGGACCACCGACCTGCCCGTCACGGAGATCGCGTTCGCGTCCGGGTTCGCCAGCGTGCGGCAGTTCAACGACACCATCCGCGAGGTGTACGACGCGACACCGACCGAGGTACGCGCCGCCGTCCCCCGGGGCCGGGGCGTCCGCCGCGCCACGCCCGGCGCGGGTGTCCCGCTCCGGCTCGCCCACCGGGGCCCGTACCAGGCCGCCGCCGTCTTCGACCAGCTCGCCAGGGAGGCCGTGCCGGGTGTCGAGGAGGTGACCGGCGGCCCCGGCGGCCGTACCTACCGGCGCAGTCTCCGGCTGCCGTACGGCACCGCGCTCGTCGCCGTCCACGAACGCACCCGGGCGTCGCGGGGCGCCGGCGGCACCCACCCGGGCGGCTGGCTCGAGGCCCGGCTGAACCTCACCGACCCCCGGGACCTCACCACCGCCGTGCAACGGCTGCGCCGGCTGTTCGACCTGGACGCCGACCCGTACGCCGTCGACGAGCGCCTCGGCGCCGCCCCGCGGCTCGCCCCGCTCGTCGCCGCCCGGCCCGGGCTGCGCTCGCCCGGTGCGGTGGACCCGCTGGAGCCCGCCGTGCGCGCCCTGGCCGGCATCCGGGGCGCCCAGGAACTGGTGCGCAGATACGGCAAGGCCCTCGACGCGCCCTGCGGCAGCCTCACACATCTCTTCCCCGAGCCCGCCGCCCTCGCCGAGGCCGGGCCCGCCGGCCCGCTGGGCGCACTGGCCGCCGCCCTCGCCGACGGCACCGTACGGCTGGACGCGGGCGCCGACCGGGACGACGCCGAGGAGGCCCTGCTCGCCCTGCCGGGCATGGACCCGGCCGTCGTCGCCGCCCTGCGCGTACGCGCCCTCGGTGATCCGGACGTGGCCCCGCCCGACGCCGACATCCCCGACACCTGGCGGCCCTGGCGGTCGTACGCCGTGCAACACCTGCGCGTAGCGGGGGAGTTGCCCTGGTGAGGACCCTGCACCGCGCGTAGGCGGACTCTCCCGCCCGGCGGGGGCCGCCTCACCACCGCCGTACGAGGGGACTCGCTGCCTCGCGTTCGGATCATGCCGGGCTCGGTGAGACAGCCGCGCCCATCGACGCCCCCCGCCCGCACCGTCGTGCCGTCGGGGCACCCGCCGGGCCGCTCGTCAGCCCTTGCCCCGCCGTCTCCCGGCGGCGCCGCCCCTTCTCCTGGTGCGGCCTTCCGCCGGCCGCGGCCCCGGCGCGGCGAGCACCGACCCCGTTGCGCCGACCGGGTGGACCGGTGTCGCCGTTCCCGTGGCACGGACCGGCCGTGTGGCACGGTCGGCTCCGGCGGGCCACGGGGAAGGGCGGACACACATGCGCGCGGTGGTACGGGTTCTCGCGGCCGTCCTGGCGGCGCTGGTGCCGGGCCTGACGGCACCGGCCGTCGCCGAGCCCGCCGCGCTGCCCTGGACCGGCGGCTGGGCGGCCGCACCCTCCGGTACCACCGACCCGCTGCCCGGCGCCGCCGTCCGCAACGTCGTCCACCTCGGCATCGGCGGCACCGCCGTCCGCGTCCGGCTCAGCAACCGGCTCGGCACCGAGCCGCTGCGCCTGGGGGCGGTCACCGTCGCGCTGCGCCGGGCGGCCGGCCCCGCCGCCGTCCCCGGCACCCTGCACACCGCCACCTTCCACGGCGCCCCGCGCACCACCGTCCCGCCGGGCGCGGACACGGTCACCGACCCGGTGCCGCTGCCGGTACGGGCCGGCGCCGACCTGCTCGTCACCGTGTACACCCCGGACGACTCCGGGCCCGCCACCTACCACCGCACCGCCCTGCAGACCAGCTACCTGGCCCGGGCCGGCACCGGCCGGGCCGCCGACGAGGACGGCACCGCGTACACCGCCACCACCGGCCACTGGTACTACGTCACCGGCGTCGACGTCCGCGGCACCGCTCTCGGCAGCATCGTCGCGTTCGGTGACTCGCTCACCGACGGCACCGGCTCCACCCCCGACACCAACCGCCGCTGGCCCGACCGGCTCGCCCAGCGGCTGCGCGGGCACCGGTTCGGCGTCCTCAACGCGGGCGTCGCCGGCAACCGGCTGCTGCGCGACGGCACCGGCCCCAGCGCCCTCGCCCGCCTGGACGCCGACGCCCTGGACCGGCCCCGGGCACGGGTCCTGGTCGTCCTGGAGGGCGTCAACGACATCAACGGCGCCCCCGAGGCGAGCGATCCGGCCGCCTACGCCGCCGCCTACCGCACCCTCGTCGCCCGGGCCCACGCCCGCGGCATCCGGGTCGTCGGCGTCACCCTCACGCCGTACGGCGGCCACCCCGCCTGGACCGCCGCCCGCGAGGCCGTACGACAGCGGGTGAACGCCTTCGTCCGCGGCGGCGGCGCCTTCGACGCGGTCGCCGACGCCGACGCCGCCGTACGCGATCCCGCCGCCCCCACCCGCCTCCTGCCCGCCTACGACCCCGGCGACCACCTGCACTTCAACGACGCCGGCATGACCGTGATCGCCGACACGGTCCACCGCGCCCTGGCCCACTGACCGCGGGCAAGCACGGGGCATCGGGAGTCCGCGCGGGTCACCCAGCCCCCTTCCCGGGCGTGCCGGCCCATTCGCAGCCGGGCCGTCACCCCGGCCGGCTCCATCTACCGCCGCACCCGGCGCCGCACGGTCGCGGGCCAGGCAGAGCCGTGGCAGGCCGCCGCGTGCGTCTCGTCCAGCCCGGCATGCTCGGCCGTGCCCGGGGAACCCAGCCGTCATCCGGCCGACCGGGCCCGCCAGGGATGCCCGGTCCACCGACCGTGGCCCGGTTCCGGGCCACTTGGGACGTCGCCGGGCGGTCCTCCCGTGGGGGGTGGGGCCGCCCGGCGGCCATCGACCGCCGCTCGTACGGCTGTTCACCCACTCACTCGACGGCCGTCCGGTGCGGCCGGGTGTGCGGAATTTTCCCGATGCCCCGTTTCCCCGCCGCCCGCGCGGTGGACAATCAGGGGCATGAGCCAGCAGGGGGGAAGTCCCGCCCGTTCCGAGGACGACTGGTGGGGTCAGCTGTACGACGACTCCACCCAGGACACGGGTCCCACGACCGCACCCGATTCCCTGGACGACCGCTTCACCTCGGCGAGGAACACGGTGGCCCGACGGGATCCGCCGCCCCGCCAGCCGGCGCCCCCGGCCGCGGCTCCGGTGCCGCCCCGACGCGCCGCCCCCGGCGACCCGGTCCCGCCCGCCGAAGCGCCACGACTCACGCCGCCCGCGGCACCCGAGGTCACCACCGAGCCCCCGGCCGCTGCCCCTGTGCCGCCCCAGCGCGCCACGCCCGCCGAGCCGGCCCCGCCCGTCGGCCCCGTCCCACCCGCCGGACCACCGCGGCCCACGCCGCCCGCGGTCCCCGGTGCCACCACCCCGCCCCCGTACACCGCCGTGCCCCGTGAGGCCGGCGCGCCCCCCGCCCCGGTGCCCGCGCCCGGCCCACCGCGGGCCTCCTCCGCACCTCCCATGCCCTCCGGCTCCGCCGTCGACTACGTCGGCTCCGGGCCTCCCACCTACGACCCCGAACCCACCGGGCTCCCGCTCGCGGCCCCCGACGAGCTGGACGGACTGGTCGCGGACACCGCACTGGACGGTGCCCGGTACGGGGCGTGGACGCTGCGGGCCGTGTCGTCGCGGGGGGACTCCGGGCGCTACCGCGGCGAGCCACGAAGGGACGCGCTGCTCACCGCGCGCTTCGGAGCCGGTGATCAGGCGCTGGTCCTCGTCGCGATGGCCACCGGCGCCCGGTCCACGCCCGGCACGCACCTGGCGGCGGCCGAGGTGTGCCGGTGGATCGGCCGGGCCGTGGGCCGCAGTCACCAGCGGCTCGCGGAGGACATCCGCACGGCCCGGCGCGGCGACCTCAAGGCCGGCCTGCACCGGCTGACCGACCGCGGGATGGGCAAGCTGCGCGCGAGCGCCGCCGAACGGGGCGTCGGTCCCGAGGAGTACACGGCGAGCCTGCGCTGTCTGCTGCTGCCCGCCGACCCGGACTGCCGTACGCGCGTGTTCTTCGGTGTCGGTGACGGCGGCCTGTTCCGGCTGCGGGACGGCGTGTGGCAGGACATCGAGCCGCGGACGCCGCCCCGGGACCAAACGGGGGCCACGGACGCCACGGGCAGCCCGGCCGACGGTGCCGGTTCGCCGTCGGAGCGAACCCCCGAGGGCGACCGGCTGACGATGGACCTCGGCATCCCGGCCCCGCCGAGCCCGTTCGAGCCCGCCCCGGAATCCGTCCCCGAACCGCCCCGCGAGCCGTTCCGCTTCCGGGCCACGGTAGCCCGCCCGGGTGACGCGCTGGTGATGTGCACCGCGGGTCTGGCCGAGCCGCTGCGCGGTGAACCCGCCCTGTGCGCCTACCTGGCCCGCCGCTGGTCCGGAGCCACCCCGCCCGGCCTCGCCGCGTTCCTCGCCGACGCCCAGGTACGGGTGAAGGGCTACGCCGACGACCGTACGGCGGCGGCCGTGTGGGAGGCGTAACCGCGGCCCCTGTGGATTGATGGACCGGGAGGGCTATCCCGGGACACAGCGAAGGGGCAGATGCGAGCCATGGCCAAACAGAACGTCGCCGAGCAGTTCGTCGACATCCTCGTCCGCGCCGGAGTGCGCCGCCTCTACGGTGTCGTCGGGGACAGCCTCAACCCGGTCGTGGACGCCGTCCGCCGCAACGCGGCCATCGACTGGGTCCACGTACGGCACGAGGAGACCGCCGCGTTCGCGGCCGGCGCCGAGGCGCAGCTCACCGGCAGCCTGGCCGCCTGCGCCGGCTCCTGCGGCCCGGGCCATCTGCACCTCGTCAACGGGCTGTACGACGCCCACCGCTCCATGGCCCCCGTCCTGGCCCTCGCCTCGCACATCCCGTCCAGCGAGATCGGCCTCGGCTACTTCCAGGAGACCCACCCGGACCGGCTGTTCCAGGAGTGCAGCCACTACTGCGAGCTGATCTCCAGCCCGAAGCAGATGCCCCGGCTGCTCCAGACCGCCATCCAGCACGCGGTGGGACGCAGCGGCGTGAGCGTGGTGTCCCTGCCGGGTGACATCGCCGGCGAACCCGCTCCGGAGAAGGCACCGCAGAGTGCCCTCGTCACGTCCCGGCCGACCGTCCGGCCCGGCGACACCGAGATCGACCGGCTCGTGGAGATGATCGACGCGGCCGGCAAGGTCACCCTGTTCTGCGGCAGCGGCACGGCCGGCGCCCACGCCGAGGTCATGCGGTTCGCGGAGAAGATCAAGTCGCCGGTGGGCCACGCCCTGCGCGGCAAGGAGTTCATCCAGTACGACAACAAGTTCGACGTGGGGATGAGCGGGCTCCTCGGTTACGGCGCCGCGTACGAGGCCACCCACGAATGCGACCTGCTGATCCTGCTCGGCACCGACTTCCCGTACAACGCCTTCCTGCCCGACGACGTGCGGATCGCCCAGGTCGACGTGCGGCCCGAGGTGCTCGGCCGCCGCTCCCGGCTCGACCTCGCCGTGTGGGGCGACGTCCGCGAGACGCTGCGCTGCCTGATCCCGCGGGTGAGGGAGAAGACCAGCCGGCGTTTCCTCGACAAGATGCTGAAGAAGCACGCCGACGCGCTGGAGGGCGTGGTCAAGGCGTACACCCGGAAGGTCGACAAGCACGTCCCGGTCCATCCCGAGTACGTGGCCGCCGTACTGGACGAGGTCGCCGCCGACGACGCGGTGTTCACGGTCGACACGGGCATGTGCAACGTCTGGGCGGCCCGCTATCTCACGCCCAACGGCCGCCGCCGCATCATCGGTTCGTTCTCGCACGGGTCGATGGCCAACGCGCTGCCCATGGCGATCGGCGCCCAGTTCACCGACCGCCGCCGGCAGGTGGTGGCCATGTCCGGCGACGGCGGATTCTCCATGCTGATGGGCGACTTCCTCACGCTCGTGCAGTACGACCTGCCGGTCAAGGTGGTGCTGTTCAACAACTCGTCCCTCGGCATGGTCGAGTTGGAGATGCTGGTCGCGGGTCTGCCCTCGTACGGCACCACCAACACCAACCCCGACTTCGCCGCCGTCGCCCGGGCGTGCGGTGCCCACGGGGTGCGGGTGGAGAAGCCCAAGCAGCTCGCCGGCTCCCTCAAGGAGGCATTCCGGCACAAGGGGCCGGCCCTGGTGGACATCGTCACCGACCCCAACGCCCTGTCCATTCCGCCGCGGATCAGCAAGGAGATGGTCACCGGGTTCGCCCTGTCCGCCTCGAAGATCGTGCTCGACGGCGGGGTGGGCCGGATGCTCCAGATGGCCCGTTCCAACCTGCGCAACGTGCCGCGTCCGTAGCCCCTCCGGGGATGGCTTTCGGCCAGTTTCACGCGGCGTGACGGCGAGCCGACAGCTGGTACCGGGCGGAGCCCGACCGGTGTCGCGGGGCGTCCGTGGCGCCCAGCGACGTGCGAGGAGCCCGGGGCGTGGCCGCGACGGACTCCGGCGGCCGGCCCGAGCCGGGTGCGGACGTGGCCGAACCACCGGTCATCGGGCACACCCCAGGACTGCCCGGGAGCCTGCTGGGCAAGCATCCCCCCGTGAACGTGTTCGACCAGGAAGGGCAGGGACCGGCGGCGTGCGGGCGGGGGTCATGAAGAGGCAGGCACGAGGGGGCGGTCCCGTGACCATCGGGGCCTCCTCGATGAAGACGGGGGAGACCGCGGGGGAGAGGGCCGGCACCATCACGGAACACGCGCAGCGTCTGAGGCGCAGGCTGGACCGGGCGGACCTCAAGGCGGTGCCGGAGGCCCGCCGGGAGCTGCGCGAACTGCTGCGGCACTGGGGGAAACCGGGCCGCTCGGAGATCGCCGAGCTGCTCACCAGCGAACTCGTCACCAACGCGCTCGTCCACACCGACGACGACGCCGTCCTCACGGCCGTCGTGGAAGCGGGCGGACTGCGGGTGGAGGTAAGGGACTTCGTGGCCCGCCGACCCGCGCCGCACGCCCCGCGACCGGACGACGACACCCACGGCCGGGGCCTGGTGCTGGTGCAGTCCCTCGCCGACGCCTGGGGGGTACGGCCGCACGGGGTGGGCAAGTCGGTGTGGTTCGAACTCGGCGCCGAGGCGGCGTGACGGCATGGACGGCACGGACGGCAGGACGGCACGGACGGCGACGGGGCGGGGGCGTGACCCGCGCGGTCACGCCCCCGCCCCGTAACGCGGGCCTACCCGCGGGCCGGCTGTCAGCCGAACTGCTGCTCCAGGTCCTTGAGCTTGCGCTCCAGGGAGTCCAGGCGCGGCAGGGCCATCGTGTCATCCTCCGCGGTGAGGTCGACGGTCACCGGCTCAGCTCCGCCGCGGACCGGCTGGAGGGAGGGCCGAGCGCGGACGGGCAGCTGCTCCGCGGTCGATATGGCAGGCTCCGCGGTCGCCGGGGCCGGACCGCGCTCCACCGCCGGCACCTCGACCTGCCGGCCGGACCGGCCGGCGAACCCTCGGTGCCCCCGGCTGATCGCCTTCAGCTGGGCACGCTCCACGCGCTGCTGGTCGCGACGCCGCTGCCGGGCCGCCTCCTTCTGCCGCTTGTCCTCGCGGGCCTCCTCGACCGCCTCGTCGAGGCTGCGTACGCCCTCCAGGAGCATCAGCGACCAGGCGCGGTAGGTCTCGCGGGGCGCGCGCATCCAGCGGACTATGCGGATCTGCGGCAGTGGACGCGGCACCAGGCCCTGTTCGCGCAGCGCGGCCCGGCGGGTCTGCTTCAGCGCGCGGTCGAACAGCACGGCGGCCGACAGCGACATGCCGGAGAAGAACTGCGGCGCGCCGTCGTGGCCGGCACCCCGGGGCGCGTGCACCCAGTTGAACCAGGCCGCCGCCGCTGCGAACATCCATACGAGCAGCCGCGAGCCGAGGGCCGCGTCACCGTGGCTGGCCTCCCGCACCGCGAGCACCGAGCAGAACATCGCCGCGCCGTCCAGACCGAACGGCACCAGGTACTGCCAGCCGTCGGTCAGCCCCAGGTTCTGTTCGCCGAAGCCGACGAGCCCGTGGAAGGACAGGGCGGCCGCGACCGCCGCACAGCAGAAGAGGAGCACGTAGGAGGCCGTGCCGTAGACGGCCTCCTTGCGCCGCCGGCGCTCCTCGCTGCGCTCCCACGAGTCGCCCGCGCTCGCGTTCTCCCCGGAGGTGCGCCTGCCGCGCGCGAGCACCGCCACCGCCGCCAGCATGCCCAGGAGCAGCACGGCGCCCGGAAGCAGCCAGTTCAGCGATATGTCGGTCAATCTCATCAGGGGTCCCTTGCATTGGGATAGGGCGTAACGCCCGCCATAGTGGCCCATTCCCGGCGACCCTCAGGGGGTTTCGGGGCAAGAGGCCGCCAAGGAGGTGCAAGGGGATGCCCTGAGACGGCTTTCTGCTCGAACTGCCGCGTGAGGGGCGGGAGTTGCGTTCGAACAAGACTACCCGTACGGGTGGTCCCCCGGAAAGTTCCCGTGACAGGTGGGGAAACGGTGAAGCACCTGTCCGGGGGCCGCTCCGTGAGCCGGCTGGTCCCGTCGCGGTGATCCTAGTGGACGCGGGGCCGTGCTGCGGACCTGACGCTCCCTCAAGCGGCAGCAGCGGAAGCCACGTTGGCGGTCCGCTCGCCGTCGCGGGTGCGCGGACAGGTGGCGCACGGGTCCTCGGGGCGGACGGTGTAGAACATGCAGCAGCTCGCCCGGACCCGGGTCGCCACGGGTGCCCCGTCAGGAGCCGCCGACGTCCGGAAGCCCGCCGCGCCCGCGTACGGCCGGGTCGAGCCGGGCAGGAGCAGCCCCAGCTCCCGCACGGCCCGCCGTTCCTCGTCCGCGCCGAGCAGCCGGGCGACGTACCACAGCCCCTCCACGACCTCATCGGTCGCCATGCCCCACAGTGCCCGCCCGCGCCGCCGGGCCCGGGGCCCGAAGGCGTCCAGCACCGGCTCCAGGTGCTCGGCCACGGCCGCCCGTACCCGGGCCCGCAGGGCCTCCTCGTCCGGTACGACGACCGCGCCGGGCAGCGCGGCGGCCGGATCGCCCGGCAGGCAGGCGAGGGCGACGGGCGGGCGTACGGCCATCCGGCCGGCCGTGCGGTGGTACGAGACGTGCGTCACGGGCAGCCGGGGCACCCGGCGGTGCAGGAACCACGGCACGGTGATCAGGAGGCAGGCGGCCCAGGCGTAGCGGTGCAGTCCGAAGCTCGCGACGACGTCGGGGCGGGCCGGCCGGCCGTGGTCACGCAGCACCTGAGCCGCGTCCCAGGCCAGGAACGCGTCCAGGTCCGCCCCGCCGGCGGCGAGCCCGGCGGCGCTGGTCCAGCCCTCGCCGGCGGGCTCGGGGGCGTCCGGGCCCAGCTCGGTCACGGTCAGCGCCGGCAGGGCCGCGCCCAGGCGGTCGTACGCGGCGGTGAGCGGCGAGGCCGCAGCGGGCATGACGAACACCGGCCCTTCGACGTGTCCCTGACGAGGACCGAACTGGAGAGGCAAGGCTTACCTTACCTGTCATGGTGGAGTTTGCGCTGCCGCCCGGTGCGCCTAAGGTGCTTGACGGACCGGTGACAACCCGCCGTTAATGACCCAAGTACCGACAAGCCGCCGGGAGGACCCGTGAAGCAGGGCGTGCAGGGCTCCACGGGCGCGCGTGCCGCCCGGGTGCCGGCGCAGCAGCGCCCGGCCCGCGCCGAGGCTCCCGCCCGGGAACGGGACGCCGCGGTACCGGGCGCGGCGCGGGGCGAGCACACGCACGGCGAGCGGCCGGTTCCCGCGCCGGGACCGCGGGCCGCGGTGCGGCGCTCCTCCGTCCGCGGGCAGATCCTGGACGCCCTGCGCACCGCGCTGGTCACCGGCGAGCTGCTGCCCGGCGAGGTCTACTCCGCGCCGGCGCTCGGCGAACGCTTCGGCGTCTCCGCCACGCCCGTGCGGGAGGCCATGCAACAGCTCACCCTGGAGGGCGCCGTCGAGGTCGTCCCCAACCGCGGCTTCCGGGTCGTCCGGCGGGGCGCGCGGGAACTGGCCGAACTGGCCGAGGTCCGCGCGCTCATCGAGGTGCCGGTGATGCTGCGGCTCGCCCGCACGGTGCCGGCCGAACGGTGGGCCGCCCTGCGGCCCCTGGCCGAGGAGACGGTCCGGGCGGCCGCGTGCGGCTGTCCGGCGACGTACGCGGAGGCCGACCGGGCGTTCCACCGGGCCCTGCTCGCCCTGTCGGGCAACGAACAGCTCGTCGGGATCGCCGAGGACCTGCACCGGCGCTCGCAGTGGCCGCCGGTACGGCACGGGCGGGCCGGGCTGGTGGCGGACGCGGCGGACCACCTGGCGCTGCTGGACGCGTTGAGCGCCGGGGACTGTGACGTGGTGCGGAGGCTGGTGGGAGAGCACTTCGCGGGCGCGGGCCGAGCGCTACCGGTGCCGGGGCGTGAGACGGGGGACTGAGGTCGTCCGCCGGGTGCGGGTCCGTCGTGGTCGCTCGCGCGGTTCCCCGCGTCCCTCGGGGTTGTCGCGGCCGGTGGCCGTTCGCGCGCGGTGGTGGTGGGGACGTGGGGTCTCGGCCGTTTCCGGCGTGCGGGTCCGTGGTGGCTGGTCGCACGGATCCCCGCCTCCCTTCGGTGCTCCTGCGGTCGGTCACCGCTCTCGCCCCTACGCCGTCGCCGCTCCCGGAGCCGGCGGGGTCAGCTGCCGCGCCAGCCACGTCGGCACGCCTCCCAGCAGCCGGAACAGGCGGCGGGCCTCCTCCCGCAGCCGGGACGCCTCCGGTTCGGACTCCGCGTCGGCCAGCGAGGCCAGTGCGGGGGCCGTGCCCACCAGGTAGCCCAGTTCCTCGCGGATGCGCAGGGATTCGGTGAAGCCGTGCCGGGCCTCCGCCACCTCGCCCTCGCGCAGGGCGAGTCCGGCGAGGTGCCGCCAGGTGAAGGACAGCAGGAGCGGGTCCCCGTGGGCCGCGGCGCCCGCGTGCGCGCGCCGGTACGCGGCGCGGGCCGCCTGCGGTGAGCGGGTCAGGTTCTCCGCGAGCAGGCCCCGGCGGAAGTCCAGCAGGGCCCGGCCGGCCGCCCCCGGAGGGATCAGCGCCGCCGCCCGGCCGAGCGCCGCCCGCGCCTCGTCGGCCCGGTCGCGGACCCCGTGCAGCGTGGCGGCGTAGGCGAGTTGACCCCGCTCGCAGGCGGCGGCACCGCGTTCCTCGTCGCCGTGTGCCAGGGCCTCCGCCGTCCGCAGCGCGTCCTCCGCGTCCTGCCAGCCCCGCTCGGTGTACAGGCACCGTTCGACCAGGAGTCCGGCCCGCTGCAAGGCCGTGCCGGGACGGTCGGCCGGCAGCAGGGCCGCGGCGTCGGCCCAGCAGGCACGGCTGCGCAACCGCCATACCGCGGTCTGGAGCGGATCGTCACCGGTGGTTCCGTTACCAGACATGGCGGTATGCGCCACGTTGCCCTCCCCGAGCACGCCATCGAGCTGTTGAGTGGTGGCGGCATTCCAGCACCAATCGCGGGGCCGGGCCAAGAGGGTGGGTGAAAGAATTCACAAAGTCGTGGGCGCGCACGCGGCCGTACCCGGCCGGCGTGCGCCCCCGCCGGCCTCAGCTCATGCGCAGGGCCAGGAAGAAGTCGAGCTTGTCCTCGAGGCGGGAGAGGTCCCGTCCCGTCAACTGCTCGATCCGGCCCACCCGGTAGCGCAGCGTGTTGACGTGCAGGTGGAGACGGGTGGCGCAGCGCGTCCAGGAGCCGTCGCAGTCGAGGAACGCCTCCAGAGTCGGGATCAGCTCGGCGCGGTGCCGTCGGTCGTAGTCCGTCAGCGGGTCCAGGAGACGGGCCGTGAACGCGCGGCGGACGTCGTCCGGGACGAAGGGCAGCAGCAGGACGTGACTGGCCAGTTCGTGGTGGCCGGCCGCGCAGACCCGGCCGGGGCGGGCCGCCGCCACCCGGCGGGCGTGCCGGGCCTCCTCCAGGGCTCCGCGCAGGCCCTCCGCCGAGTGCACGGCCGCGCTGACGCCGAGGGTGAGCCGGCCGTCGCCGTCCAGGCCGGCGGACAGCGGCTCCTGTACCGACCGGAGCAGCGTGTCGGCGAGGAGCCCGGTCTCGGAGCCGTCGTGCTCGGTGGAGACGGCGGGGAGGGGGACCAGGGCGATCGCCTCGTCGCCGGTGTGCGCGACGGCGATGCGGTCGGTCGGCTCCGGGCCGGTCGCCAGGGGGTCGACGAGCACCTCCTCCAGCAGGGACTGGGCGACCGCGCCGCCTCCGTCCTCCTCGCCCTCCCACTCCACGCGGGCCACCACGACCTGCCAGTGCGGTGCCGCCCCGAGCCCGGGCAGCAGCACCGGCGCGGCCACCCGCAGACGGGCGGCGATCTCGGCGGGGGCGGCGCCCGTCTGCACCAGCTCCAGCACCTCCTGGGCGAGCCGGCGCCGCACCGTGCGGGCCGCGTCACGGCGGTCCCGTTCGACGGCGATCAGCTGGGTGACGCCCTGGAGCAGGTCCAGCCGCTCCGGGGCCCAGTCGCCCGCGTCCGCCTCCACGGCCAGCAGCCAGTCCGCCAGGACCGTCTCGCGGACGTCGCGGGAGGCCTGCGGGGAGCGGCCGGCGGAGCGGACCGGGAACAGGGAGTAGGTGGCGCCGTTCAGCAGGACCCGGTGCGGGCCGCGGCGGCCGGTGCGGGTGGCGGCCAGGTGCTCCGCGGCGAGCCGGGCGCAGGTCTCGGCGGGCAGCGCCGGGCCCCCGACCTCGGAGCCGGCGATCAGCCGGCCGGTGGGGGAGAGCACCCAGGCGCGCAGGTCCAGGTCGGAGCCGAGCAGGTCCAGGACCACGTCCGGGCCGCCGCCCGCCGGGCCCGACGTCATCATCCGCCGGTGCCGCTCCACCACCGCGGCCAGGTCCCCGGCGCGCTCGCCGGAGACCTGCCGGACGACATGCTCGGTGATCGTGGCGAACGCCACCGACTCGTGCACCGCGAACAGTGGCAGCCGGTGCCGGGCGCAGGCCAGCACCAGGTCCTCCGGTACGTCGCCCAGTTCGGCCTCGCCGGCCGCGAGCGCCGCCACGCCGGCCTGCACCAGGATGCGTACGAAGGGCTCCGAGTCGTCGGCGTCCCGGCGCCAGGCCAGGCCGGTCAGCACCAGCTCGCCGCCGGTGAGGTAGCGGCTCGGGTCGCGCAGGTCGGTGGTCATGACCCCGCGCACCGCGCGGTCCAGCTCGTCCCCGCCGCCGAGCAGCCGCAGGCCCAGCGCGTCGGTGTCCAGCAGTGCGCGCAGCCGCATCTCGTCGCCGCCGTTCTTTGTCTCGAAACCTACGATGGATCTTGGAGGGTGGCGCGGGACGCGCCCGGTGGGGGCGCGCACGGCACGTACGCCGAGGTCTCCGCGCTGTTTCCCGCGTTTCCCCGGGAAATCGGAGAGGTTACCGACGGCCTCTGTTCATACGAATCTACAAGATGCCTGGCCTGGCCAGCGAACTCCTTCATGGTTTCGGTGACTGACCCCGCCGGAGTACCGAGCGGTGTACTGAGTCCACTCCGCGTCAACAGCACAGGAACGAGCCGGCACCGCCGCACACGGATTGGCTCGATCGGTACGACTCACGTACGACTCACGAGACGAAGAAGAGAGCCGGTCATGGACTTCCTTCGCCCCGCCAGCTGGGAGGAGGCGCTCGCCGCGAAGGCCGAGCACCCCACCGCTGTGCCGATTGCGGGTGGCACCGACGTGATGGTCGAGATCAACTTCGACCACCGCCGGCCCGAGTACCTGCTCGACCTCGACCGCGTCGGCGACCTCTCGGAGTGGGAGGTGGGGGAGGACACCGTACGACTGGGCGCCTCCGTCCCGTACACCAGGATCATGGAGGACCTCCGTGCCGAGCTGCCGGCCCTGGCGCTCGCCTCGCACACGGTCGCCTCCCCGCAGATCCGCAACCGCGGCAGCGTCGGCGGCAACCTCGGCACGGCCTCGCCCGCCGGCGACGCCCACCCCGCCCTCCTCGCGGCCGGCGCCGAGGTCGAGGTCGAGTCGGCGGCCCGCGGCACCCGGCTCATCCCGGTCGACGCGTTCTACACGGGCGTCAAGCGCAACGCGCTCCAGCCCGACGAGCTGATCCGCGCCGTGCACGTCCAGAAGGCCGACGGACCCCAGCAGTACTCGAAGGTGGGTACCCGCAATGCCATGGTCATCGCCGTGTGCGCCTTCGGTGTCGCCCTGCACCCCCGGACCCGGACGGTGCGCACCGGCATCGGTTCCGCCGCCCCCACCCCGGTGCGGGCCAGGACGGCCGAGGAGTTCCTGAACGCGGCCCTGGAGGAGGGCGGCTTCTGGGACAACGGAAAGATCATCACGCCGTCGGTCGCCAAGCGGTTCGCGGAGCTGTGCTCCGGCGCCTGCAACCCGATCGACGACGTCCGGGGCACCGCGAGCTACCGCCGGCACGCGGTCGGCGTCATGGCCCGCCGGACGCTCACCTGGACCTGGGAGTCCTACCGCGGCGCCCGCCGCGCATCCGAGGGAGCTGCGTAATGCGAGTCAACTTCACCGTCAACGGACGCCCGCAGGAGGCCGACGACGTCTGGGAGGGCGAGTCCCTGCTGTACGTGCTGCGGGAGCGCCTCGGTCTGCCGGGGTCGAAGAACGCCTGTGAACAGGGCGAGTGCGGGTCGTGCACCGTCCGGCTGGACGGCGTGCCGGTCTGCTCCTGCCTGGTCGCGGCCGGCCAGGCCGAGGGCCGCGAGGTCGTGACCGTCGAGGGCCTGGCGGACTACGCCAGGCAGCGCACCGAGGGCGGCCGCGCCACCGGCGCCCGCGGTCCGGCGAAGACCTCGCTCGACGAGGCCCGGCAGTGGCAGGCCAAGGGCACCGAGTCGCGCACCGGCGAGGGTGGTGGGCTGTCGCCGGTCCAGCAGGCGTTCATCGACGCCGGTGCCGTCCAGTGCGGCTTCTGCACCCCCGGTCTGCTCGTCGCCTCCGACGAACTGCTGGAGCGCAACCCGAACCCGTCCGACGCCGACATCCGTGAGGCGCTGTCGGGCAACCTGTGCCGCTGCACGGGCTACGAGAAGATCATGGACGCGGTCCGCCTCGCGGCCGCCCGCCAGTCCGAGGGGGTCTGAGCATGCCGGCCGACGGCGCACCCACGAAGATCACGCAGGGTACCCCGACCAAGGGCGGCATCGGCGAATCCACGCTGCGCCCGGACGGCACCCTGAAGGTCACCGGCGAGTTCGCGTACTCGTCCGACATGTGGCACGAGGACATGCTGTGGGGCCAGATCCTGCGCTCCACCGTCGCGCACGCCGAGATCGTCTCGATCGACACCTCCGAGGCCCTCGCGCTGCCCGGCGTGTACGCCGTCATGACGTACGACGACCTGCCCACCGAGGTGCGGAACTACGGCCTGGAGATACAGGACACCCCGGTCCTCGCGCACGGCAAGGTACGTCACCACGGCGAGCCGGTCGCGATCGTCGCCGCCGACCACCCGGAGACGGCCCGCCGCGCCGCCGCCAGGATCAGGGTGGACTACAAGGAGCTGCCCGTCATCACCGACGAGGCCTCCGCCACCGCGCCGGACGCGATCCTCGTCCACGAGAACCGCGACGACCACCACATCGGCCACGTCCCGCACCCCAACATCGTCCACCGGCAGCCGATCGTCCGCGGCAACGCGGCCGAGGCCGCCGCGAGGGCCGACGTCATCGTCCGGGGCGAGTACACGTTCGGCATGCAGGACCAGGCCTTCCTCGGCCCCGAGTCCGGCCTCGCCGTCCCCGACGAGGACGGCGGCGTCCACCTCTACATCGCCACCCAGTGGCTCCACTCCGACCTGCGCCAGATGGCCCCCGTCCTCGGCCTGCCCGAGGACAAGGTGCGGATGACGCTGGCCGGCGTCGGCGGCGCGTTCGGCGGCCGGGAGGATCTGTCGATGCAGATCCACGCCTGCCTGCTCGCGCTGCGCACCGGCAAGCCGGTGAAGATCGTCTACAACCGGTTCGAGTCCTTCTTCGGGCACGTCCACCGCCACCCCGCCAAGCTGTACTACGAGCACGGCGCCACCAGGGACGGCAGACTCACGCACCTGAAGTGCCGGATCGTGCTGGACGGCGGCGCCTACGCCTCCGCCTCCCCGGCGGTCGTCGGCAACGCCTCCTCGCTGGGCGTGGGGCCGTACGTCGTGGACGACGTCGACATCGAGGCCGTCGCCCTCTACACCAACAACCCGCCCTGCGGCGCCATGCGCGGCTTCGGCGCGGTCCAGGCGTGCTTCGCGTACGAGGCGCAGATGGACAAGCTGGCGAAGGAACTCGGCATGGACCCGGTCGAGTTCCGGCAGCTGAACGCGATGGAGCAGGGCACGCTCATGCCGACGGGCCAGCCCGTCGACTCGCCCGCTCCCGTCGCCGAACTGCTGCGCCGCGTCAAGGCGATGCCGCTGCCGCCGGAACGCCAGTGGGAGTCCAGCGAGGGCGCCGACGTGCGGCAGCTGCCCGGCGGCCTGTCCAACACCACGCACGGCGAGGGCGTCGTCCGCGGTGTCGGCTACGCGGTCGGCATCAAGAACGTCGGCTTCTCCGAGGGCTTCGACGACTACTCCACCGCCAGGGTGCGCATGGAGGTCGTGGGCGGCGAGCCCGTGGCCACGGTGCACACCGCGATGGCGGAGGTCGGCCAGGGCGGTGTCACCGTCCACGCGCAGATCGCCCGCACCGAACTGGGCGTCACCCGGGTGACGATCCACCCCGCGGACACGCAGGTCGGCTCGGCGGGTTCCACCTCGGCCTCCCGGCAGACGTACGTCACCGGCGGCGCCGTGAAGAACGCCTGCGAGCTCGTCCGCGAGAAGGTCCTGGAGATCGGACGCCGCAGGTTCGGCTCCTACCACCCGGCCTGGGCGACGGCCGAACTCCTCCTGGAGGGGGGCAAGGTCGTCACCGACGGCGGCGAGGTCCTCGGCGACCTGGCCGACGTCCTTCAGGGCGAGGCCGTGGAGGTCGAGGCGGAGTGGCGGCACCGGCCGACCGAGGCCTTCGACCTGCGCACCGGCCAGGGCAACGGACACGTCCAGTACTCCTTCGCCGCGCACCGCGCGGTCGTGGAGGTCGACACCGAGCTGGGCCTGGTCAAGGTCATCGAACTGGCCTGCGCCCAGGACGTCGGCAAGGCGCTCAACCCGCTGTCCGTCGTCGGCCAGATCCAGGGCGGCACCACGCAGGGCCTGGGTGTCGCGGTGATGGAGGAGATCATCGTCGACCCGAAGACGGCGAAGGTCAGGAACCCCTCCTTCACGGACTACCTCATCCCCACGATCCTCGACACGCCGACCATCCCGGTCGACGTGCTCGAACTCGCCGACGACCACGCCCCGTACGGGCTGCGTGGCATCGGCGAAGCCCCGACCCTGTCGTCCACGCCGGCCGTCCTCGCGGCGATCCGGAACGCGACCGGGCTGGAGCTGAACCGCACTCCGGTACGGCCCGAGCACCTGACGGGAACGTGACCCTCCGGGGTCCCGACCGGTGATCTCCCGGGGGGACTTCCGTCCCCCCGGGTTCCACTGTTCGTCTCGGGCCGTCCCCCGGGTCGTCCAATCCCAAATCCCGTGCCCGGCAAGCCGTCGCACGGGTGCCCCTGTGAACCTTGGGAGTTGGCCCATGACCCAGCAGTCAGTGGAGCCGAGAACCGCAGCCGACGACGCGGGCGATGGCAGCCGCGTCCCGGCAGGGCGGTCCTGGCTCGACCGTTGCTTCCACATATCCCGCAGAGGATCCACTCTCTCGCGAGAGATCCGCGGCGGCATCACCACCTTCATGGCGATGGCGTACATCCTCCTGCTCAACCCCCTGATCCTGTCCGGCAAGGACGCGGCGGGGGACACGCTCGGCCAGAAGGCGCTGATCACCGCGACCGCGTTCGCGGCGGCCTTCACCACACTCCTGATGGGCTTCGTCGGCAAGGTGCCGCTCGCCCTCGCCGCCGGCCTCTCCGTCTCCGGCGTGCTGTCCTCGCAGGTCGCTCCAGAGATGACCTGGCCGCAGGCCATGGGCATGTGCGTGATGTACGGCGTCGTCATCATGCTGCTGGTCGTCACCGGCCTGCGCGAGATGATCATGAACGCGATCCCGCTCGCGCTCAAGCACGGCATCACGATGGGCATCGGCCTGTTCATCGCCCTCATCGGCTTCTACAAGTCCGGCTTCGTGCACCAGGGCAAGGCCACCCCGCTCGCCCTCGGCCCCGCCGGCGAACTCGTCGGCTGGCCGGTCCTGCTCTTCGCCGGAACGCTGCTGCTGATCTTCATGCTCCAGGCCAGGAACGTCCCCGGAGCCATCCTCATCGGTCTCGTCACCGGCACGGTCGTCGCCGCCGTCCTCAACGGCCTCGGCGCCATCGACCCCGGCCAGTGGGCCAACGGCGCCCCCGAACTACCCGGCAGCGCGGTCTCGATGCCCGACTTCTCGCTCTTCGGGCACATCGATTTCGGCGGCTGGGGCGAAGTGGGCGCGATGACGATCGGCATGATCGTCTTCACCCTGGTGCTCGCCGGTTTCTTCGACGCGATGGCCACCATCATCGGCGTCGGCACCGAGGCCGGTCTGGCCGACGACAAGGGCCGTATGCCGGGCCTGTCCAAGGCGCTGTTCATCGACGGCGCCGGCGGCGCGATCGGCGGTGTCGCGGGCGGCTCCGGGCAGACCGTGTTCATCGAGTCCGCGACCGGCGTCGGCGAGGGCGCCCGCACCGGTCTCGCGTCCGTCGTCACCGGCCTGTTCTTCGCCGCCTGCCTGTTCTTCACGCCGGTCACCGCGCTCGTGCCGCAGGAGGTCGCCTCCGCCGCCCTCGTCGTCATCGGCGCCATGATGCTGATGAACGCCCGGCACGTGGACTGGGCGGACCGCGCCTCCGCCGTCCCGGTCTTCCTGACCGTGGTACTGATGCCGTTCACCTACACCATCACCAGCGGCGTGGCCGCGGGCGTGATCTCGTACGTGGCCATCAGGACCGCCCAGGGCAAGGCCCGGGAGATCGGCGCCTTCATGTGGGGTTTGACCGTGGTCTTCCTGGTCTACTTCGCCCTCCATCCCCTGGAGGGCCGGCTGGGCGTCCACTGACGCCGGCCCCCTTCGCACCCGCCCGCAACCCCCGTGAGGAGACCGAGACATGCTGGACATCGCCGAGGAGCTGAACCGGTGGGTCGAGCAGGGCCGTGACTTCGCCGTCGCCACGGTCGTGGCCGTCACAGGCAGCGCCCCGCGCCGGCCAGGCGCCGCCCTGGCGGTGGACGCCGACGGCACGGCCGTCGGATCGGTCTCCGGGGGGTGCGTGGAGGGCGCCGTGTACGAGCTGTGCCGACAGACGCTGCTGAGCGGGGAGAGCGTCCTGGAACGCTTCGGATACAGCGACGAGGATGCCTTCGCCGTCGGTCTGACCTGCGGCGGCGTCATCGACATCCTCGTCACGCCGGTCCGGGCGGACGACCCCGCCCGGCCGGTGGTCGCCGACGCCCTGGCCGCCGCCGCGCGCGGGGAGGCGGCGGCGGTGGCGCGCATCGCCGAGGGGCCGGCCGAGCTGCGGGGCCGGGCCCTCCTCGCCCGGCCCGACGGGTCGTACGACGGGGGGTTCGGCGCCCACCCCGAACTGGACCGCACGGTCGCCGCCGAGGCCCGCGCCCACCTGGACGCGGGCCGCACCGGCACCGTGGAGATCGGCGAGCGGGGCTCGCGCTGCGGCGCCCCGCTCACGGTCCTGGTGGAGTCCTCGGTCCCCGCACCCCGGATGATCGTCTTCGGCGCGATCGACTTCGCGTCGGCGCTGGTCCGCGTGGGCAAGTTCCTGGGCTACCACGTCACGGTGTGCGACGCCCGCCCGGTGTTCGCCACCCCGTCCCGCTTCCCGGACGCCGACGACATCGTCGTGGAGTGGCCCCACCGGTACCTCGGGCACACCGAGGTCGACGGCCGCACCGTCCTGTGCGTCCTCACCCACGACGCCAAGTTCGACGTGCCCCTGCTGCGGCTGGCGCTGCGGCTGCCGGTCGCCTACGTCGGCGCGATGGGCTCCCGCCGTACCCATCTGGACCGCAACGAGCGGCTGCGCGAGGTCGGCGTCAGTGAGCCGGAGCTGGCCCGGCTGCACTCCCCGATCGGACTCGACCTCGGCGCGCGGACACCCGAGGAGACGGCCCTGTCCATCGCGGCGGAGATCGTCGCCGGCCGGCGGGGCGGCAGCGGGGCCCCACTGACCGGGGCACACACCCCGATCCACCACGACCGGGAAGCACGGCAGGCCGGACGCGTCGGATCCGTCGCCTGAGAGCCACCGCGACAGCCGCCCGCCGCCGCCCCTGTGCCGGACGACGGCCAGGGCGCCCCCGGCCGGCCGCCTCACGCCTGCCGGAGCAGCCGGTTCGCCGCTCGGCCGAACATCCGGCGGGACACCGGCCCGAGGACGCCGTCGAAGGCGCGGGGCAGGAAGCGCACCCACAGCTCCTCGCGCCACACCACCCGGCTGCGGCCCCCGGGCCCCGGCCGTACCTCGATCTCCGCCCAGCCGAGGACCACCCGGCCGTGTTTCTCCAGCCGGCACAGGCCGCCCTCGCCGTCGGCGGGCGGGTGCCAGACCGTCACCTCCATCACGTCGTCGAAGGCGAGCGGGCCGACGCCCGAGCGGGCCACGAAGCGCGTGCCCTCGCGGGTCGGCGCGGGCGTGAGCACGCGGATCCGGGTGAGCGGGACCGCGTCGGCGTGGCGGGGCCACTCGGTGAGCCGGCGCCACGTCTCCTCGAGCGGGAGCGGCACGGTGCGTTCGAAAGAGAAGAAGGGCACGGCACGATCGTAGGCAACCGGCGGCGTCCACCTGCGCGTTCGCCCCCGGGTCACCTGTCCGGAGCAACGGTCGCCCGGCGCGACCGTACCCGTGGTCCGGCCCGCGGACTCAGGGACGGTAGACCTTGCCCGGCTCGGCCCTGCCGGGCGCCAGCAGCTGGGGGACCGTCACGAAGACGTAGCCGCGCGCCTTCAGCGCGTCGATGATGCCGGGTACGGCCGGCACGGTCCCCTGGTAGATGTCGTGCAGCAGGATGATCCCGTCCCGGGACGCCTGGGCGAGGACACGCTTGGTGATGAGCGCCGAGTCGGTGGTCGTGTAGTCCTTGGCGGTCACGCTCCACAGCACTTCCGCCAGGCCCAGTTCCTTGCTGATCGCGTGCACGTTCGCGTCGGTGCGGCCCTGCGGGGGGCGCATGAGCGTCGGCTTGTGCCCGGTGAGCCGCTCGATGGCGTCGTCGGGCCGCTTCAGCTCCTGACGTATCTGCGCGTCGGATATGCGGGTCAGGATCTTGTGATCCCAGGTGTGACTCGCCACCTCGTGCCCCTCGGCCGCCATCCGCCGGACCAGCTCCGGGTACTTCTCGATGTGCCGCTTGCCGAGCAGGAAGAAGGTGGCCGGGACCTTCTTCTCCTTGAGGATGTCCAGCAGGCGGGCGGAGTTCTCGCTCGGGCCCGCGTCGAAGGTGAGTGCGATGCACTTGGCCTCGCGGCAGTCGACCGTGCCGAGCCGGGCCGGCGCCCCGTGCGCCGCCGCGGCGCGGGCCGTGCTCGGCGCGGTCGTGTCGACCTGCGCGCAGCCGGACAGGGTGAGCGCCAGACAGGCCGCCGCGGACGCGAGGGCGGAGAGAGGCAACCTCCGGCCCGCCACGCGCATCTTCCTGGTCGCGTGGTCGGGCGTGGAGATCGTGTCGGTCGAAAGAGGCATGCGCGGACTATACACTGTGTGTATAGCACACGTGTACGAGCATGGGGCGTGTCAAGAGCGCCGACCGGCCGCCGCTCACCCCACACCCGGCACCGGCTCCCGTGCCGGTGCAACGACCCCGTGCACACCAGTGGTACCGGCCGGGTACGCGGAGTAACCTCGGAGGCATGACGCGCACGGGGGAGCGAGTCGTCACATCGCGCTTACGGACACCGTCCTGGATCGCGCGCATCGAGGCGCCGGACGGCCGGGTCCTCGGCGCGGGCGTGCTCCTCGCCCCCGACCGCGTGCTCACCGCCGGTCACGTCGTCGGCCCCGGGCCCCGCTACACCGTCCGCCTCGTCGGCGTACCCGGCCTCGCCGCCGTCGCCGCAACCGTCCGCGCCGACGAACACGTACCCCAGCGCCAGGACGCCTTCGGCGACCGCAGCGGCGACCTCGCCCTGCTGCGCCTGGCCGCACCGCTGCCCGCCGAGCACACCACCCGGCTCTACCGGCTCGCCGCACCGCACGGACCCGTCAGCATGTACGGCTTCCCCGACGGCGACGACGGCGGACGCTGGCACGGCGCCACCCTGGTCGCCGCCCGCGGCCGGGACAGCCAGGTGCAGCTGCGCCCGCTCACCCCCGGCGAACTCGCCGCCCCCGGCTTCAGCGGCGGCGGAGTCGTCGACCACGCCACCGACCAGGTCATCGGCATCGTCCTCAGCGTGGACGAGGGGCCGGGCTACGCCTTCAGCTACATGAGCCCCACCGAGACCATCCTCAGCCACCTCCCGCAGGTCGCCGCCTGGACCGACGGCGCCGAGGCCGTCGACCCGCGGCTGCGCAGCGACACCGGTGGCCCCGCCGGGCGGCTCGACCTCCCGTTCGCCACCCAGCTCGCCGCCTGGTTCCGCGGCGCGGGCTGGCCGGTGCTCGTCACCGTCGTCCCCGCCGCCGGCGACCGGGCCTGGACCCTGCAACGGGCCGTCACCCTCGCCGACCGGGAACTGCGCACCCACCGCAACACCAGCGCCGTCAGCCACGACCCGCCCGAGACCGTGCCCCCCGCCGGTGCCCAGGATCTCGCCCTGGACGTCGCGGGACTCACCGCCGCCGAGGTCATGGACCGCATCGCCGGACGCCTCGGCATCCGCGACGACCCCCGGCCCGAACGGCTCGGCACCCTGCGCCTCCCGCTCGCCGCCGTCCTCGTCGCCGTCGACGAGGCCGCCGAACCCGACGCCCTGCTCAGCCTGCTGGACCGGCTCGCCCGGCAGGGAGCCCGGCTGCTGCTGGTGTTCCGCCGCCCGGGCGAGCGCGCCGCACAGGCCGCCGACCTGCTCGTCCACCGCCCGCTGCGCGAACGCTGGACGCGTCTGCACGACGAACTCCGCCGGATCACCGACGAACTGGGGCCCGCGCTCGACGTACGCCAGGACCGCGTGCTGCCCGCCCCCGGCACCAGGCACCTGCTCGACCGGGCCGAATCCGGCGTACGGCGCACCCGCATGCTGCGCGCCTGGGTCGCCCACACCCCGGAACACGAACGCGAACCCGGACACGCCGACCTGCTGTTCACCTTCGAGGACGCCGTCGGACGCCGCCGGCGGCGGCTGGAACAGGCCGTCGGCATGCTGGACGCCCGGCTGCGCCGCCGTGAGGAACTCCTCGGCCGGGTCGGCGCCGAATGGCCGCTGTGCCGGCAGCGGGCCACCGCCCACGGCGACCGGGTCGTGGAGGCCTACCGGCTCTACGAACACGCCCTGTCGCTGCTGCGGCAGACCCCCTGCGACATCGAAGAAGCCGAGAGGGCCGTCGAGGCGTTCGTCGGCTTCTGCTCCGCCCCCGCATCCGACGAGGAGGGTGCGTCGTGACATCTTGCCTCCGGCCCGGCTGCCCGGGCCGCATCATGGTCACCGGCTACTGCGGTACCTGCGGCCACCGGCACACCGAGCCGCGCACCGCACCGCCCGAGCCGCCACCGGTCACCACCACCGAGGACACGGCCGGCCCGGCGGCCGTCCACGCCGTCGCCGGAATCGGCGGCCTCGACCAGCACGGACTCGTCGTCCTGCCCGAGGTGCCCGTCCCCGGCGACGTGCTCGTCAAGGACCCCCGCCCGCCCACGGGAGGCCGCCGCTGCGGCGCCGACGGCTGCACGATGATCGTCGGCGTGGGCTACGGCGGCCAGCCGGGCCGCGCCACCGGCCGCTGCCCCCGCTGCGGCACGCCCTACTCCTTCCTGCCCCAGCTCGCCCCGGGCGACGTCGTCGCGGGCCACTACAAGGTCCTCGGCTGCCTCGCCCACGGCGGCCTCGGCTGGATATACCTCGCCGAGGACACCGACGCAGACGGACACCGGGTCGTCCTCAAGGGCCAGATCAACGTGCGCGACGACCTCGCCCGACACGCCGCCGTCGAGGAGCGCCGCTCCCTCACGGACCTCCACCACCCCGACATCGTCCGCCTCATCACCTACACGCAGCACCGGTCCCCCGGCCACCCGTCCACCGGCTACCTGGTCATGGACTACATCGGCGGGCGCTCCCTCCAGCAGCTCTTCGACGCCGACGACGCCGAACGGATCTTCCACGGCCGCCCCCGCCTCGACCACGTCCTCACCTACGGCTGCAAGATCCTCGGCGCCCTCCAGTACATGCACGAACGCGGCCTGCTCCACTGCGACATGAAGCCCGCCAACGTCATCCACTTCGGCCGGGCGGTCAAGGTCGTCGACCTCGGCGCCGTCCGCGCCATCGGCGACCGCACCTCCGCCTACGTCCACACCGCCGGCTTCGCCCCGCCCCAGGAGGAGATCGACCGCCGCGGCTGGCACGTCGACAGCGACCTCTACACCGTCGGCATGACCCTCCAGGCCCTGGCCCGCGACACCGAACCCGCCCGCGGTCTGGCCTCCGACTCCTTCCGCCGCCTCGTCGACCGCGCCACCCACGCCGAACCCCGCGCCCGGTTCCGCTCGGCGGCCGAGATGTCCCGCCAGCTCTGGGAAGTCCTGCGCGAGTACCGCTCCCTGCAGTTCGGCGAGCAACTGCCGGAAAGCTCCACCCGGTTCCGCGCCACCGGCGCCAGCCTCGACGCCGGACTCGGCGCCATCCCCACCCTCGGCCACTGGGCCGCCCGCCCCGGCGAACGGCCCGCCGGCCTGGACGTCTCCCCGCCCCCCGCCGCCGAGGTCGCCGGCGCCCTGCCCGAGCCGGTCCCCGACCCCGACGACGGCGCCGCCCTGCTGCTGGACACCTTCCCGCCCGACGCCCCCGACCGTGTCGCCCGGCAGTGGCCCCGCGAATCCCGCCTCGGCACCCCGGAGACCGCGCTGTGGCTGTGCCGCGCGTACCTCAGGAAGGGCGAACAGGACGCGGCGGAGAGCTGGCTCGCCGAGGCCGAGACACAGCTCGGCGAACGCGCCGCCGGCCACGACTGGCGCATCGCCTGGCACCGGGGCGTCCTCCATCTCAGCAGGGGAGAGGTGGCCCTGGCCGGCTCCCGCTTCGACGCCGTCTACCGCGCGCTGCCAGGCGAGTACGTGCCCAAACTCGCCCTCGGCTACTGCGCCGAGCACACCGGCGGCGGACGCCCGGCCCGGGCCATGCGGTTCTACGAGGCCGTCTGGAAACGGGACTTCGCGCACACCCCCGCCGCCTTCGGCCTGGCGCGCGGCCACCTCACCGGCGGCGACCGGGACGCCGCCGTGCACGTCCTCGACGAGGTCCCCGCCACCTCCCGCCACCACGACGCCGCCCGCATCGCGGCCGTACGCGTCCGCGCCGGCGTCCTGCACGGCACCCCGCCCACCCCGGCCGGCCTGCGGGACGCCGCCCAGCGGCTGCCTCGGCTCCGCCTCGACGGCGGGGCCGCGGCCGGCGAGTCCCGGGCCCGGCTGGTGGCCGAGGTCCGCGAGAACACCCTGCACAGCCGTCCGGCACCCGGCTGGGGCCCGGAGTTCCCCGCCGGTGACCTCCTGGGCCCCGGCGACGAGGACAGCCTGCGCACCCTGCTGGAACAGTCCTTCCGGCAGCTCGCCGCGCAGGCCCGCACCGCCGGGGAACACGGCCGACTGCTCGACCTGGCGCACGCGATCCGGCCGGTCACCACCTTCTGACCCACTCACACCCCCGGAAAGAGGCAGCGATGACCGTGGCCGAGGAGACCGAGGTGACGCTCGCGGTCGGTCAGCACAAGGAACTGCCCGCCGTGCCGGACACGTCCGGACGCCACCCCGAACAGGAGATGCACGCCATCCTGGAGATCGGGGTCAGGAGCCAGGCCGGCCCGCGGCACACCGGCGCGCCCGCGCCGGGCACCGGGCCCGCGCTCGCCGAGGTGCTGATCGTCGACACCTCCCGCTCGATGCTCCACCCCGCCGCCAAACTGCGTGCCGCGAAGGACGCCACCGCGGCGGCGGTCCGGATGCTGCCCGACGGCACCGCCTTCGCCGTGCTCTCCGGGCGGTTCGACGCCACCCTCGTCCACCCCGGCCCCGACCGCCCCGTCCTCGCCGTCGCCGGGCCCGCCGAACGCGAGGCCGCCGAACGCGCCGTACGCATCCTGGACGCCGACGGCGGCACCGCCCTGGGCACCTGGCTCGACCTCGCCCGGCGGCTGCTCAAGGACCACCCCGCGCCCGTCAAGCACGTCCTGCTGCTCACCGACGGGCGCAACGAACACGACCACCGGGCCGCGATGGCCCTGGACACCGCGCTCGACGCCTGCGAGGGCCGGTTCGTCTGCGACGCGTGGGGCATCGGCGACGACTGGGACGCCGAACTGCTGCTGCGCATCACCCGGCGGCTGCACGGCCGGGCCCGCGCCGTCCGCGCCGAATCGGAACTGACCTCCGCGTACGAGGAGTTGGTGGCCGGTCTGCTCGGCACGGCCGTCCCCGAACTGCGCATCCGGCTCACCCCCACCCCCGGCACGGTGATCCGCCAGGTCAAGCAGGTGGTGCCGGCCGAGCAGGACCTGCCGGCCGTCCCGGCCGGGTCCGGCGGGCGCGCCGTGGAGTACGTCACCCGGGCCTGGGGCGAGGAGGTACGGCACTTCCAGGTCGTGCTGACCGCCGACCCGACCGGCCGTGAGACCGACGAGGACCTCCAGCTCGCCGCCGTGGAGGTCGTGCTGCCCGACTTCGGCCGGCCGGTACGGCTGCCCGCACCGCGGCCCGTCCTGGTGCGATGGACCGACAACCCGCGCGACGCCTCCCGGCAGTATCCCGGCGTGCGCCGGCACGAGCGGTACCAGCAGGCCGGCGCCGCCGTCGCCCGCGCCTACCGCGCCTGGCTGCGCGGCCCGGACGGCAGCGCCACGGCCGACCGCGCCCTCGCCCAGGCGCTCGCCCTGGCCGGCGAACTGGGCGACGCCCAACTCCGCGAGGCGCTCCGGCGCATCGAGGCCGCGCCGGGCACCGGACGCGTCCGCCCGGGCCTCAGGGACGTCGACTGGCAGCACCTGATCCTCTCCAGCGCCCTGACCACGCCACCGGCCGGGGGTACCGGAGCCTCTGGTGGTGGCGGGTCCGGGGCGCCGGCCGGCGCGGCGGCGTCTGCCGCCGGATCCTCACCGCAGCCGAGGGCGAGGGCGACGGCGCGGGGTGCGGGTCCAGGGTCACCGAGGGGGGCTGCGGACGGGCGGCCCGCGGGTGGTGGGGAGGGGCGGCCGGCCGACGGTGGGAACGTGCCACCGGGACCGGGGCTGCCCGTGCCGCAGGCAGGCGGCGCCGACGGGCCGGCGGGGGACGAGGCCGCCGTGCCACCGGGCACGGATGCCCCGGCGCCTCCGGCGGCCGGTGCGCCCGTGAACGGCGGGGATGCCGCGCCCGCACCACCCGGGGCGGACGCCGGCGTGTCACCCGGGTCCGGTGCCCCCGCATCGCACACACCCGACGGCTCCCCGCCCCCCGGGACCGGCGACCCCCCGCTCCCCGAGGCCGAGGCCCCCGTACCGGCCCGGGCCACCGGCGCCCGCGCGCACTCACCGGGCGTCCCGGGCGGCCCCGGCGGCCCCGACGTCCCCCTGCGTGCTGACGGGCTGGTGGAGTGTCCGGGGTGTCGGTGGCTCGGGCCGGCTGAGTCCGTGTACTGCGGGGGCGACTGCGGGCGGCGGCTGAGGGGGGCGTCGGCGTGAGAGGTGACAGGACGACGACGCCCGGTGCCGGCACGGGCACCGGCGTGTCCGGGGAACCGCAGCCGCCGCGCCGGCGCGCGCGTACGGCCGGCCGCCGCGCATCCGCCCGGGCGTACCGCAACCCGCTCACCCGGCTCCTCGGTGCCGGCCGGCGCCCGCCGGAGGGCCGCAGCACGACCGCGTACGACCTCGCGGTACGGCGCCGCCTGCTGCTGGCCCTGTCGGCCCTGCTCACCCTGTCCCTGTTCCTGTCGTACCAGGGTGTGCACGGCGACGCCGACCCGCTGCGCACCGCCAGCGCCCCGGCCGTGCTGTCCCTCGACACCGCGCAGTACGCCCTCGGCCAGGCCCAGCGGGACGCCGGAGCGGCGGCACCGACCAGCGACTTCCAGAAGCAGATCTCGGTCGCCGCGCACAGCCTCGCGGCGGCCGCGGGTGACGACGTCGGCGGCCCGGCGGGCCGGCAGGCCCTGCAGACGGTCGCCGGGCTGATCACCATGTACGCCGTGAAGGTGCAGCGCTCCCAGCTCCAGCCGGACCAGGACGTGCTGCGCGAGGCCTACCGCAGCTACGCCACCAGCATCCTCACCGACAAGGGCTCGGGGATACAGGCCCGACTGACGGTCCTCCAGCGGCAGCAGCGCGCCGCCGTGCACCGGCAGACCTCGTTCGGCCCGCTGCTGTGGCTCGCCTGGACCACGACACTGCTGCTGGCCCTCGCCCTCGCCACCGCCCTCGTGGAGACCCAGCTCTTCCTCCGCCACCGCTTCCGGCGCCGCTACAACCGGCACCTCGTCGCGGCCGGCGTCCTGCTGCTCGGCGGCGTGGCCGTCACCGTGCTGTTCACCGTGTGGACGCACCAGGGCATGGCCGACACCCGCGCCCTGCTCGAACGCCGGCTGGACGGAGCGGACATCACCGAAGCGGGGCGGGACACCGCCTCGTACCTCGCGCACACCGGCTTCCGCGCGGCAGCCGCGGTGTGGATCCTGATAGGAGGCATCCTGCTCATGGCACTCGCCGAGACGGGACTGCGGCGGCACATCGACGACTACCGGTTCAGGCCCCGGTGAGCGCGCCGCACGGCGGTCCCGCGCCGGCCGCCCCCGGGCGCCCCCGCCCCTCCCGCCGCCTCGCCCGCATCGTGACGCTGGTGGCGATCTGCCTGGCCGTCCTGGTGGCGGCCGTCGTGGTGGGCGTGCGCGCCCTCGGACGGGAGCCCACCGTCACCCTGCTGGCCAACTGGACCGGCGACGACGAGAGGAACCTCCGCAAGGCGGTGATCGAGCCGTTCGAGCGGAAGTACCACATCCGGGTCGAGTACCAGGGCAGCGCCGCCGAGAGCCAGGTGCTCGGCGCCGACGTGGAGGCCGGGACGCCGCCCGACGTGGTGGTGCTCACCGGTCCCGGCGAACTCGCCGAGTACGCCCGGCAGAAGAACCTCGTCGCCCTGGAGGACCTCATCCCGCGCCACGCCTTCGGGGCGTCCTGGGCCACGCCGCTCGCGGACGGGCACGTGTACTGGTTCCCGCTCAAGGCTGACCTGAAGAGCATCGTCTGGTACCCGGCCGGTGTCGGCGAACGGCAGCGCGCCGACGCGGCGAAGGAGCCGGCCGAGTGGTGTGTCGGCATGGGCTCCGGCGCCACCAGCGGCTGGCCCGGCACGGACTGGATCGAGGACATCCTGCTCCAGCGGTCCGGCCCGCGCGTCTACGCGCAGTGGGCGCGCGGCGACCTGTCCTGGCGGTCGAAGCCGGTCCGGCAGGCGTGGACGACCTGGCGCGACCTGATCGGTGCCGGCGGCGACCGGGGTCTCGTCCGGCGGGCCCTGATGACCCCGCACGACCGGGCGTCCGAGCCGATCACCACCGTTCCGCGGGGCTGCACCCTCGAACACCAGGCGTCGTTCATCCGGAACAAGACCCGCTGGGAACGCGTCGACGGCCGCTACGAACCCTCCGCCCGCCGCATCCCCGGGGCCACGGGCAACGGCGCGTGGGAGGTGTCCGGAGACCTGGTCGCCCTGCTGCACGGCACCCCGGAGGCGAAGCGGCTGACCCGCTACCTCGCCTCCGCCGAAGCCCAACGCGCCTGGAGCGCCGCGGAGTCCGGCTTCTCCGTGAACTCCGGGGCGCGGCCCGCTCCGGGCGCCGCCGGTTCCCCCTGGCACCGCTCCCTCGCGGACATCCTCGTCGACGACCACGCGGTGCACTGCTTCGACGCCTCCGACGCGATGCCGCCCTCGGTGCGGGACGCGTTCGCCGAGGCGACCATCGAGTTCCTCGCCCACCCCGGCCACCTGGAGACCCTGCTGCGCTCCCTGGACATCCTCAGCGGCACCCCGGGGCTGACCTGGGTGCCCTCGGTCTGCGACCGCGCGCCGTGAACCACCGCCGTGATTCCTACAGCCAGTCCCGCCGCTTGAACACCAGGTACAGGGTGGTGCACACCACCGCCATCAAACCGATCGCGAAGGGGTAGCCGAACAGCCAGTGCAGTTCCGGCATGTGGTCGAAGTTCATGCCGTAGATCGTGCCGACGAGGGTCGGTGCGAACAGAATGGCCGCCCATGACGAGATCTTCTTGACCTCCTCGTTCTGTTCGAAGCCCGCCTCCGCGAGGGCCCGCATCTCCGCGTTCTGCTGTTGGGTGACCAGGGTCGCGTTGACGGTGAGGATCTCGGTGAGGGCCTGGCGGAAGCCGTCGACGCGTTCGCTGGTGTGCGTGACGTGGTCGGCGACGTCCCTCAGGTAGCGCTGGAGCTCCTCGTCGGTCTCGTACTTGGCGAACCCGGCCATCAGGCCGTGCAGCATGCCGACGAGCGGGCGGGTGGCGCGCTGGAACTCGACCATCTCGCGGGAGAGTTCGTAGATGCGGCGGGAGACCTCGGGGTCGCCGCGGAACACCTC
Organism: Streptomyces sp. NPDC014991; assembly: GCF_043080665.1. Taxonomy (NCBI): domain Bacteria; kingdom Bacillati; phylum Actinomycetota; class Actinomycetes; order Kitasatosporales; family Streptomycetaceae; genus Streptomyces; species Streptomyces sp. NPDC014991. Next base: position 433,912 of record NZ_JBIBVY010000004.1, read on the forward strand.
GGTCTCGATCTCGTCGATGTCGTTCTGGACGCCGGCCACGACGGGCGCGTAGCCGTCGACCACCGCGTCCAGGATCGCGTACAGCACCGCCTCCGGGCCGAGCGCCAGCAGCTCGGGTGCGTCCTCCATGCGGCGGCGGACCGCCGACAGGTCGGGGGCGTCGCCGTGCCGGACCGTGATGACGAAGTCGGGGCCGACGAAGACGTGCAGCTCGCCGAAGTCGACCTCCTCGGGCGCGTCGAGGTAGCGGGCGGCGCGCAGGACGACGAACAGCGTGTCGCCGTACCGTTCCAGCTTGGGCCGCTGGTGGGCCTCCATGGCGTCCTCGATGGCCAGCGGGTGGAGCCCGAACTCGGCAGCCAAGGAGTGCAGTTCGCTTCCCGTGGGCCGGGCGAGGCCGATCCACGCCATACCCCTCGGCTGCTCGCGCAGCTCGTGGTAGGTCTCGGCCAGGGTGGCGGGTGAGGAGACACGGACGCCGTCGCGGTAGAGCACGGCCCGTACGACGTCCGCCGGTCCGGGGGAGGGCGTGGGCGGCTCGGCGGCGGGGGGCTGGGCCGGGGTGAGGGCGCGGCGCCAGCCGGACCTGCGGCCGCCGTTCCTGCCGTTGGGTCGCTCGGGCATCGGCCGCCTCCCGGTGGAGCCCGCGCGGGGCGTGCTCACCCGGCGCGGTACCAGCAGGATATCCGCGGCCCGTCGCGATCGGCGGAAGCCGGGGCCCGGGTCCGGCGGGAGTCGCGGACAGAAAGTGTCCGCAAGCGGTGTCAGCATGCGGTCATGACCACGAACGGCGCGGGCGGGAGCAGTGTCCGAGGCAATGGCGCGGCGGGCGGTCCGGTCCTCGACGCGCGGGCCCTGAACCGCGCCACCCTGGCCCGTCAGCTCCTGCTGCACCGCTCCGGGCGGTCGGCCCTGGACGCGGTCGGTCACCTCCTCGGCCTGCAGGCGCAGAACACCCGGCCCCCGTACTACGCCCTGGCCGCCCGCCTCGACGGCTTCGCGCCGGAGCGGCTCTCCACGCTCATGTCCGGCCGCGAGGTCGCCCGGATCGTCACCCTGCGTTCCACGATCCACACCCACACCGCCGACGACTGCCTCGCCCTGCGGTCCTTCGTCCAGCCGGCCCGCCTCCGCGAACCGGGGAACTCCCGCACCGGGCCGGCCGGCGTCGACCTGGACCGTCTCGCCGCCGTGGCCCGCGAACTGGTCGAGGCCGAACCGCGGACCATGGCCCAGCTGCGCCGGGCCCTCGGCGCCGTGTGGCCGGACGCCGATCCGCAGGCCCTCGGCGTAGCCGCCCGCTGCACGCTCCCGCTGGTCCAGGTCACCCCGCGCGGACTGTGGGACGAGAGCGGACAGGTCGCCCTCACCACCGCGGAGCACTGGCTGGGCCGCGCCGCCGGGCCGGTCCCCACCGCGGAGTCCGTGGTCCTGCGTTATCTCGCCGCCTTCGGCCCCGCCTCCGTGCGGGACATGCAGACCTGGGCCGGACCGACCCGTCTGCGGCCCGTCTTCGAGCGCCTGCGCCCCCGGCTGCTGTCCTTCCGCGACCCGGCCGGTGTGGAACTCTTCGACGTACCCGGCGCCCCGCGCCCGGACCCGGCCACCCCGGCCCCGCCCCGTTTCCTGCCCGAGTTCGACAACCTCCTGCTCTCCCACGCCGACCGCACCCGCGTCGTACCGCCGGCCCACCGGGGCCGGAACTGGACGGGCAACCAGGCGCACCGCACGCTCCTGGTCGACGGATTCCTGGCCGGCCTGTGGAGGCTCGGCGCCGATGCCCTGGTCATCGAGCCGTTCGGCACGCTGCCGAAGGCCCTGCGCGAGGAGGTGGCGGAGGAGGGGGAGCGGATGCTGCGCGTGCTGCATCCGGGTCAGTCGTACGACATCCGGTTCGCCGCGGAGGTCCGGCGGTGAGCCGGAGGCGGTGGACGCAAAGCGGTGGAGAGGGGGGGGGGGGGGGGGCGGGGGGGGGGGCGCCCCCCCCCCCCCGGGGGCCCCCCCGGGGGGGGGGGGGGTGAGTACGGGGCCGCGGTGTGCGGCGGCGGGCACCAGTGCGCGGAAGGGGGCCCCCCGGGGGTGTGA